>DASQIB010000026.1:0-19091 GCA_035631795.1 Gemmatimonadales bacterium | reverse complement strand
GATGGGGCAATCGAGCGGGTGGTTGATCAGGAGCAGCTCGAGGACACCCATGCGACCCTGTTTCGCCGGAGGGGACTGGGTGCGCACCACCATGCCCTCCGCCACCTGCGTGGCGCAGGCGATCTGCAGCTTCGGCGCCTTCTCGATCTCCACGAGGCACATGCGGCACACGCCCGCCACCGGCAGCCCGGGGTGATAGCAGTAGTGCGGCACGAGGACGCCCGCCTGCTTCGCGGCTTCGATGACCAGCGTCCCCTTCGGGACGCTCACCGACGCCCCGTCGATCGTGAGATTGATCAGCTCGTCGGCCATCAGGCCACCATCACCGGCTTGCGCCGTCCGGTGATGTAATCCTCGAACTCGTTCTTGAAGCGCTTGATGCCGGATACGACCGGGGCGGCGCAGGAATCGGAGAGCACGCAGATGGTCTTGCCGGTCATGTTTTCGGAGAGATCGAGCAGGAGGTCGAGATCCGCCATCTTTCCCTGACCGGCGAGGATGCGCTCGAGGATCTTGGTCGTCCACGCCGTGCCTTCGCGGCACTGCGTGCACTGGGCGCAGGACTCATGTGCGTAGAAGCGCGCCAGCCGCATGATCTGATAGACCATGTCGGCCGAATCGTCGAACACGATCACGCCGCCGGAGCCCAGCATCGAGCCTCTCTCTACGACGCCCTCGTAGTCGAGCAGGCAACTCTCGGTCTCCTCGCGGTTCAGGATCGGGACCGACGAGCCTCCGGGAATGCATGCCTTGAGCGTGCGGCCGGCGCGCATCCCGCCACACAGCTCGTGCAAGAGGTCCTTGAGCGGGAAGCCCATCGTGACCTCGTAGTTCCCCGGCTTCTGCACGTGACCGCACACGGAAAAGAGTTTGGTCCCCGTGCTCTTGGGCGAGGACAGCGACAAACCCTTGTACCACGCGGCGCCCTGCTTGAGGATGTGGGGCACCGCGGCCAACGTCTCGACGTTGTTGATCGTGGTCGGCATGCCGAACACGCCCGCCGCGGCCGGAAATGGCGGCTTGATTCGCGGGTTGCCCCGCTTCCCCTCGATCGAATTCATGAGGGCCGTCTCTTCCCCGCAGATGTACGCGCCGGCTCCGCGGTGCAGATAGATCTTGATGCCGCCGAACACCTTGGCGGCGCTCGCCTCGGCGAGGGCCCGCTCCATATAGGTCCAGGGCTCCGTGAACTCGCCGCGAATGTAGATGTAGACGACCTCGGCCTGGATCGCGTGGGCCGCGATCGCCGACCCCTCGAGCAGCGCGTGGGGCGTCCACCGCATGATCTCGCGGTCCTTGAACGTCCCGGGCTCCGATTCGTCCGCGTTCACGCAGAGGTAGTGGGGCTTCTTCTTTTCCTTGGGCATGAACGACCACTTGAGGCCCGTCGGGAAGCCGGCGCCCCCGCGGCCCCGCAGGCCGGATTCCTTCACGATGTCGATGACCTTCGCGGGCTCCATCGTGAGCGCCTGGGCGAGCATCTCGTACCCGCTGCGCTTGACCCAGCCCTTGTAGGTGCGGGCGTCCGCGTCGCCGAAATACTTGGAGAGGACGACCGTCTCGCGGGGATGCGGCTTGTGGGGGTAGCCCATCAGGAATGTCCAATGACGAATGTCCAATTCTCAATGTCCAATTGAACACTCATCATTGGACATTCTACATTACTCATCGCTGGACATTCTACATTCAGCATTCGCCTCACTTGTATTTCCTCACCAATTCCGGAACCTTGTCCGGCGTCACCGACTCGATGAAGTCGTCGTCGACGAGCACCGGCGTCGCGAAGCCGCAGGCGCCGAGACATTCGACCTCGATCACGGTCCACTTCCCATCGGGACTGGTCGCGCCCAGCTCCTTGGCGCCGGTGGTCTCGAGTAACGCCTTCGCGACCGCCTCCGCTCCACAGATGTTGCAGGGGGATGTCGTACAGACCTGGACGAAGTGCTTCCCCACCGGATGCTGATGGTACATCGTGTAGAACGTGACGACGCCCTTCACGTAGGCGGGCGTGAGGCCGAGGACCTCCGCCACCTCCGCCATGTTGCGGTCGGAGATCCAGCCGCGGGCCCGTTGCACGATCCACAGCGCCGGCAGCAACGCCGCCTGCTTCGTGGGGTAGCGCGCGAGGATTTCCCCCAACTGCTCCAGTACGGCGCCCGAGAAGACAGGCTCATAGGCGTCGGGGCCCGCGGGTGTGGAGGAGGGGTGCGGGGGGTGCGCCGTCACGCTCATCGATCCACCTCGCCCATGACGATATCCACCGAAGCGTTGATCGCGATCAGGTCGCTCAAGAGGTGCCCTTCCGCCATCCTCGGCAAGGCCGACAGGTTGATGAACGAGGGGGGCCGGATGCGCCACCGCACGGGTTTCGCTGTTCCGTCCGACACCAGATAGTTGCCCAGCTCCCCTTTGGGATTCTCGATCCCGACGTAGGCCTCACCCACGGGCGCCTTCACGCCCTCCATCACCTGCTTGAAGTGATAGATCATCGCCTCCATGTCGTTCATGGCGCGGGACTTGGGCGGCAGGATCAGCCGTGGGTTGTCGATGTTGACGGGCCCGTCGGGCAGGCGCTCGATCGCCTGCTCCAGGATCCGGTTCGACTGCCGGCATTCCTCGAAGCGGACGAGGTAGCGATCGTACACGTCGCCGTGCTCACCGACGACCACGTCGAAGTCGTACGTCTCGTAGCCGAGGTACGGCTTGTCCTTGCGGACGTCATAGGGCACGCCGCTAGCGCGCAGCATCGGGCCGGACAGCGAGTGGTTGACCGCTTCAGCGGCGGTGAGCGGGCCCACGCCCTGCGTGCGCCCGACCCAGACCGCATTACGGGTGAGGACGCGGTCGACCTCGTCGAGCGTCTTCGGGAACGTCCGGGTGAAGTGTCGCAACCCCTCGATGAATCGGTCGGGAATGTCCGCCATCATCCCGCCCACGCGCGTCACGCTGGTGGTGAGCCGCGCGCCGGTCCACAACTCCTGGAGGTTGTAGATCCGCTCGCGCTCCTGAAACGTCCAGAGGAACGGGGTGAAGGCGCCGATGTCGATGGACGTGGTGCCGAGCCAGACCATGTGCGAGATGATTCGGCTCATCTCGCAAGCGATCACCCGCAGCACGGTGCAGCGTGGGGTGATCTCGATGCCCATGAGCTTCTCCGCCGCGAGCGCGAACCCCACGTTGTTCGCCATGGGCGACAGGTAGTCGGTGCGGTCGGTGAGGGGGATGATCTGATTGTAGTGACGGTACTCCCCCAACTTCTCGAAGCCCGAATGCAGGTAGCCGACGTGGGGGATCACCCGGACGACCGTCTCCCCGTCGAGCTCCACCACCAGCCGCAGCACGCCGTGGGTTGCGGGATGTTGGGGTCCGAGGTTGAGCAGCATGTGCTCGCTCGCGAGCCCCGGCTCCTCCGCGACCCCGAGCGGCACGCGCGTGGAGTGGCCCTGGGCGTCGACACCGGGTGTGGCGAGATCGAGCTCGATGGTGCGTTTCGTCATTCCGAACCGGCGAGCTTGCCGCGTTCACCACGGCGCAGCCGCTCCTTCATCTCCGGGGCCAGCTCGCCGTACGCCTCCGCGATGGACAGCTCTTCCATGGAGTAATGGGCTTCCGGGTTCGCGGCCAGCGCCTGGCGCACCTGCTCCGCGCGACTGAACCGCCCGCGCAGCGGAAAGTCCTTTCGCAGCGGATAGCCCTCCGCGTACGTCTCCCACATGAGAATGCGGCGCAGGTCGGGGTGCCCGCGGAAGGTGATGCCGAACATGTCGAACGTCTCACGCTCGAGCCAATCGGCTCCGCGCCACAGCGGGACGACCGAATCGACCGCGAGGTCGCCTTCGGGGTCGAGCTCGACCTTGACCCGGAGATCGACCCGGCGCTCGAGCGAGCGAACGCTGTAGACGACTTCGAGCGGGCGCTCCCGGTCGCGATACTCGACCGCCGTAACGTCCACGAGGTAGTCGTATCGCTGGTCCGGCGTATCGCGCAGCCACGCGAGCACCTGGAGCAGTGCGTCGCCACGCACATACACGATGGTGTCGCCGCATGACTCGAGCGCGCGGCCGATCGCGCTGCCGAAGGTCGCTCGGAGGGCGTCGACGGACGGATTCACGCCGAGCGGAACTGGTGGACGGAATTGCCGAACGGCTCCGAGATCTCGTCGATCGTCTCGGGCGGGAGGCGCAATCCGCGATCGTCGAGCGGCTGCTCGTCCCGGCGTCGCACCCGGTCGAACAGCGACTCGCCTTTGATCTTCTTGTGGAGCAGCAAGATCCCGTAGAGCAAGCCCTCGGGGCGCGGCGGACACCCCGGCACGTACACGTCCACCGGGACGATCGTATCGATGCCCTGCACCATCGCGTAATTGTCGAAGATCCCGCCGGTCGAGGCGCACGCGCCCATGGAGATGACCCATTTCGGCTGCGGCATTTGATCGTAGATCCGACGGATCACGGGGGCCAGCTTGAACGGGAGGCGGCCCGCACAGATGAGCACGTCCGCCTGCCGGGGCGAATAGGCCTGGCGCTCCATCCCGAAGCGCGCGAAGTCGAAGCGGCTGGCCGCGGTCGCCATGAACTCGATGGCGCAGCAGGCGGTGCCGAACGGCATCGGCCACAGCGAGTTCGCGCGCGACGAGTTCACCGCCCAGTCCACGAGATCTTGGAACTTGGCGAGCAGGTAGTTGGGATTCTGGCCCGCGACTTCCTTCGTTTCCACCACGCGCTTCATGTGCTCAGTCCCATTCCAGCGCCCCGCGCTTCCAGATGTACACGTACCCGACCGCGAGAATGAAGATGAATGCGAGCATCTCCAACAGGAGGAAGCCGGTGCTCGGTCCTCCCGCTGTTCCGCTCCCCTCGCCTCCCGTCGCGCCGCCGAAGAAGATCGCGCCCCACGGAATCAGGAACACGGTCTCGATATCGAACACGATGAACAGCATCGCGACCAGATAGAACTTGACCGAAAACCGCTCGTGCGCATCCCCGAGGGGCGGCATGCCGCTTTCGTACGGCATGTCCTTCAGCGCCGTCGGCCGGCGCGGCGCGAGCAGATGGGACAGCCCGATCAACACGAACGCGTTGAACGCGACAAAGCCGAAGTAGAGGAGGAAGGAGAGATAGGGCTGGTTCATGAGTTCGTGAAAAAATTCACTTGACTTCGGAAACGTATTCGCGCGCGCGAAGGTTGTCAACCGAATCGAGTGGCGTAAGTGTAGGCGCCGCCGATATATTGGCGCCCCATGTCCATCAAATCCGATCGCTGGATTCGACGCATGGCCACCGAGCACGCGATGATCGAGCCGTTCGCCGAAAAGCAGGTCCGGGCCGGCGTCATCTCCTACGGCCTGTCCTCCTACGGCTACGACATGCGCGTCGCGCCGGAATTCCGGATCTTCACCAACGCGTTGTCCGCCATCGTGGACCCCAAGCGCTTCGACCCGAAGTCGTTCGTCGAATTCACGGGCGATGTCTGCATCGTGCCACCCAATTCGTTCGCGCTCGCCCGCTCCGTCGAGTACTTCCGTATCCCCCGCAACGTCCTGACCCTGTGCGTCGGGAAGAGCACCTACGCACGGTGTGGCATCATCACCAACGTGACCCCCTTCGAGCCCGAGTGGGAGGGCTTCGTCACCCTCGAGATCTCGAACACCACGCCCCTGCCCGCGCGCATCTACGCCGACGAAGGGATCGCGCAGGTCCTGTTCTTCACGGCGGACGAGGGAGACGAATGCGAAGTCAGTTATAAAGACAAAAAAGGCAAGTATCAGGCGCAGCGGGGAATAACGCTACCCAAGCTATGAACGGCGTTGAGGAACTACGTGGAGAAAAATCGTCGAGGAAAACCGTGGAGATGAGCCGTGGCGGAACGGTTCTTCTCCACGCCTGTTCTCAACGTCTCTCCTATACGGTTCTACTTGACGCTCTTTTGTTGTAAGCGTACGCCACGCCGAGCGCGATGAGCGCGAGCGCGAAAAACGACGCGATCCGATACAGGGCCTCGAGGTTGGACAAATCGTAGAGCACGATCTTGAGACCGGCGCCCGCCGCGACCACCAGCCCCGCCGATCGCACGTCCTTGCGCTGGCGCGAAAATCCGAGCTGGACGAGCGCCCCGGCATACACGAGCCAGAACACGCTCAGCGCCAGGTCGGCGGCGAGCGGAGACCGCGGGGCGAAATACCGTTGGAGCTCGATCGAGCCGCCCGCGAACACCGCCGCACCGCATAACAGCCACAGCAGCTCCGCTCCGCGGCCGGCCTTGCGCCAACTGCGCGCGGCCAAGGCCAGGCCAGCGACGTAGACGTAGAGGGCGACCGCCCAGGAATCTCCGAACGCGGGGGCCGCGAACGCCCGATCGTGAAGCGCCACGCCGAAGAGCCAGGGGAACGTCACGACCGCAAGGCCGAGCGCCGCCGGGCGCGCGCCCGGCCGGCCTCCCCCCTGTTCGACGGCGAGCGCCGCGAGTACGAGCGCGGTCCACCCCACCACGACCGTCCACGGGTCCCCCTGTACCGCGAACGCCAGTGCGGCGAGCCCGAATCCCATCATCATGTGAGGTGCCGTGCGGCGGACCCACCCGACGCCCAAGTAGAGCGCGGCGAGCAGCGCGGGCAGCAGCGCGGGTGTGTCCACGAACACGCGGAGGCCACCCATCGCGGCGAGCGCGATCAATACGAGCGGATTGGCGACGAACAGCACGGCTTCCTCGCCGGCGCCCAGCCGGCCGTCGATCTGCTGCCACCAGAGCAGCCCGGCGACGGCCACCGCCGCCGCAAGGGCAAGCCACAAGCGCGGCTCCTGGCCGTGCAGGTCCGCGAGCGCCACGCCGAGCAGGAGCCAGGTGACCGCGGGCATGGCCAGGCGCGCCTCCGGCCACGCGCGGCGCCGCGTCACGTGCAGGGTGAGAAGCGCCCCCGCCGCGAGAAACCAGCAGCCGAGCGGGCTGGCGAGCGCGTCGCGGGCGCCCGCCGCGGCCAACAAGAAGTATCCGATCAGGGCGAGGTCGAACGTGCGGCGCCAGCTCATCGTGTACGCCAGCAGGCCCGTCCCCAGTCCGACGATCTCGAGGTATCCGAGGAACGCTTCTGGGTGACGCACGGAGGGCTGGAGCAGAACCGGCGCCAGGTACGCGCCCGCCAGAGCCCAGATGGCCAGTCCCTCGACCTCGTGCCGGAGCGCCAGCACGATGACGACTACGGTGCACGCGGCGAGGAGCAGAATGCCCACGCGCCGCTCGATCAGGCCGTAGGGCCCGGCGGCCGCCCAGAGCCCCAGGTAGGCCAGCCCGCCGCCGGCGCCGATCATGGCCGCGCCGTACCGCCGCAGGCCCCGGCGGATCCGCGCCTCGCCCCACGCACCGACGGCCACTCCTGCGACAATCGCGAGCAGCGAGCGAACGATCGGCGCGATCCACCCCCGGTCGATCGCGTACTTGAGGAAGAAGCCCGCCGCGGTCAGCAGGGCCAGGACGCCCACTACCAACAGGCCCCGCTGGCCGAACCATTGCTCGAGATCCGGACCCTCGGCCTTGGGGCGCGGCAGCGGCGATGCCGGCTCGACGATGAGGGGGCCAGTCCGTGGAGCCGGCGGACGCGGCTCCGGAAGGGTGGTAAAGTCCTTGGCCGCGGGTCCCCCCTGTCCCGCCACCGGGGCGAGCAGGCGCCGCATCATCTGTTCCAGGACTTCTACGCGCCGTTCGAGGCGTTCGAGCTCTGCGCGCCGCTCGTCGCTCACGGAGGGGACGTGGCGGCCGCGAGGCGCGACCCCAGGATGGTGATCGCGAGCGTGACGACGGCCAGGATCACGAGATCGGGCACCCACCCTAGCTCGGTTCGGGGAAAGGCCATCTGAATGAAGAGCATGACGAAGTCGAACAGGCCCACCAACAGACCCAGCAAGACCGTGGCGTGCAGCGCGCGGTTCAGATGAGCAAGGATGCTGCCGCTCACCAGCGCCACCGCCCCCTGCCCCGCGGCGATGGCCAGCGCGATCGCGACGTCGTCGAACAGGACCCGCCAGAAGTCGTGCGGTCCGGCGTGATAGCTGAAAAAGGCGGTGTGAAGGAGTGAGACGGCCACCCCGGCGGCTGCGGCGCACAGGGTGGCCCATATAGCGTACCCGATCACGACCTTCATTCTGTCGCCCGCATCGCCCGCCATGCCGACCTCGTTTCCTGCGCGAGACCTAATGTGGGCGGTGGCACCCGCCCTCGCCAGTCAGCGGAGCGCGGCCGTGGCTTGCTCGAGGGCGCCGCGTGCGTCGTCCACACGGCCCACGAGATCCGCGAGCTCCCGCTCGGCGGTCGCGGCGTCGGCGTAGCGGATCGCCTCGTTCACCGAGGGGAACGCCATCGTCGCGTACCCGTTGTCGACATCCGAGGCGAACTGCAGACTCCGGTACCAGGGCCGGCTCACGAGGCCTTGCGAGCGGGTGAGGCGGCGCTCCACCTGCATGAGCGCCTCGTTCACGGCGCGGAGGCGCGACGTATCCGCCGTCCGCACGCTGTCTCGCGCTGCCGCAAACGCCCGAGCGGACGCCGTGAATCGGGCGAGCGCGTCCCGTAGGCCCGTGGTCGACACGGTCCACCCGTGCTTGGTGATGCCCGAGTCGAGCTGCGCCACGAGCCGCGTCAGCTCCGTGCCGAAGGCCTCATAATCGAAAGGCAACACATCGCTGTTCGCCAGTCGCGCGGCGAGCAGCGCGACGAGGCGAGCGGTGGCCTGGTGCTCCCGGTACCCGGGATCCCCGAACCTCGTCATCCAATGGTAGGAATCGTACATGGAGTGATACACGCCGCCGGGACCCTCGAAGCCCACTGCCGCCGCCGGAATGCCGAGGTGGTGGTAAAAACCGGCGAAGTCCGACCCCCCGCCGAGATTGGCGAGCGTCAACGACGCCGAATCGCCGTGGACGCGGTCGAGCCAGACCGCGCGCACGCTGCCCCGTCCCGACGGATCGGGCACCAGGGCAGTGACGTCGCGGATCAGCGGCTTGAGCGAGGGCGAGCCACTCCCGGCGAAACGCGGGCCCTGCGTGACGTCATCCGCATTGAGGTACGCGACGGCATGCCCGGCGAGCGAGTCCGCCATCTCCTCGACCCATTCCGTGGACCCGATCAATCCCCACTCCTCGGCGTCCCACGTGGCGAAGATCACGGTGCGCGCGGGGCGCATCCCCGCCCGGGCCAGCTCTGCGAACGCGCGAGCGGCCTCGAGCACCGTCACGGTGCCGCTGATGTTGTCCGCCGCTCCGGGACTCCACGCGTCGCGATGCGCGCCGATCACCACCCACTCGTCCGGAAAACGCGCGCCCCGCACCATCGCAAACGTGTCCCAGATCGGGTGCAGCGCGCGCGCGCCGCGCTCGGTCTTGACGTGCAGGCGGGCGCGCACGGGGCCCGGACCGGTGTGGTAGCGAAACGGGAGCCCGCCCTGCCACGGCTGGGGAACCGATGCCCCGGCCAGGCGCTCGAGGAATCGGCGGGCGTTGCCGTAGCTCATGGGAATGACGGGAATCCTTGGAATGGCGAGAGAGTCCTCCGGGACTCGGCGGGCGCCCGAGAGCGACGCGTATCCGGGTGTAGTGGGATCGCCGTTCGTGTTCAGGATGCTGCCCCGCTGAATCCCGCCCCACGGCCGCATCGGGCCGCGCGGGTACACGTCACCCCGGGTGTAGCCGTCGTCCTGTGGGTCCGAATAGATGATGAGCCCCACCGCGCCGTGCTTCTCGGCCTCGCGGGCCTTGATGCCGCGGAAGGAGCGTCCGTACCGCGCGATCGCGATTTTCCCTCTGACGCTCGTCCCCAGCGAATCGAGGGTTTGGTAGTCCTCGATCAGGCCGTAATTGACATACACGACCTCCGTGGTCACGTCTCCATCCCCGGTATAGCCGTTGAAGGGGGGAACCTGGCGCCCGGCGCTGGTGGGGTCCTCGCGCACGGCCGGCTCTCGCAGGCTGAGCACGGCGGCGCGGCCACCGGGAGGGATCAGCCACGCGGAGACGCTGTCCGGATGCGGGATGTAGACCGTATACTCCTTGGTCCAGGCTTCGAGGCCCCAGGCGCGGAGCTTGTCGATCACATAATCACGCGTCACCGCCTGCGCTGGCGTGCCGGCGACGTGCGGCACCCGCGTCAAATCGAAGGTCATGGTGCGCGCGCTCGCCGTGTCGGGAACGGCGAGGAGGCGTTGCTCGAAGGGGTCCTGAGCCGCTGCCACGAGGGCGTGCCCGCAGGCCAGCACGGCGAGGGCGACATAAATTCGCACGATGGTTGATCCAGGCGAGAGAGAAGCAGGAAGAAACACAAGACTGAGCCTCCGCGCCACCTTACTCGCCGTCGCGCTGGCCGCGGGTGTCTACACCGCCGCCCTTCCGCTCTACCTCTACTTCCGCGTCAGCCGGCCCGCACTCGCGCTCGGCGCCGCCACCGAGACGATCACGATCGCGGGCGAGAACCTGGCGCGCCGTGACAGTGCGCTCGACCAGGTACTGGTCATCGTTCGGGCTCTCGGTCGCCGGGCGTCGCCGAGCGCCAACGCTCTGCCGCTCGTCCATCGGTTGCTGGAGATCGGCCGGACTCCCTTGGTGCTGGCGGCGAACGCCCCGATCCCGGACACCCTGCGAGCGCAGCTCGTCAGCGCGGACGGGGCCCTATCCAGGAACGGGAGCGCGCTGGCCGAGGCCGTCAGCGAAATCGCACAGGGGCGCGTGACGAGCGTGACCGCGAGGCTCCCCGCGCTCGAGGATCTGGGTCAAGTCGTCAACGATCGCATGGCCGGCGGCGGACGGATCGCGCGTGCCTACCTGCTACAACGCCAGCGGGCCCTGCAAGCCGCCGCGGGTGAGGTCCGACGCGATACGGCGCTCTGGCTCGTGGTGGGCATGCTCTGGATTCCCCTCCTGGTGCTGGTGTTGCGACGCCGCGTCTCGCAACCGTTGCATGCCCTCGAGGCGGGTCTCGGGCGTGTAGCCGACGGCGATCTGACAGTCGCCGTTCCGACGCTCGCGGCCGACGAAATCGGCCGCCTCGCGGAGCATTTCAATACGATGACCCGGGTCCTGCGGGATCGGGCCGAGGAGCAAGGTCGCTTCGCCGCCGCGGGCGAGCTGCTCGCGGGCGTCGCGCACGAGGTGAACAATCCGCTCATGGCGATCGCGGCGCACGCGGAGAATCGACTCGCCGACGCCGCCGTGCAGGGTGAGCAGCGAAACGAGATGGGGCAGATCCTGCGGCAGGCCCGCCGGGCCACGAAGCTGCTACGCGGGCTGCTGCGGTTTGTGCGGGCGACGGAACGCGAGGTCACGCGTGTCAACCTGAACGACGTCGTCCGCGGCGGGCTCGATCTGGTGTCATTCCGTTTCGGCGTGGACGAGATCGCGGTGGGAGGTCACCTCGATCCGACCCTGCCGGCCGTGGAGGGCGACGCGATCAAGCTCGAGCAGGTCGTGGTTAATCTGCTCTCGAATGCGATCGACGCTCTGCGCGGCGTGAAGCCGCCGCGGCAGCTCATGGTCGACACCTGGGTGGAGGACGCGCGCGTCTCGGTCGCGGTGGCCGACAACGGAAAAGGCGTGTCACCCGAGATCTCGTCGCGCCTGTTCCGCCCGTTCGCCACCACCAAGGGCCGCCGCGGGACGGGCCTGGGCCTCTACATCTCGCGTCAGATCGCGCGGGAGGCGGGAGGCGATCTCGTGCTGGCGCCGGCGCCCGGCGGTGGTGCGCGCTTCGTGCTGTCGCTTCCGATCGCGACCGCAGTGGTGGGCACTACCCTCTCGCCCGCCCCCCCTCCCGCTCCCGCCCCCGCCGCCGATGTCGCGCAGCCGACCGCCGCCGCGCGACCGGGCGGGCCGTCGCTCGCCGGGGTGCGCGTACTCATCGTGGAGGACGAAGAACCCGTGCGCCGCCCGATGCTCCGGTACCTGACGCGGAAGGGCGCCAAGGTAGAGGAAGCGAGCGACGGGGCGGAGGCGCTGACTCTCCTTCGCGAGCGGCCGGTCGACGTGATCCTGGCCGACCTCCGAATGCCGCGCATGGGAGGGATGGAGCTGTACGCGCAGCTCGAAGAGGAGCGGCCCGAGCTCGCGGCGCGCGTGCTCTTTCTCTCGGGGGACGTCTCGCAGCTCGCCGAGCCGGGGAACGCTCCGGTGCCTCGCGAGCGCGTGCTCGTGAAACCGCTCGAGCTCGCCGAGCTGGAGCGACGGATCCTCGAATTCGTGGGGGCGGCGCGCGGGGGGGCCGGGGGGGCCGGGGGGGCCGGGGGATCGGGCGGGCCTGATGCTGGCCCGGCGCGTCGCCGGACGCTATGATGAGGCATGCTGGTCGTGGTGGTCCTGCTCGTCACAGTGGCGATGCGGGTCGCGATCGTCGCCGCGGTCACTTACCTGCTGTTGCCGCGGGGTGCGCAGTGCCCGCATTGCGGTATCGAGATGGCGGCGCTCGAGAACCGCTTGCTCGACCACTGGCTCCCCGCTTTGCAACGTCGCTGGTGCCTGGAGTGCGGCTGGGACGGCGTGGTGCGCCGGGTGCGGCGGGCGCCGATGCGGGCCCCGACCCGCTCGCGGGCGCCACGGCCGACGGTGTCCTGATCAGTCCATCGTTGTGATGAGGCGCGCCGCCCGCTCGTAGAAAAAGTAATCCCACGCCCAATTCAGCAGCACGAAGAGCTTGTTCCGGAACCCGATGAGCTGGAGGATGTGCACCACCAGCCACACCACCCACGCGGGAAAGCCCGTAAAGCCGATCCCCCAGATGTAGGCGACGGCGGCGTTCCGGCCGATGGTCGCCAGCGACCCTGGATCGTGATAGCGGAACGGGATAGGCGCTGCGCCATCCAGCTGCCGGCGGATGTTCCGCGCCACCGTCTCCGCCATTTGGATAGCCACGGGCGCCATCATCGGGAGCGGCTCCCCGTCGGCCTCGAGGTAGGCGGCATCCCCGATGACGTAGATGCCGTCGTGTCCGCGGACACCGAGGGTGTCGCTCACGGGGATGCGACCCTGGCGCGCGATGGGTAAGCCGAGGTGCGACGTCAGCTGCACCGCCTTGGCTCCGGCCGCCCAGATGAGCGTCCCCGCCGGGATGACCTCCCCGCTCTTCAGGACCACGCGCTTCCCATCGTAGTCCGCGACGGTCGCGCCGAAGCGGACTTCCACGTGCTTGCGCCACAGGGTCTCCGCCGCCGCCTCTCGCAGCCGCGCGGGCATCGGGCCCAGGAGACGGTCGGTGGCTTCGACGAGCAGCACGCGGACGTCCTTGATGTTGAGCCGCGGGTAGTCCTTCACCAACACGAGCCGGATGAGCTCGGAGAGGGCGCCAGCCATCTCGACGCCGGTGGGGCCCCCGCCCACGACGACGAACGTCAGCTCGGCCCGACGGCGCTCGGGGTCGGGCTCGAGCATCGCGCGCTCGAAGGCATGCAGCACATGATTCCGGATACGAATCGCCTCGGGAATGTCTTTCAAGCCAAAACCGTGCTCCGGCACTCCCGCAAGGCCGAAATAATTCGTCTCCCCGCCGACCGCGAGGATCAAGTAGTCGTACGCGATCGGGCCGTCCGCGGTGAGGAGACGTTTGGCGCCGGATTCGAGGCCTGTCACTTCAGTCATCCGGAACTCGAAATTCTTCTGGCGCCGGAGCACCGCGCGGACCGGTCGGGCGATCTGCTCGGGCTCGAGTCCGGCGGTCGCGACCTGATAGAGGAGCGGCTGGAAGAGGTGATAGTTGCGCCGGTCGACGAGCACGACGTCCACCGGGGCCTTTCGTAACGCCCGCGCCGCCCGCAGGCCCCCGAATCCCGCCCCCACGATGACGACGGTGGGCCGCCCGATCGACGGGCGCGTGGTGACGCGCGCGTCGGCGCGGCGTTCGGTGTCGGGCCCTGGAGCGGTGCGGACGTCGCTCATTGGCATCGACTTAAAGATAGCGCGACCGCGCCTCGCCTTGCCTGAGCCGCCGGGGTACAGGTATCATCCCACCGTTCCATGACCAGCTCGCCCAACATCGCCGTCCCCCCCCCGCGTCCGGGCCTCGTGCGCTCGCTCGTCGGGAAGAAGGCGATCATGGCCGTCACCGGCGTGATGCTCTTCCTGTTCGTGGTGGGTCACCTCGCGGGCAACCTCAAGGTGTTCCAGGGCCCCGAGCACTTCAACGCGTATGCGGAAGGGCTGCGCACGGTCGGGGCCCCGTTCTTCGCTCGAGGCCAGGTTCTCTGGGCGGTTCGCCTCATCCTCCTGGCCTCCGTGTTCCTGCACGTCTGGGCCGCGATCGCCGTGACCCGGGCAAGCTGGGCGGCCCGACCGGTCGGCTATCACGGGCTCACCCCGACGGAGACCACCTATGCGGCTCGGACGATGCGCTGGGGCGGCGTCATCATCCTCCTGTACGTCATCTATCATCTGCTCGACCTCACGTTCGGCGCCGCGAATCCGAGTTTCGTGCGCGGGGACGTGTACCACAACCTGGTGGCCAGCTTTCAGCGCTGGCCCGTCTCCGCGATGTACATCGTCGCCGTGGTCGTCGTCGGCCTCCACATCGATCACGGCCTCTGGAGCGCGTTCCAGACTCTCGGGCTGAACCGCCCGCCCACGTTCCGCTGGCGTCGCGGCGTCGCGGGCACCATCGCCGCGCTCATCACGGCGGCGTACATCGCGATTCCCGTCGCGGTGCTCGTCGGGACGCTCCGCTAATGGAGCTGCGCTCGCGAGCGCCCGAGGGGCCGCTGGCCGAGAAATGGGAGCATCACCAGTCCGCGATCAAGCTCGTGAGCCCCACGAACAAGCTGAAGCATCACATCATCGTGGTCGGGTCCGGGCTCGCCGGCGCCTCCGCCGCCGCGTCGCTCGCCGAGTTGGGCTACACCGTCTCGAGCTTCTGCTTCCAGGACTCGCCGCGCCGGGCGCACTCGATCGCCGCCCAGGGAGGCATCAACGCCGCGAAGAATTATCAGAACGACGGCGACTCGGTCTACCGCCTGTTCTACGACACCATCAAGGGCGGGGACTTCCGATCGCGCGAGGCCAACGTGTATCGCCTGGCGGAGACGAGCGCGCGGATCATCGATCAGTGCACGGCGCAAGGCGTGCCGTTCGCGCGGGAGTACGGCGGCCTGCTCGCGAACCGGTCCTTCGGGGGGGTACAGGTGGCCCGGACGTTCTACGCGCGTGGCCAGACGGGGCAGCAGTTGCTGCTGGGCGCCTATCAGGCGCTGGAGCGGCAGGTGGGCGCCGGCAAGGTCAAGATGCATCCTCGTACCGAAATGCTCGACCTCGTGGTCGTGGACGGCCGTGCCCGCGGGATCGTCGTCCGCGACTTGGTCACCGGAGCCGTCGCGTCGCACGTCGGGGACGCGGTCGTGCTCGCGACCGGCGGGTACTCGAACGTCTATTATCTCTCCACCAACGCGAAGGGGTGTAACGTCACGGCGATCTGGCGGGCGCACCGCCGGGGGGCGGCGTTCGCCAATCCGTGTTTCACCCAGATCCATCCCACCTGCATCCCTCAGACCGGCCCGCATCAGTCGAAGTTGACGCTGATGAGCGAGTCGCTCCGCAATGACGGGCGCATTTGGGTGCCCAGGAAGAAGGGCGACGCTCGACCGCCGCGACAGATCCCGGAAGCGGAGCGGGACTACTACCTCGAGCGGCTGTACCCGAGCTATGGCAACCTGGTGCCCCGGGATGTGGCGTCGCGGCGCGCCAAAGATGTGTGCGACGAAGGACGCGGCGTCGGCCCGGGGGGGTACGGCGTGTACCTGGACTTCGCGGACGCCATCGGCCGCCTGGGCCGGCACGTGATCACAGAGCGATACGGCAATCTCTTTGAGATGTACGAGCGCATCACCGCCGAGAACCCCTTCGAGGTACCGATGCGGATCTACCCTGCCCCGCACTACACCATGGGCGGCTTGTGGGTGGACTACAACCTGATGACGACCGTCGACGGGTTGTACGCGATCGGCGAGGCGAACTTCTCGGACCATGGCGCCAACCGGCTGGGGGCGAGCGCGCTCATGCAGGGGCTGGCGGACGGCTACTTCATTCTCCCATACACGATCGGCGATTACTTGGCGCAGGCCAAGCTCGGCAAGCTCGGGACGGACCACACGGCCTTCAAGCAGGTCGAGCGCGAGGTGAGCGAGCGAGTGGACCGTCTGCTCACCGCCCGGGGTCGCAGGACTCCGGACGCGTTCCACCGCGAGCTCGGCCGTCTGATGTGGGACAGGTGCGGGATGTCCCGCACCGCGCAGGGTCTCGAGGAGGCGCGCAAGAAAATCCTTGAGTTGCGGGACGAGTTCGCGCGAGACGTGTATGTCGGCGGCCGGGGCGAGGACTTCAATCAGACCCTCGAACACGCGGGACGCGTCGCCGACTTCTTCGAGCTGGCCGAGCTGATGTGCCGGGACGCCCTAGACCGGGAAGAGTCGTGCGGCTGCCATTTCCGGGAGGAGTTCCAGACTCCCGAGGGCGAGGCGAAGCGCGACGACGCGCGATTCAGCTACGTGGCGGCGTGGGAGTACGCGGGTGCGGGGAAGGCGCCGGTGTTGCACAAGGAGCCCCTCGCGTTCGAGGCGGTCCACCTGACCCAGCGGAGCTACGCCTGATGCGGCTCACCCTCCATGTGTGGCGCCAATCGGGGCCCAGCGACCCCGGGCGCTTCATGCGCTACGACGTGACCGACGTGAGCCCCGACATGTCGTTCCTCGAAATGCTGGACGTGCTCAACCAGCAGCTCCTGTTGCGTCAGGAGTCGCCGATCGCGTTCGATCACGATTGCCGCGAGGGCATTTGCGGGGCGTGCGGGATGGTCATCAACGGGCGGCCGCACGGCCCGCGGCACGCGACCACGACGTGCCAGCTGCACATGCGCATGTTCCGCGACGGAGCGGAGCTGTGGCTCGAGCCCTGGCGGGCGCACGCGTTTCCCGTAGTGAAGGACCTGGTGGTGGACCGGAGGGCGTTCGATCGCCTCATCGCCGCCGGCGGTTTCATTACCGCCCGGACGGGGAGCGCCCCCGAGGCGAACAACACGCTCGTGCCCAAGCGCGACGCGGACCTGGCCATGGACGCCGCGGCCTGCATTGGCTGCGGCGCCTGCGTGGCGGCGTGCCCCAACGCCTCGGCGATGCTCTTCGTTGCCGCCAAGGTGTCCCACCTCGGCCTCTTGCCGCAGGGCCAGCCGGAGCGCGGCGCGCGCGTGGTGAACATGCTGGACCAGATGGACGCGGAAGGGTTCGGCGCCTGCACCAATCACGGCGAGTGCATGGCCGCCTGTCCGAAGGAGATCTCGATCGACTTCATCGCGCGGCTGAACCGGGATTATCTCAAGGCGACGCTCGCGCCCAAGCCGCCGGTGAAAGAGTTCACCGGCGCGGCCTAGAGCTGCACCGCCGTCATCGTCTCCTTCACGGCCTCGGCCGACTTCTTGAGCGCCGCCTGCTCGTCCGCCGAGAGCTTCACTTCCACAATCTTTTCGAGCCCGCCCCGCCCCAGCTTGCACGGGACCCCCAGATACACGCCTGAAACGCCGTACTCCCCTTGCACCCACGCGGCACACGGCAGGATGCGCTTCTTGTCGTGCACGATGGCCTCGGCCATTTGCGTCACCGCCGCCGAGGGGGCGTAGTAGGCTGACCCGGTCTTCAGAAACGCGACGATCTCGGCGCCGCCGTTTCGGGTCCGTTCCACGATCTTATCGAGCGTCGGCGTGTCGAGCAGCTGAGTCACCGGGATGCCCGAAACGGTCGTGTAGGAGATCAAGGGTACCATCGTGTCACCGTGGCCGCCCAAGACCATCGCCTGGATGTCCTCGACCGACACGTCGAGCGCCTCGGCGAGAAACGCGCGATACCGCGCGGTATCGAGCACGCCGGCCATCCCGATCACGCGCTCCCGTGGGAACCCGGTGATCTGCTTCGTCACCCAACACATCACATCGAGCGGGTTGGATACGACGAGGACGACGGCGTTCGGGCAGTGCTGCCTGATCTGCTGCGAGACCTGCTTCACGATCTCGGCGTTCGTGCGAACCAGGTCGTCGCGGCTCATGCCGGGCTTGCGGGCGATCCCGGCCGTCACCACGACGATCTCGCTGCCCGCGGCGGCCTTGTAATCATTCGCGCCGACGACGCGGGTGTCGAACGCCTCGATCGGGGCAGACTCCCACTGATCGAGCGCTTTGCCTTGCGGGACGCCCTCGATGACGTCCACGAGGACGACGGTGCGCGCGAGCGCTTTCTCGGCGAGGCGCTGCGCTGCGGTCGCGCCGACGTTCCCTGCCCCGACCACCGTGATCTTGTTCACCATGGGGGTGCGGTCACCCTCCGCGTGTGTGCATTTCTCGATGGGGATCCGCGCGCAGCGACTCGATGCGATAGAGCGCGCCTCGGTGCGTTACGCCCAGCCGCTCCTCCGCGCCCCGGTCTCTCCGTCCGCGCCACCCGTCCCGGATGATGGTCGCCAGCTCCTCGTCCGTCGCGCCGCGGCGCAATGGCTCCCGCAGATCCAGGCCGCCCTCCGCATAGAGGCACAGCACCCACGTTCCGTCCGCCGTGATGCGGCTTCGGTCGCAGGTGCGGCAGAATGGCGCGGTCGTCGACGCGATGATCCCGAACGTGGTCCCGTCGGGCAGCCCGAACCGCTCCGCGGGGGGAGGGGCGCGGGACTCGTCGGCGAGGGGCCGAATCGCACCATGGTGTCGTCCGAGGGTCTCGAGGATCTCGCGCTGCGACACGACTTGATCCATGGACCAGCGCGTCGCCCCCCCCACGTCCATGTATTCGATGAACCGTACCTCGGCCTGGTGCGAGCGGGCGAAATCGATCAGGTCGATCAGCTCGTCGTCGTTGAACCCCCGGATCACCACCGTATTGAGCTTGATCTTCTCGAACCCGGCCTGTCGCGCCGCCTCGATGCCCGCGAGCACGTCGGCGTGATGCGGGCTCTTCGCGAACGTGCGCATCCGTTCGGGGCGCAGCGTGTCGAGGCTCACGGTCACCCGGGAGAGCCCAGCGGCCTTCAACGCCGCCGCGTGCTTGGCGAGCAGTAGTCCGTTCGTCGTCATCGCCAGGTCGGTGATGCGGGTGTCCCGCGCGATCA
>DASQIB010000025.1:0-14035 GCA_035631795.1 Gemmatimonadales bacterium | reverse complement strand
AGAGCATCCGACGCACGTACCCCTCCATCGGCGGGACGAAGGTCGCGCCGGCGAACCGATCACACAAGCCGGACAGCTTGACGAACTTGCCGAAGTCGCCGGTGCGGAACGACTCGATCAGGCCGAGCTGGAAATTCGTCAAAGCGGCGCCCAAGCCGATCAAGGCCGCGCGGGCGCCCATGGTGAAGGAGTAGCCGAGAAACCGGTCCTCGCCCGTCAGGAGGAGCTTGTCCGGGTGGTCTCGCATCAAGCCGGCGATTCGCTGGAACGTCAACACCGAATCGAGTGTGGCGACCTTGATGCCGATCACGTTGGGCAGGGAGAGGAGGGCATGGAGGGTTTGATTGTCGTACGCCACACCGCCCGCCCCGCCGTACAGATAGAAGGCGATCACCGGGAGCTCCCGGCTCAGCGCGTCGTGAAACCCCACCGGATCGTCCGGGCGCGGAAACGCCAGCAGCGCATCCGCCCCACCCGCTTTCGCTTCTCGCGCCATCTCGAGGCTGGATGCTCCCGCCACGATCGCGCTGAGCGGCAGGGCCGCGCGCCACGTCGCCAGCACTCGCCGCCGCTGGTCCGGCGAGAGGTGAGGCCCCCGCCCCGTGTGGGCCCACACGGCGACACCGGCCACCTGGTGCTCCGCCATCCACGCCGCGTACGCCTGAAGCGCATCGCCGGCCAGCTCGCGACCACGGAACGGTACGGGCACGGCTGGAATGAGGCCCCACTCGAGCCGATGTCGGAGCTGCGGGGACGTGATCGTCACGCGGCGAGTCCTTTCTCGAGGTTGCCCGACTCGATCGCCGCCCGCTGGTCCGCGGGCAGCTCGAGCAGATCGAGCTTTGCCACGCTGCACTCGGGGATCCGGAGCGGCTGGCCGGTGCCGAACACGAACCGATCGACGCCGATGGTGCCGAGCAGGGTCTCGAGCTGATCCTCCGGGGGCCCCCAGATCCAGCTGACGTCCCACCAGAGCCGTGCCGCCTCTTCCGGCGTGGACCCGAAGTGCACCTCCTCGATGAACGCCCGGTCCGCGTGCGTGATCAGGAGACGGACGTCCTCGTCGCTGCGGATCAGTGCGCGAACGGCGGCCGCGGGGAGCTCGGAAGCCCGATCGTTGATATGGCGTTGCCGCCCGTCCTCCAGCCGCACGGCCATGACCAGCGGGAGCTTCGCGGCCCCGCACGCCGCCGCCAGCACGCGCATCTCCGGACCTGCGGCCTCGATGCCGTAATACAGCGGATCACAGCGCACCGCAGGCGCGTGACGGTCCGCCGCTTCACCGAGCGCGGCGTCCCAGCTCGTGAGACCAGGGTGAACGGCGGGCACCGGCCTGAGTCGTTGGGTGGACCCTGCCGCCTGGTAGAGCCACGCGTTTCCCTCCATCGGATCGCGCCAGAACACACTGGGCAAATGGCTGACCCATGCCACGTCGATCCCCGTGCGGTCCAATGCGGGCAACAGTTTCTCGACCGCCGTGCCCGGTATCCGGCGGAACGGGTACGCCCCGACAAACGCGTTGACGTCGATTCGCATCAGTCGGCGGGAAACGCGCCACGCGGGAAAACGCTCGCCGCGTTGCGCCACCTCACGAGTTCCAGCTCGCGCGGTGGGAGCAGGCGCTCGAGATAGCGCAGCTTGGCCCAACCGGTATCCATGGTCAGGTCCGTCCCGAAGAGGAGACGCGTGGGGCCAACGGCGTCGAGGCACCCTTCGAGCAGGCCGCCATCCGCGCCGCTCCCCGAGAGATCGATGTAGACGTTCGGCGCGGTCCCCTTTCGGAGCTCGGCGAGCGAGTGCTGCCAGTCGCCCCCCCCGCCGATGTGGGCCAGGATGAAACGCACGGTGGGATGCCTCGCGGCGAGCGCGCACAGCTCCACACCATCGGACGCTTCCTGACCCGGCCAGTCGTGGCGCCGATGTTGCCAGATGTGATGCAGCACGGGAACGCCACGCTGGGCAGCCAGCTCGCAGATAGGATCGAGCAGCGGGTCGGTGGCGCGTCGGCTCGCGGCAAGCTTGATGCCCACCATGCCCGCGCCGAGGCAGCGCACGATCTCGGCGCGGGCGTGCGCCGTGTAGTTCGGGTTGACGGTCACATACCCCCGTATCGCGTCCGGATGCTCGCGCGCCAAAGTCAGCAACGCGTCGTTGCCGTACTCCAGGTCCCGGGGCGAGGGAAAGTACGTCGGAGACGTCCGGCCGAAGCTGCCGAGGATCGACGCGACGTGGATTGTGATGCCGATCTTCCGGCCCGCGTCGAGCCGGCTCACGTTGCGCTCGCGCCAGTCCGCCCGGGGTGTGCGATCGTGATAGAAATGCGCGTGGACGTCGATCAGCATGCACCAATCTGAGTCGCTAGACGCCAAGACGCCAAGCTACAAGGGGCTTTGCGTCGCAAGTGACAAGTCCGAGCCCTCTTGCATCTTGCCATGCGGGACCGGTGGTGATCTGCGTCTTGGCGGCCACTGAGGCGATCCCTATTTTGTGCCGACATGCGCACACCTCCTCAGCCCCCGCGACCGCCCGGTCCACCACCGCGCGGCCCGACGCCACCCCGCGGCCCAACCCCCCCCAAGGCGGGCCCACCGCCGCGGCCGACCGTCAAGCCGACCGCCGCTCGGCCCCGGCCGCCGCGCAAGCTCCCGGCATGGCTGGCGCGCGCGCAGCGCTTGCTCTTCCAGCCGACCCAGGAGTGGGCGACGCTCGCCCCCGAGTTCACGAGCGCCGGCCCCATCTATTCACGGTTCCTGATTCCGATGACGGCGATCGGCCCGATCGCGGCGACGGTCGGGGCACTGCTGTTCGATGGTGAGCGTGGCAGCGCGCTGACGTTCGGCGTCGTCCCGGTCAAGCTGGGCACGGCCGTTCAGGCAGGGGTGCTCGAATTCGTGCTCAATCTGGTGGGCGTCTACGCGTTGGCGGTCGCGATCGATGCGATCGGCGCGTGGGTCGGGGGGCAACGGAACCGCGTGCAAGCGCTGAAGGTCGCCGCGTACGGCACGACGCCGTACTGGCTGGCGGGCGCGTTCGCCGTGTTCCCCAGAATCGAGCCGCTCGGGATGCTCATCGGGCTTTACAGCATCCGGCTGTTCGCGGCGGGACTCCCGCCCGTCATGAAAGCACCGCGCGACCGGACGGCGGCCTATACCCTGCTGACGAGCATCGCGGCGGGGCTGATCGTCCTCATCATCACCGCTATCATCACCTACCTGGTCGTGACCTAGCGGCGCTCCCGGAACGCCGCGCGCGCCACACCACCCTCGCGCGCGAGTAACGGCCCGGCGGCCGCGAGGCCCGCCAGGGCGAACAGCGCGAGTGCCGCACAATCGAGTGCGATCGGCAGCTCTCCCCCGTACCCGGCGTCCGTCCATTGGGTGAGCAGCGCGTGCTTCAGCAGATCCACGCCGTACGCGAGCGGATTCACGTGCGCCAGTATGTGGAGCACCGGACCGAGATGCCGCACCGGGTAGAGCGCGCCCGAGAGGAACAGCATCGGGAAGACCACGAAGTTCATCACGCCCGCGAAATTCTCGATCGAGCGCATCCCGGCCGCGAGCACGACCCCGATGGCCCCGAGCGCGAGTCCCAGGAGCACGACGGCGAGGAGCGCGAGGAGCGCTCCGGCGGGCGTGGGCGTGAGACCGACGGCCGGCAGCAGGATCGCCGCGACGACCACCGCCTGCGCCGTCCCCACGAGCGTGGCCCCCAGCGTCTTCCCGAGGGCGACCGTGCCGCGCCGGATCGGCGCGACGAGCATCATGCGGAGCACGCCCGCGTCGCGATCGATGACCGTGGAGAGCGCGGCGAGCAGCGAGCCGAACATCACGACCATGCCGAGGAGGCCCGGCGCCATATAGACGCGATAGTCGATTTCGCTGCGACCGGCGAACACCGCCGCGAAACCGGCGCCCGCAAAGATCAGCCACACGAATGGCCGTGCCACGCTCGACAGCGCCCGGCCCCGCTGGCGGAGGAACCGCACGAATTCCCGCACGACGATGCCGTACACCGCGCGCACGTTCAGCCCGTGGCGCTCTCGGCCAGCTCGTGGCCCGTGCGCGCCAGAAACACTTCCTCCAGGGACGCCACCCCGGCCGCCCGCTTGAGCTCCGCCGGCGTCCCGAGGGCGGCAAGGCGACCCCGATCCATCACCGCCACCCGGTCACACGGCTCCGCTTCCTCGACGTAATGCGTCGTCAGGAACACCGTGAGGCCGGACGCCGCGCGCAGGGTGCGAATCAGCTCCCAGAGGGAGCGGCGCGCGCGGGGGTCGAGACCCGCCGTCGGCTCGTCGAGGAAGAGCACGCGGGGCTGATGCAGGATGCCCCGGGCGATGTCCGCGGCGCGGCGCATGCCGCCCGACAGGGTACGCACCTGATCGTGCCGCCGCGCGTCGAGCCCGAACTGGCCGAGCAACGCATCGATGCGAGGACCCGCGTCGCGATCGGGAAGGTTCCACAGCCTGGCCGCGAAGCGGAGATTCTCTTCGACGGTCAGATCGCGATCGAGCGTCGTCTCCTGGAACACGAGCCCGATGCTGCGCCGGACCGCGAGGCCGTCGAGGCGAACATCGTGACCCGCTACGCTGGCGGACCCGCGGGACGGTGTGAGGAGCGTCGCCAGCAGGTGAACGGTGGTGGTCTTGCCCGCGCCGTTCGGGCCGAGAAACCCGAAGAACTCAGCCTCGTGGACTTCCAGGTCCAGCCGATCGAGTGCGGTGACCGGACCGAAATCCTTCCCGAGTCCCCGGGCGTCGATCGCGGCGGCGGTCATCCCTTCGCCGCGAGCGCCCGCGAGGCGGGCGCCGCGCGGTAGGTCCACTCGTCCGGCGATTGTCCGTCTGTGACCGAACGCTCCACCGCCGCCACCACCGCGTCGATCAACGGGCGATGCGGCGACAGCGAGCACACGGGATCGGTCACCGCGGCGTCGCCCGCCACGAGAAACGCCTGGCAGCGGCACCCGCCGAAGTCCTGGGCTTTCCGCGGGCACGAGCGGCACGGCTCGGGCATCCAGGCATCACCCCGAAACCGCTGGAATGCGTCCGAGTGCTCCCAGATCCACGCCAGTGACTTGTCGCGGACGTTCTCGAAGGTGAGGGTCGTGATCCGGCCAGCCGCGTGGCACGGCCACACCTCCCCGGCCGGCGTCACCGTCATGTACGCCCGCGCCCAGCCGCCCATGCACGGTTTGGGATACTGCTCATAGTAGTCGGGCAGTACCCACACGATCTCGAGCTTCGTGCCGAGGCGCGCCCGCTCCCGTTGCACGATTTGCCACGCCTGGTCGAGCTGGGCCTTGGTCGGCATCAGCGCGTCGCGGTTATGAAGCGCCCATCCGTAAAACTGCGTGTTGGCGAGCTCGATCCGCTCGGCGCCAAGCGACTCGGCGAGCCGGATCAACGCTTCGACCTGGTCAAGGTTCCGCCGGTGGAGCACGACGTTGACCGTGAGCGGGAATCCCAATTCACGCGTGTAGTGGTACGCGGCGATCTTGTCTCGGTAGGATGCCGTCCCCGCCACGAGGTCGGACGTCGCTGCGTCAGCGCCCTGGATGCTGATCTGCACGTGGTCGAGGCCGGCGGCCTTCAGCGTCGCGAGCCGCTCTCTCGTGAGGCGATACGCCGAGGTGATGAGCGACGTGTACAACCCGACGTCATGCGCCGTGCGGATCAATTCCTCCAGATCAGGCCGGAGCGTCGGCTCGCCGCCGGAGAGGCCAAGCTGGAGGACGCCGAGCGCCTTCGCCTCGCGGAACACGCGACACCACTCCGCCGTCGAGAGCTCCCGCTTGAAGCGCCCGCCGGCGAAGTCCAAGGGGTTCGAGCAATAGGGACATTGCAGCGGGCACTTGTATGTCAGCTCCGCCAGCAGCCAGAGGGGCTTAGGGTCCATACGTCACGAGTCCCTTGGCGGCCAAGCCTTCGAGAAATGCGCGGACGTCCGCCGCGAGACCGGTCGTCTCATAGCGGCGCTCCAACGTCGCGACGATGTCGGCGAGCGAACGCGTCCCGTCGCACAGTTTGAGGATCTCGACCCCGGTGGCGTTCAGGGTCACGAGTCCTTCGGGATACAACAGAACGTCCCGCCCACGCACGTCGTCCCGCTGAAGGCGTGCTTTGGCGTGCAGCCGCAGCGCAGCAGCGTCGGCCACGGCGCTCACCCAGTACTGCCCGGAAGAGGCCCCCGCTCGACCGCGTCGAGCAGGCACCACAGGACATCGCACTTGAACTCGAGCGCCGCCACCGCGCGGTCCTGCTCGGCGCGACTCCGGAACCGGTCCGTGACGAGCGCCAGGGCGTACTCGGCGTCCCGAGGCGCCTGGGTGAGCCGGTTCTTGAAATACTGGAGGCCTCCCGGGTCGACCCATTTGTAGTGACTGAGCATCGCGGCAAGCCGCTCCTTCACGATCAGCGGAGCGAACATCTCCGTCAGCGAGGCCGCCACGGCTTCGAGCCACGGCTTGAACCGGCAGAAGTTGACGTAGGCGTCCACGGCAAACCGGACCCCGGGAAGCAGGCGACGCTGGCCGAGCAGGTCGTCCCGGGGAACGCCCATCGCCTCACCGAGCCGCAGCCAGGCCTCGATGCCTCCCTCCTCCCCCGGCCGCCCGTCGTGGTCGATGATGCGCTGAATCCATTGCTGGCGCACCTCGCGCTCCGGACAGCTGGACAGGATCAACGCGTCCTTCACGGGAATGCAGATCTGATAGTAAAAGCGGTTCGCCACCCAGAGCTGCAGCTCGTCACGGGACAACTCTCCGCGGTGCATCCGCTGATTGAAGGGATGCCGGTGGTGGTAGCGCCGCTCCAGCACGCCGCGCAGCCGCCGCACAAAGTCGTCGGCCCCGCGCGACACGGCGGGCACGCTCACAGCTCGAACTCCATGGCATCGTCTCCCACGACCATCCCCGCTGCCTCCACCGCCGCCCGCTCCGCCGAGCCAGGGCGCAGAATCGGGTTCGTGTTGTTGATATGCACGTACACGGTGCGCCCGACGCCAAGGCCCGGCAGGAGCTCCAGGCTTCCGGCGGGTCCGCCAATGGGTAGATGACCCATCTCCCGGGCGCTCGGGGCGTCGACTCCCGCATGCCGCAGCTCGTCGTCGGACCAGAACGTGCCGTCGAACATCAGTATCTGCGCACCGGTGGACACGCGACGCACCGCGTCGTCGACACCGCCGGCAGCTGGAACGTACGCCAATATCCCACCGGTGCGCTCGTCGGTGATGCGAAGACCGACATCGAACGTCGCTGCCGGGGCTGAGCGGGCGTAGCGCGGTGGGCGTCGCGCCACCGCGGTCGCCGAGCAGCACAGTCCAAGAGGGACGCCGGCGCTGTCCGCGAGTGTGATCGGGCGACTCTCATCGAGGGTCCGAGCCTCAACGCCCGCGTACGCGGACAATACCCGGTAGAGTGGCCACGCGTCGCCAAGCAGGGCGGACACGCCGGTCGGTGCGTACACCGGCAGCCGTGCGGCACTCTCCCGCAACAGCAACAGCCCGAGCGTATGATCGATTTCGCCATCGGTGAGAACGACTGCGGCCACAGAGGAGCCTCGCCTGCCCCGAGGCCAGAGCGGCGGGTGCGCCGCGAGCTGGGTGCGCAGGTCCGGAGAGGCGTTGAGCAAGACCCAGCGCTCGCCATCCGCGCTGACGGCCACCGACGACTGGGTGCGGCCCGCGCCGCGGTTTCGCGCTTCGACGCAGTTCGGGCAGCCGCAATTCCACTGTGGCACGCCACCGCCTGCCGCCGAGCCGAGGATCCTCACGCGCATTGAACAAAGGGGCCGGGTTCGTCACCCGGCCCCCCCTCAACCGTTGCAGCCTGGTTCAGGCATTGCCGGCGTACGCGCCGACTTCCATCCCCAGCTCAACCACTGCGAATTCGGGTTTGGTCCAAGTCATGGTTCCGTTCCTCCAAGGCCTACGATGGTCGACCACTTCTAGCGCTCGGCGGATGCTAACGCACGGGATGTGCCACAGAAGTATCACGGCACCGCAATCCCCAACAGCATTCCCGATAGACACTTAGCACTTCGCGATTTCATGACCTCGATCACCAGCAGTGGGTCATATCACCCACGTTGGGTGAAATAACCCACTACTATCTGTCTTATGACTGGAGCCCGAACTTTCTGAGCCGGTAGCGCAGCGTATCGCGGGAGATCCCGAGGCGCTGCGCCGCTTTGGTCTGGTTGCCGCCGGCATCCCGCATCGCCCGCTCGATCATCGCCCTCTCCCAGTGCGCCAGGTCCACGCCCTGCGGCGGGAGGGTTGAGTCCGTGGCGGTCGCCTTCGCTTCGTGCCCGCCGTGGTCGGGAGCGGGGCTCGTGAGCGACAAATGCTCGGCCTCGAGCGTGGGTCCCCGACTCCAGAGCACGGCGCGTTCGATCACGTGACTCAGCTCGCGAACGTTGCCGGGCCAGGGATACGACAGGAGCAACTCGCGAGCGGGCGCGCTGATCTCTCTCACGGCGCGTCCGTACTTCGCGTTGAGCAGGCGGAGGAAGTGCTCGGTCAGGAGCACCACATCCTCACCCCGCTCACGCAACGGGGGGACGTGCAGCACGATCACGGCGAGCCGGAAGTACAGGTCCGAGCGAAATCGCTCGCGCTGGACCTCGCGCTCCAGGTCCCGGTTGGTGGCCGCGATGATCCGCACATCGATCTTCCGTTCGCGGACACTACCCACGCGGCGCACCGCTCGGTCCTCGATCGCGCGGAGCAGCTTTCCCTGCACCGACAGGTCCACGTCGCCGATCTCGTCGAGGAAGAGGAATCCGCCTTCTCCGGCCTCGAACAGACCCGGTTTCGACTCCTTGGCATCGGTGAACGCGCCCCGCTCGTATCCGAACAGCTCCGCTTCCATCAACGTCGCGGGAATGGCGGTGCAGTTGACCTCGATGAACGGCTTGGCTGCCCGGGCACCGGCGGCGTGGATCGCCCGCGCCAGAAGGCCCTTGCCGGTGCCGGTCTCACCCGTCAGCAGGACGGGGGGCGTGTCCGCCAGCTCGGCGATTTGACGCGCCCGCTCGAGAATCGCCCGGACCGCGGGCGACTCGCCCAGCATGGTGCTGAACCCGACGTCCCCCGTCGCTCGCCGGCGATAGTACGAGAGCTCCTGCTTGAGCTGGCGATTCTCCCGCGCGCGATCGGCGAGGAGCTTCAACTCCTCCAGGTCCACGGGCTTCTTGACGTAATCGAACGCACCGAGCTTCACCGCCTCGACCGCGCCCTCGATGGAGCCGTAGGCCGTCAGCATGATGACGGGCAGCACGGGATCGAACTCACGGATCCGTTTCAGGAGGTCGATACCGCTCATCCCGGGCAACCGGACATCCGCGAACACGACGTCGGGTTGGAGGCGCTCGAGCAGCTCGAGGGCCTGCTCGCCGGAGCCCGTGACCTCGGCCTCGTACCCGTGATCCGCGAGAAACGCCTTGGCCGAGCGGGCGAGCGTCTGCTCGTCGTCGACGATGAGGACGGTGGAGCCGTTCATGCGAGCTGGCGGGCCGGCACCGCGGACGGTGCAGGCGCAGCGGTAGCCTCACCGGCACTCGGCAGCCAGATACGGACGGTGGTGCCCCGCCCGACGACGCTGCTGATGCTGAGCCGGCCACCGGTCTCCTCAACGTACCGCTTGGCGATCGCCAATCCCAGACCGGTGCCCTCGGCACGCGTGGTGAAGAACGGCTCGCACACGTTGGCCAGCACTTCGGGCGGGATGCCCTTGCCCGAATCGGTGATGGCGACCGTCACGCCATCGGTGCCCGCGTCGCTCGACTCGCGCCGTCCGTCGATGCTGAGCTGGCCGCCGTCGGGCATGGCGTCGAGCGCGTTGGAGACGATTTCGGTCAGCGTCTGCTCGAGTCGCATTGGATCCACGCGAACATCCGGGAGCGTGGGCGGGAAGCTCACCGTGAGCTCGACGCGACGCTCGCGGAGCAGCTGGGACACGCCGCCGAGTGCGCCCTCCACGAGCTGCCGGACGCTTTCCCGCAGCGGGTGAAACGGAGCAGGGCGCGAGAACGCCAGGAGATGCGTGATCCGGAGGTCAAGACGGTCCACCTGCTCGACGATGGCATTGAGCTGCTCACGCGCGGCCGGGGCGTCCACGCGATGCCGGGCGAGCTGGGCCGCGGCGCGTAGGCTCGCGAGCGGATTGCGGAGCCCGTGCGCCACCGCAGCCGCCATTTGCCCGATCGACGCCAGCTTCTCCGACTGGATGAGCTGCGCGTGGGACTGGCGCAGTCGCTCCGTCATGCGGGCGAAGGACCGTGCGAGCTCGCCGATTTCGTCTCGGGAGCGTGGTTCGACGACGTGATCCAGGTCGCCCGCGCCCACGACCGCCATGGCCTGCCGCAGCTCATTCAGCGGGCGCGCGAGACTGCGCGAGATCAGCCACGACGCGACGAGCCCCGCGATCAGCGCGAGCGCGATGATCGCCCAGAGCACGCGTCGCTCGGTCTCCACGATGCCCTGGACCTGGACCAGCGCCCGCTGGACGCTGAACTCGCGTGCCTTGCGATAGATGTCGCGGTTGACCGCGGCGAGGGCGGGCTGCAGCCGCTCGACGAGCTCCTGGCGGGCCGTGAGGTAGGCGGCTTCGCGATGCCCCGTGTCGTACAGCTGGAATACACTGTCGGCCACGGACCGGATCTCGAGCTCGATTTTTCGCACGCCATCGGCGAGCGTGACCTCGTCGGCCGGAAGCCCCGCGGTCCAGCGGTCGAGCCAGAAATCGACTACCTGCTCGGTGAGGGGAAACTCCTTCTTCGCCGCGGGATCGCCGCTCAGGTAGCGCCAGACCACCTGGGTCTGGTTGAACATCGCATCTTCTACCTCGGCGTACGTCCGCGATTGCGCCAGGCGCTGCCCCAGCGCTTCGAGCGCTTCCTGCTCGCGCGCGTTGGTCCGAATCGCGTGGAGCCCGACCAGCAGGGCCGGAAGCACCATGAGCGAAAAGCCGAGCAGAAGCTTGCGCTGGAGCGTCACGATGCCACCACGATTCCCGTGCCGCTCACCGAGCGCAAGCCCCCCGCCCCCGCCCCCGCCTCTTCACGCGAGCGTCCCGAGCACGTCCGTGAGCACGTCGAGTGTCCGGTCCACCGTGCCCTCGTCGTGCGCCAGCGACACGAAGTTGTACGCCGTGCGCTTGAACAGGAGTCCTCGTGCTACGCAGCCCCGCGCCACATCGCGCGAAATGTCCTCGCTCGCAAAGTGAAGAAAACACATCTCCGCGACGCCACCCACGCCGGTCACAAGGTCGGCGTGCTTGCGGTGCAAGCGGTGTAGTCCATGTAGCAAGCGGGTGCCCATGCGGTGCAGATGCCCGCACACGTCGTCGCGCACCATGACCTCCAGCGTCGCTCGCGCCGCCGCGAGCGCCACGCTCTCGGTGGCCAGTGTCGACGAGATCCATGTCCGGGCCGATCCAGCCATGATGTCCGCTCGTCCACCGATTACAGCCAGCGGGAACCCGTTCGCGAGCGCCTTGCCGAGCACCGCGAGGTCGGGCCGCACGCCGTAGCGCTCCGCGGCGCCACCAATCGCGAGGCGGAAAGCCGTCTTGATCTCGTCGAAGACCAAGACCGCGCCAACCCGCGCGCTCTCCACCCTCACGGTTTCGAGCCACTCCTGCGTGGGCTCGATGACGACCACCGGCTCGACAACCACGGCGGCCAAACGGTCGCCCGCGTCCCGAATCAATCGACGGCTGGCCTCCACGTCGTTGAACGGAATCTCGGCGTAGAGTGCCCGGGTCCCGGCGGGCACCCCCTCGCCGGCCTGGCACCAGTCGAGCCATCCGTGATAGCCGCAACCCAATACGCGCTCCCGCCCCGTAGCGACTCGTGCCAGCCGCACCGCAGCGGCAACCGCCTCGGCGCCCGTCTTCAGGAAGCGCACCCGCTCGAGCCACGGGATGCGGATCGCGAGCACCTCGGCGAGCTCTTCTTCGATCACCGGCGGGAGCGGCCCTACCACCCCAGCCGCCATCGCCTGCTCGGCGGCTCGGTTCACCTCGGGATGGCCGTACCCGAGCGCCACGGCGCCGAGCGCCATGACGTAGTCGGTGTACTCGCGGCCGCTCGCGTCCCACACGCGGCACCCCGAGGCGCGGGTCAACCGTGTGGGGAGTCCCTCCACCTCGTCCGGCGCGGCGGGCCCAAACAGGGCGTCGGGCCGCTTGCTACCGGTCGACGTGAAGCCCGGAACGCGCCAGTCGCTCACCGTATTTCACCACCTCGATCGCGATCGCCCGCAACAGTTTCGCCTCTCGCTCGTCGAGCGGCGCGCGGTGCAACACCTCGCGCAACGTCCGCATCACCCCTTCGGCCTGGCGCGTCTTGAAGAAGTCGATCACGCCGAGCGCCACCTCCGCGTCCGCAAACACCCGCTCTAATTCCGCCGCCGTCGCGGGGGGACCCTCCCGCCGCGGGGCCTTGAAGGGCCGATCCTCGTCCCCCCGCGCGAGCGCGAGCTCGTAGAGCATCAGGACGACCGCGTGTCCGAGATTGAGCGACGGATACCCGGGGCTCGTGGGGATCGTCACGACGCGATGGCATCGGTCCAACGCGTCGTTCGACAGCCCCTTGTCCTCGCGTCCGAACAAGAGCGCCACGGGTCCCGATTGGGATTCTCCGAGGATCTCTCGCGCAGCCTCCCGGGGGCGCTGGAGATTTCGCTTCGCCGAACGGCCGCGTGCCGTGAACCCCACGACGCGCACGCAGTCCGCCAACGCTTCGTCGAGACGCTCGAAGCGTTGTACCCGCGCCAGCACATCCTGTGTCTGGTGCGCGATGCCCTCCACCCGGTACGCGTCGTACTCGCGGGGCTGCACCAGCCTCAGGTCCCGGAATCCGAAGTTCTTCATCGCCCGCACCACATGGGCGATGTTCACGAGATCCTGGGGCTCGTGCAGGACGACGGCGATCATCGCAGTATCACCCTACGAGCTCCAGTACCCCAAACCGTCCGGGATCCTGCCGGTCCCCCCACAGGTAGACCCAGCCGTTCCCGCCACTCCACACCAGCTGGCCGCTGCGACGCTCGCGACCCGGCTCCATTTCGTTGACGAGGAGATCGAAGCGCACGCGCCCGCCGATGTGCGCGCGATGCCAGTCGGGCCACCCGATGGCGACGGTCACGCGGTACCCTGTGGGCGTGCGCTGCCAGCCACCCTGCACGGCTGCTGCGACGCCCGGTGACTGCCCGACCCCCGCCGCCGCCGCCCGAACCGGGCCGCCGTCACGGCCTTCCGGTACGATCAGGTACCCGACGGCATCGCCGCCCTCGGGGTTGCCGACGTAGACCTGAACGCCATCGGAGTGGATGTCGTCCGGCTCATTGTCGAGGCGGAGCGGCGGCGCGCCCTTGGCTCGGAAGCAGACGTCACGCTTGGTCACGTCGACCGCCAGGTACAGCGCGCCGTCGTCCCAGGCGGCGTACGCGACCGCGCTGAAATCCTCCGGGCCGGGAAACGGCTCCTCACTCCGGCGGTACTGATCCTCGAGCTCGAGCCGGAGCGGCTCGCTCGTGTCGAAGCCATCGAGCGAGCCGTCGAGCGGCGGGCGACTGCTCCGCAACGCGGCGCCCACCGCGGGCTTGGGCGTATCGACTTCGACGAACGGCTCGAGCGGGGGCTCGGGCGCCCGCGCGCCCGCCAGCCGGACGCGCCCGGCGGCGGTCTCGATCTCCCAACCCGCGGCCGTGCCGGCATGTCGATGGACGCCCTGATCGGTTTCGACCTCGATCACGCTCCCCTTCACCCGCACGCCCCGAACGGCCGGACGCTCCGTTACGGGCTCGAGCACGGACACGATTCGTGCGGCCCGCCCGGTCGCACGCGTAACGTAGAACGCTCCCCGGCCGCTGCCAGGCAGACCTGGGCCTTCCGCGCGCAGCAGCTCGCCGTCGAAGGAAACGGATGCGTTGAGGGCATGCGGGCCGTCGGAGAAGGTGAGCGCGAAGGGTCCTCCCCCAGCGTCCGGCACAAACCGCTCCATACGGGTGACGAATGCGTCATCCAGCTC
>DASQIB010000024.1:0-13503 GCA_035631795.1 Gemmatimonadales bacterium | reverse complement strand
GCCAGTAGCCGGCGAACGGCAGCACGATGAGCGCCGACATCGCGATGAAATTCCCGACGTACCCCATCCAGTCGTAGTGGGCGCGCTCCTCGTCGGTGCGCGCCGCGAGGAAGCGATAGCTCGCGTACGCCCCCACGATTGCCCCGCCAAACACCACGTTCGCGATCAAGCGATGTACGTTGATCGGCATCCACGTCGCGTTCGAGATGGCATGCCACAGCTTGATCGTGGTCGGGTCAGTCGTGGGCGTGATATCGCGCGGCGGGGACATCATGTAGGTGAGCCACGAGTTCGCGATGAACATGACGATCGTGCCCCACACGTTGAGCAGGATGCCAAGCGTCCAGTGCCACAGCTTGGCCCGCCCCTTCTTCCAGCGGTCCCAACCGTAGTAATAGAGGTAGAGCGTGAAGGACTCTATGAGAAATAGCGCCGCGTACAGCCACATCGACGGCGCGAAGATCGCGGTCAGGTACGCCCAGAACCGGGGGTACAGGGTCGAGAGCGCGAACACGAGCATGGTGCCCCAGATCGCCGTCGCGCTGTAGGCCACGAGCAGGAGCCGCGTGAACTCCTTGCTCAGCCGGTCGTACCGGTCGTCGTGGCCGAAGATGCCGATCGCTTCGGTGACCACGGCGAACATCGGCACCCCCAGCACGAAGGCCGCGAACATGAGGTGCACCTCGGCCGTGATCCATATCCATTGCCGCGCCCCTAGAAGGGGGAATTCGCCGTAGGCGTGACTCGTGTCCGCAGCCGCCTGCAGGGAGAGCAGGAGATCGTGAGTCATCCGTTGTCCGTCACGAAGAACGGTTTGCGCTTGGAGAAATCGATCGGCATCGCGCTGTGCACTTCCGCGAGGAGCTCGGGCGTCACCTGCCGGTGTCCGTTGCGGCGGGCGTAGTCTTCAACCCGCTGCATCACCACGCCGCGCACGAAGGAGGGGATGCGCTCCATGCGCTCGCGCGCGGCGTCGACCCAGACCAGAACCGGGGTGAAGTCGTCGCCATACGCGAGGGTGCGGGCCGGCTCGATCGGGGCCATCTCGCCCGTCGGCTCGTAGGCGCACGACGGATCGGCGGCGAGGATGTCCCCTTCGAGCGCGAAGGCCCGCGCCCGGCACCCACCACACAACGCGCGATACTCGCAGGCGCCGCACTTTCCCCCGAGCGTCCCGTCACGCAACTGACGGAACAGCGGCGAGGACCGCCAGATCTCGGCGAAGCTCTGCGTCCGGAGATCGCCCGCGACCTCCGGGAGATACGGGCACGGCGTCAACTTGCCGTCGGGCGTGATGCGGCAGTACTGCGTCCCGCACGGGCAACGGGTTTCGTAGTTGAGAATCGGTGAATCGGGATCGGTCTGGTATACGTGACGCATGAAATGGGGGGCGCACTTCGCGCGCACCATCATCCCGCCGCGATACTCCCGCTGCCACCGGGCCAGGTCGCCGAGCACCGCCTCCGTGTCGGCGGGGGAGAGGTCGGTGAGCGCCGCGCCGCGGCCGGTGGGAACCAGGAAATAGCAGTTGAACGCGACCGCGCCCTGCTCGGCCGACCACGCCACCAGCCGCTCGAGCTCGGCGCGGTTCCCCTTGGTGACCGTCGTCTGAATGATGAAGTCGAGCCGGGCTGCGGTGAGACGCACGAGGGCCGCCTGGACGTCCGCCAACGCGCCGCGACCGTGGCGGAAGTTGTCGTGGTAAGAGGGACGCAATGAATCCACGCTCACCGCCACCCCGCTCACGCCCGCGTGCGTGAGCCCCGCGATCCGTTCGTCGGTAAGGAGCGTCCCGTTGGTCCCCACCACCACCGTAGCGCCTCTGGCCGACGCGTATCGGGCGATCTCCGTCAAATCGTCCCTCAGCAGCGGCTCACCGCCCGACAGAATCAGCATCGGCGCGGGATTCACAGCGAGCAGCTGATCGACGATGTCGAGACACGCAGCCGTGTCGAGCTCGCCCGCCGCGGATTCGTGCGGGCCAGCCGCGATGTAGCAGTGCGCGCATTCCAGGTTGCAGCGCTTGGTGAGATTCCAAGCCACGACGTGAGGCACGTAGTCCACGTCAATCCCCTGCCTGCTCGGCCAGCAGGCGCTCCATGGCCGCCTTGGCCTCCTCGGGCTTCATCGCCTTCAGGTCCACGGGGCACTTCCCCATCTGCGCCTCGATGTCGCGAATCGGACAGCGCGTGATGCCTTGCGCCTTCGCCTCCTCGATGAACGCGCGCATCTCCGGAGACAGCCCGTCCCTTCCTTCCGCCTCGGCGCGGATCTGCTTGGCGCGCAGCTCCTGGAACATCACCATCATGGTGTCGACGTCGAACTCGTCCGCCGCGATCATCGCCTGCTTGTTCTCGTCCATCACGCGGGTCGTGACCCGCCAGATGTCGTGACCGCGGGCGAATCGCTCCACGGTGTTCCGGGCGAGCGGCCTGGCAATGAGCGGCACGAGCTGCAACCGGGCCCAAGCTTCTTCGGTCCAGACGATCGGGTCCGTAGCGACGCGGGGACGGGTGCTTACGGTGCCGGTAACCGGACACCGGACGACGGTTTCCGGTGTCCGCGGTTCGAGATCGGCATCACGCCCCTGCACCTTCGTGGCCTTCATCTGCTCCTGGGCCTTCACCTCCGCCAGCGCGATCTCCTCGGCCGTCCCGATCCCCATGATGAGCTGCATGTGTGTGGGCAAGAGCTTCCGGATCGCCTCGTCCAGCCACTTGTTGGTCACCGTGGCGGGCTCGCCGTGCGTTTGCTCGAGCACGTATTCCTCCACCGCCCGGCGGGCAATTCCTTGCGCGAACGGCGGGACACGGAGAATGCGTACCTCGGCCTCGGGCGCCCAGGGGAGGCCGGCCACACCGTCTTCCTCTATCCAGGGGATGTCTTCAGGGCGGATACCGACCGTGCCCGTGAGGAGCGTGTTACAGGGCGCAATCCGCACGAGATTCTCGGCCTGCGAGCCTAGTTCCGTCCCCTCGATCCGGTGGGCGCCGTGTCGAGCGACCACCAAGAGCGAGGGCTTGATCTCCTCGGCCCACTGCATGATCACCTGGAACGGCTTGCCGACCAGGATCTGGGTCTTGATCGGCACGTCGGGGAACTCCTGTGCCATCACCTCGGCGCGCTTCAAGTTCGCCTGGCAGAGCTTCAGGAGTCCTTTGTCGATGATGTTATTGTGCAGCTCCTCCTGCTCCTCGAACTTGAAAACTTTGGACGCTTGATACGAGAGCACATCCTTGATGTTGTGAAACACGACGTGGTGGTACTCGACGTCGAACGCGCTGCAGACGTAGAGGGAGCCGCCGAACGCTTGGGCGAGCTCGAGCGCGGCTCGCATCGCCCGGTAGCTGTACGAAGACCCGTCCACGCACACGAGGAACCGGCCACCGTCGAATGGCCGGTCGTCCCGCACCAGCAACACGTCCCGTTCGATGCCGCGCAGCACGCGCGATACGACTCCGCCGAGCTGCGAGAACGACTGGCGGCCGAGCCCGTGGGCCCCGATGGCGAGCAGGTCGTACTCGCGGCCGGACGTGCCCGCGAGCCGCCCGGCGGCGTCCTCGTCCTCCGCCACGAGCCGCCCGTTGTCGCCGATTTTCACGTCCGAGCGGACCCGGTCCCCGCCGTCGTAGCCCGATGCACGATCGGGATCGAATCCGATCAGGCCCGGCAAGCGACCCGTGCCCTGGTTCACCTCATTGACGATTTCCTCGTAGTTGATGCCCTCGAGGAGCTGCCGGGTGAGACGCACGCCGGCCGCTTCGCAGCGCTTGCCCAGTTGATCGAGGAAGCTGTCGGCGATGAGCTGGAGGCCCTTTTCGATCAGCTTGTCGTGGATCTTGCGCTGCTTCTTGATTTCCTCGGGGGTCTGGAACCGGGCGGGGAGGCCGGTCTCGAGCTGGCGGAAGCGGACATCGTGGAGGCGGGCGGCGTAGACGTGGTTGCCGGTGATTCGGCCGTCGGACCGGCGACAAAGCTCGATGGCTCGGTCGACAGCCCAGTCGGAGTGCGCCGAGTTGTCGACCGGGACGAAGATCTCGCGATACACCGGCACCTCCCCAATTAGTGCGGGGCGAGTATGTGAGCGCCTAAAGAGGCTGTCAAGGACGGACTATCCGGGAACCAGTTGCCTGCCCTCTGAATCCCAGACGGTGATCGCGTCGACCGGGCATGCGTCGCACGCGCGCAGCAAGCGCTCGCGCTCGACATTCTCCGGCGTCACGAAGACGGCGATCGTTTCTTCGTCCAACTTGAAACCCTCCGGGGCTTCCTTGACGCAGTCGCCGAACCCGACGCACTGGTCCCGATCGATCACGACCCGGAGCCCGTGGACCATCCGCTCGACGAGACTCACATCCCCTCGAGGCCGAGCTCGGTTCGCGCCGTGTCCATGATGGCCGGTGTGATCTCGGTGATGCCGTGCTCCTTGGCGTAATCGGCGTAGATCCGTTTCACCATCCCGCGCACGAACCCGGGAACGCGCGCCAAGCGGTCCTGCGCTTCCATTGACCAGATCGGACCTCTCCCCTCTCCCCTCTCCCCGGTGTCATCGAAGGCGTCTACCCTGCCAGTCGCGACCGTACCGCGGATCGTCTCCATCGGCTGCGAGTCAATCGTCCGGCCGCCGATCTTCACGCCCAGCGATGCGACCAGTTGCGTCTCCATCGGGTTGGTCAGCAGCGCGACCACGCGACCGCACGCGGGACACTTGAAGGCCGCCGCGAGCGTTCCGTCGCCCGGGAGCTGACGCTCCTCGAATTGCATCTGACGGTCGCATTCGACGCAGAGGAACTTCACAGCCGCCCCGCCAACGCCGCCCAGGTGTCCGGGGTCGGGTGCCAGGGAATCCCGGCGAGCAAGGGAACGTCGAACTCTCGAGCGAGGTCCTCGCCCGCCGTGCCCGAGAACGCCCCCGCCCCTCCCACCATGTTCTCGACCACACCCAGCAGGTTGGCCCCCCGCTCCACCGCGCCTCGCACCGCCCGGCGCACGGCGTCATGCGATTCGGGCGTCGGAATGGTCACGGCGATGACCGCCGGACGCGCTGGCAGGAGCTCCGTCAGCTCCTGGAACCGCTGCACGCCCGGCGGCAAGTCCACGAGCAGATCGTCGAGAGCGCCCCAGGCGACGTCCGCCAGGAACTCGCGCAGGGTAGCCGCCTCGAGCGCCCCACGCCACACGTGGCTCTCGACATCAGGCCCCCGAAACCCGAGCGGGTGTCCTTCCTCCAGCAGAAAGGCCATCGAAAAGCACCGGATGCCGTCGGGAGTCACCGCCGGCTTGATCGCATCGTCGTGCAACGTGCAGCGGGCAGCGGGGACGTGGAGGAGGGACGCGGCCGTTGGCCCGTTGAAATCCGCGTCGAGCACCCCGATCGCGCGGCCGGCTCGGGCCAGCGCCCGGGCGAGCCCGGCCGTCACGAAGCTCTTTCCCACGCCGCCTTTCCCACTCAATACGGCCAGCACGCGCCTCACACCCGCCATCCGGAGCGCCACACGCTGGCGCTGGGCGGCAATTTGCTCGCCCAGGCCGGAGCGATCGGGTTCGGTCAACTCGTGGTAGGTCCGGATGTTGAGGGGCATGGAGCAAGGATATTAGACGGCTAGACGGTGAGACGGCTAGGGTAGCGACACGCCGGCAGGGTCCTCTAGCCGCCTAACCGTCTCACGGCCTAACTGCCTAGATTTCTTGCCCCATGATCGACGAGCTGAAGGCCAAGCTCCAGGCGGAAGTCGAGCGCCTGAACCACGAGATCAACTTCGTGCTCCCGAAGGAGATCGAGCGGGCGCGCGCGCACGGGGATCTGCGCGAGAACTCCGAGTACAAGGCTGCGCTCGAGCGCCAGCAGTTCGTCACGTCCCGGTTGAGCCACCTGCGGCTGCGGCTTTCCAAACTGTCGGGCGTGCGGGAAGCCGACATTCCGCGCGACCGCGTGGGGTTCGGCTCGCGCGTCACCGTCCAGGATCTCGATACAAAAAAGAAAGAGACATACGCGTTGACTCTGGGCGAGTTCATCGAGGGTGATGACGACGCGGACGAGATGCCGGTCTCCATGGCCTCACCGCTCGGCAGCGCGCTCTTGGGTGCGAAGGTCGGCCATGCGGTGACCATCGCCCTGCCGGCGGGCAAACGACGTCTCAAAGTCTTGGGGCTCGAGACGGTGCACGACCTGGCCGAAAAGCGCCCCTAGAGCATCCGGTGGAACACCATCGGTCCGCTCGGGCTGCTCGACCCGCCCCGTGGCTCGATGCTCATCGCCGCTCCCATCACTCGCCCACCGGTGCTCGGCATGTCCAGCGCCATCACCATTGGCTGATCCCGGTCCATCGGCATCACGGCCGCGGTGAGCATCCCGGTCTCGGTGATGAACCACAGCTGATAGGCCTGGTCGCGTGCGTTAGGCGCAAGGCCGTCGCAGCGCACCAGCCAGCGGTGCCGCACGCTGTCGGCGAAAATCGTGACCGACCCCACGCGACCGCCCGTCGATACCGGAATCTGGACGAGCTCCGTGGCCGAGCCGTGGATGAAGGTGGCTACCGTATCCTGGTACGCCTCCACGCGGCCGGCGAGCAGATCGCGCTGCGCGGCCAGAGCGGTGATGGTGCGATACGCCCACCACCCTCCGCCCGCCGCGGCGAGTACGAAGGACGCGGCGACGGCCAGGGGCCAGCGTCGCCGTGGCGCCAGCGCGCGCTCGAGGACCCGCCCCTTGAGGTCGGGGGGTGGCGTCCTCGCCGGTGCCAGAACGCCCAGCCAATCCATCATTGCAGCCAATCCTTGAGGTGTTTCAACCGTTCCGTCAGCCGCTGCTGCGCCATCCGCAGCCGCGTTTTCACCGTGCCGAGCGGCTGATGCAGCCGCCGAGCGATCTCGCGGTGCGACAGCCCCTCGAAGTACGAGAGCAGCACCACGCGCCGCTGCTCCTCGGGCAGCGCGGCAAGCGCAGCGTGCACCTCGCGGTGGACCGGCCAACCGGGCACCGACGCCTCGTGTGGCATCGACGCCATACTGTCCTCAGGCCCTCCCTGAGCCTGGGCGATACGTTCCGTCTTGCGCCACCAGCGCCGTCGGCGCCGCAACCCATCGAGCGCGCGGTTACGCGCGATCGAGAGGATCCACGGCACGAGCGGTCCGCGCCTTGCGTCGTGCTGATCGATATGGCGCCATACTTGTACGAACACATCGCCCACGACCTCCCCTGCCTCGTCCTCGTCTTGCAGAATGCGGAAGGTCAGTCCCATCACCCAGGGGGCGACCTGGTCGTACAATTCCCCCAGGGCGCGCTCGTCCCGCGCCTTGAGCCGGCGTTCGAGTGAGCGCTCTTGCTCTTGACTAAGACGTTTCGGTGAGGTCACTTAGATTCCCATTGTAGCCGCCAAACCGCGCCAGTCCAGCCCCAGCGTTGTATCTTGAAAGGTTGGCGCGCGCTCTGGTTCACCCGAGGGGGTTTGGATGGCGGTTCACGAGATGGTTGACGACAGCGGGTTCTCGTTCGAGGCGTTCACGCGCCACCCGTTCTTCACCGAGGTCAATCGGTGGATCGTGGAGCGCGTCATCTGCCCCGGGCGACGCAAGATCGTCGACCTAGGGTGCGGCCCGGGCGCCGTCACCAAGCTCATTCTCGAGCGTCTCGGTGATGGGTGCAATGCGGAGGTGATCGGGATCGATCCTTCCCCGTCTGCACTCGATAAGGCGCGCGCCGCGATCCACTCCAAGGTCGTTGAGTTCATCGAAGGCAGCGCCGAGTGGGTCTCGCGAATCGTCTCTTCCGCCGACGCGGTGGTCTTTCTCAACGCGATTCACCTGGTTCCCGACAAAGCGCAAGTGATAGCCGAGATCCGGAAGACCTTAAAGAAGGACGGCGTGTTCGCGTTCAACACGACCTTCTTCAACGGGGCGTACGTCGAGGGGACCGGGGCGTTCTGGCGGCGCTGGATCGTTCGCGCTGTGCAGGCGTTGCGCGAGCGTGGCCTCGACATTCACCATTCGGAACACGCGGTGGCCCGGCAGTTCCTCACGCCGCACGAGTATTCCGACTTGTGCGTGCAGGCCGGGTTCGCGCCACCGTCCGTCGATCTGGTGCGGATCGAGATGACGCCCGAGAGCATTCGCGACATCGGGCGGTTCTCCCTCTTCATCGAAGGTGCGCTGCCGGGCGTGCCGCTCGCAGAAGGATCCGCCGCCCTCGAAAAAGGTCTCGAGCGGGCCATGGACGAGACTGGTGTGTCGAGCGTGCCTCGCAACTGGCTGGAGTGCGTCGCGACGGCCGCCTGACGCACGAGCAGCAGCGTGCTGCGCCCCTACTCGAAGACGAATTCCAGCTTTCGATGCGCCTCGCGCAGTGCCGCTTCCACTTCTGCAGGCCTGTCCCCCCGCGCGAAGATGAACCCCGGGTAGCGAGACCCCTCGGGCCACGGGACGAGCGCTTCGCCAGGGTGGGCGGTGATCTCGACCGCGTCGATGAGTGGCATAGCGCGCGCGGCTTCGATTCCCGCTACTTCCCGCAACACGCCGGCGCGCGGCACCGGGATCATCATCACACCTGACGCACACGCTTCCCGCTCGAGCGCGGCCATCGGCATCGCTAACGCGTGGCGCAAGATGATCTCTTCGAGCGACCCCCCAGCCTCGAGTCCCGAATCCCGACTCCCGAATCTCAACGCCGCGCTGCACCGTCCTCCGATCGGCCGCGCGGCCAGTTCGATCAACCACGGCCCTCGGTCGTTGTGGCGGAGCTCCACGTGGACCGGACCGTTCGTGAGGCCGAGGGCTCGCGCCGCGCGCTGCGCGCACGACGCAAGCGCGTGCTGGGCGTCAGACCGCAGACGGGACGGCGTGACGTAGATCGTCTCCTCGAAGTACGGCCCGTCGAGGGGGTCGGGCTTGTCGAACAGCGCCAGCACCCGCAGCTCCCCGTCGACCAAGAGCCCCTCGAGCGCGTGCTCGCTGCCCGGCACGAATGCTTCCACGAGTATCAGGCGCGCCGGTTCGCCGCAGGCCAGGACGTCGGGCGCCCCAAGGATGCGCCGCACGCGCTCGAAGGCCGCCACGAATTGCGCCGGCGCGTCGGCGCGGATCACCCCGCGACTGGCGGACAGGCGAAGCGGCTTGACGACACAGGGATAGGGCACCCGCCCGGCAAGAGTGCTCGGGTCCTCCTCCACCCGATGCAGGGCGAATCGTGGCACCGGCACCTGTGCTCGGGCGAGGCGCGTCCGCTGCTCGTACTTGTCCCGCGCCGCCTCCGCGGCGGCTACCGGGTTGCCACGCAGGCCGATGGCCTGGGCAATCGTCGCGGCGACTACCGCGGTGTCGTCGTCCACGCCCACCACGCCCGCGATCGGGTGCACCCGCGCAAACTCGCGGGCCTGTTCGGCCGCTCGCTCGGGATGGGCGAGATCGAGGGTAATGAGGCCTGTAGGGTTGGCCGCTTGGAACGTGCTCGGCCGCTCGGACGCGACGGTCAGCTCCACGTCGAGCCGGCGCGCGGCGTCTACGAACGCGGCGGTGCGGTAGGTCGCCGTCGGGAGGAGCAGCAGGAGCCGCGGCATGCGGCGCCTTATTTCTTGGCTGCGGCGAAGTAGGGGTTCGAGCCTGCGGTGTGGTCCGTGATGTCCACGACGCCCCGCACCTCCGGGACGTGCTGCTGCAGCATCGCTTCGATCCCCTGGCGCAGCGTGACGTCCGCCATACCGCATCCCTGACAACCGCCCGCCATGCGGACCATCACCACGGCATCCTGAACGTCGATCAACTCCACGCGGCCGCCGTGCCGCGCCACCATGGGATTCACTTGCTGGTCGAACAGGTCGGCCACACGCTCATACAGCACGTCGTCCGCCGTCCCACCGCCACCAGCCGCGGGAGCGGGCTTGGCCGCTACGGCGGGGCGATCTCCGGCGAGCGCACCCCGGATCGCCTGGCCGACCGCCTTGCCCACGACGGGCCATGGCGTGGCGCTTTGCTTGACGACCGTCACGAGGTTCCCGGACACGATGACCTCGGCCACATCCGCGCCCGGAATCGAGAAGATCGACTCCGCCAACGGAGACCCCTGGGCCTCCTCGCGGGAGGCGAATCGACGCACGCCGCCCGCGTGCAGCGGCTCGCTCACGAGGAACTTGCAGCGACCGTTGTCGATCGGCTCGGCGGTGATACGGATTTCGCTCTGGGACATATGGTCAAACTTAACTTGGTGCTCCGCTCGCCGCGCGCACGGGTCGCAATTGCCGGGCGGCCTGTACCATGTTGCGCAGCGAGGCCAGGGTCTCTTCCCACGCACGAGTCTTCAACCCGCAGTCGGGGTTCACCCAGATCTGCCGGTCGTCGAGCACCTCCTGCATGCGCTTCAACGCCTGCACGATCTCAGCGGTGCTCGGCACGCGCGGGGAGTGAATGTCGTATACGCCGGGCCCGATCTCGTTGGGATACCGATATTCCTTGAACCCCTCGAGCAGCTCCGACCCGGAGCGCGCGTTCTCGATCGAAATGACGTCCGCGTCCATCTTCTCGATCACACGGATCACGTCGTTGAACTCGCTGTAGCACATGTGCGTGTGGATCTGGGTCGCGTCGGACACGCCGGCCGTGGCCAGGCGGAACGCGTTCACGGCCCACTCGAGGTAAGCCGGCCAGTCGGCCCGCCGCAGCGGGAGACCCTCGCGCAAGGCGGGCTCGTCGATCTGGATCACCCGGATGCCCGCGGCCTCGAGATCCCGTACCTCGTCTCGGATCGCAAGGGCCAGCTGCTTGGCCGTCTCCGAGCGTGGTTGATCGTCCCGGACGAACGACCACTGCAGGATGGTTACCGGACCGGTGAGCATGCCCTTGACCGGACGCGACGTCTTGGATTGGGCGAACGTGCTCCACCGCACCGTCATCGGCTTCGCCCGCGACACGTCGCCGAAGATGATCGGCGGCTTCACGTACCGGCTCCCGTACGACTGCACCCACCCATGCTCGGTGAATGCGAAGCCGTCCAGCTGCTCCCCGAAGTACTCGACCATGTCGTTGCGCTCGAACTCGCCGTGGACCAGCACGTCGAGGCCAAGCTCTTCCTGCAGCTTCAGCGTGCGGGTGATCTGCTCGGCGATGAACGCGTCGTACTGCTGTGGCGTCATGGCCCCGTCGTGCAGCTTCTTGCGGGCCGCCCGCACGTCCGCCGTCTGTGGGAACGACCCGATGGTGGTCGTCGGGAAGAGCGGGAGCCGCAGCTGTTTCTTGCGTCGGTCGCCATGGGGCGACGTACGGCGCATGTCGGGTTCCGTCACGCCGCGCGCCCGCTGTTTGACGGCGGGGTTGTGAATGCGCCGCGACGTGCGCCGGCCGGCCAGGGCGCGGGCGTTCGCGTCGAGTTGCGCGGCAACGCTGTCCCGGCCGTCCCGGAGCGCGCGCGTGAGCGTCGCGATCTCGATCAGTTTCTGCTTGGCGAACGCCAACCATCCCTTGAGCTCGGTGTCGAGCCGCGCTTCCCGATCGAGGTCGATGGGAACGTGCAGCAGCGAGCACGACGGGGCGACCCATAGTTGGGCAGCACCGGCGCGTTCCATGGCCTCTTCGAGGTCCCGCAGGACAGCGCCGAGATCGGCCTTCCAGATGTTGCGTCCGTCGATCACGCCGAGCGAGAGGACCTTGCCCTCCCGTCCCCCTCCCACTGGCCATCCCCGCAGCAGCGCGTCGAGACGGCCGGAGGCACGTACGGCGTCGAGGTGCAGCCCGGCCACCGGGAGCTCGAGCGCCGCGGGCAGGTTTTCGTCCAGCGAAGCAAAATACGTCGCGACCAGGATCTTGATTTTCGGGACCCGCTCCGCGAGGAGCCGATACGCGCGCGTGAACGCCGCGCGCTCGGCGGGCGTCCGGTCGAGCGCCAGGCAGGGCTCATCGAGCTGCACCCAGGTCGCCCCCGCGGCAGCGAGACGGGAGAGGACATCCGCGTACACAGGGAGCAACGCGTCCAGGAGCGTGAGCCGATCGAAGCGGGCCGTGCGAGCCTTGCCGAGGAGCAAGAACGTCACCGGTCCGATTAGAACCGGCTTCGTCTGCAACCCGAGCGCCTTGGCCTCCTGGAACTCGTCCACGGGTTTCGTCGAGGACAGGCGGAACGTCTGGCCAGGCTCGAACTCGGGCACGATGTAGTGATAATTGGTGTCGAACCACTTCGTCATCTCCATCGCGGTGACGTCCCGCCCGCCCGATTGGACGCCACGCGCCATCGCGAAATACGTATCGACGTCGACCGGTCCGCCTGACCAGCCATAGCGCTTGGGCACCGCGCCGACCAGCGCGCACGCGTCGAGCACGCGGTCGTAGAAGGAGAAGTCGTTGGATGGGATCAGATCGATGCCGGCGCCCTGCTGTAGGCGCCAGTGCCGAGCCCGCAGCTCCACGCCGGTGTTCAGGAGGTCCTGAAGCGAAACCTTCCCGCCCCAGTAGCCTTCGGTTGCACGCTTGAGCTCGCGGGAGACCCCGAGCGGTGGGAAGCCGAGATTGTGGGAGATGGGCATAGGAAAGGGAATCTACCTACGCCCGTAAGGGGAAGTAACGCCGCTACGGCCTGTGCGGATTGACCGGTTTACCGCTCTTCGCTTGCCCGGGCGGGACCGCCGGGCGACCCGCGGCGGCCGCTCTGGTAAGGCCCGCGGCAGCCTGGACGGGCGTCGCCCCACGGCCAACGCCGGTCTCCACCTCCGCGGGCAAACTCATCAAGTCGCCCGGCGAGCGGCCCGCACTGATCATCGCTTCCACGAGCTGAACCACCTGGGTCGCGGGAACACCGAGCGCGGCGAGGGTCGCCGCCACGCGGAGCGTGAGAGCGGGGTCGTATGGCGGGCGGCTCGCGCGGACAAGGTCCTGCACGTCATGATTGCTGAGCCCGGCGTTGATCGCATCCGCGCCACCCTCCACGACCTCGCCCGTCGGGGCCGAAACGCCGCCTTCGCGCAGAGCGGTCATCGCGTCGCCAATGCGACCGGCGAGCGCTCGCACCGCCGCGATCACGCGGTCCGCCGGTACACCCTTGGCGCCACCTTCGATCGCTTTTTCCACGAGCGGATCCACTGGCAACCCGCGCGCCGCCACGTCCGCGGCGATCTTCACGACCGCCTGCCTCACTTGGGGAGGTACGCGGCCGTCGAGCCGCGTCGCGACGTCCTGTGCGGCGAGCGCTCCCGGCAGCGCCGCCAGGAGGACGAGCTGGAGGAAGACCGGGACGCGATTCACAGAATGCGCGTCCCGCGCGCCACGGAGACGAGGCTGTTGCGGCGGCCGAAGCCGTCGTCGACGGATGGTGCCGCGGGGTCGACCACCCAACGCTCGCCATCGACGACGAACGCGTATTGATGCTGGCCTACGGGAAGGGCCAGAGTCGTCGTCCACACGCCGCTCGTACCTGCCGGCACGAGCGGAGCGGCGCTCTGATCCCACTGATTGAACGTCCCTGCGACGGCGACGCGCCGTGCGCCGGGCGCGTACAGCACGAACCGGACGAACACGGAGTCTCGGGAG
>DASQIB010000023.1:0-2739 GCA_035631795.1 Gemmatimonadales bacterium | reverse complement strand
GGCGGCGGGGCGATGATGACCGAGACGCTCTACCCGGTGATCGCGGCCGAGCTGGGCGAGCGCGCGCTGGTCGACACGCTCCTCCCGCTCAGCTACGAGGGACACGTGCGGCCACCGTTCTATGCGCTCGCGGAGACTCCCCGAAACGACGCGGTGAACTTCCTCACCGGCGCCGGCGGGTTCCTGCAGCAGGTGATCTACGGCTACACGGGGCTGCGGATCACCGACGAAGGACTGCGTCCGGTGTATCGCCCCGTTCTTCCATCGGCGATCACGCGCCTGATCCTCAAGCACGTCTCGGTGCGTGGCAAAACTTTCGACATCGTGGTCCAGGGCGACTCGGCGCGGTTCCTCCCGCGATGAAGTCGGTCGCTCTCCCCCTCCCAGTCGCGGCGCTTGCGATCGTCTGCGTCTTGCCCGTTTACGGGCAGGCGCCGAGCCGCGAGTTCACTCGCGACAGTGTGGCGCCCTACCTCTCCTTCCCCGAGCCCGGCCTCGACGACCCAGCGGCGTATGAAGGCTACACCACGCGCGTCTACCGCGACTCGCGCGACAACGCGCTCCAGGTGTACGTCAACGGGGCCACCGGGCGGGTCGTGAACCTCTGGGCGGACGCGCTCGACGAGAGCATCGGGTTCACCGTGCGGGATTCGAGCGGGAAGCCCGCGGAGGTTACGTGGGGCATGGCCCGCGCGGTGGCAAGCGAATCATCAGCGGGGGGGCGCACACGATCGCTCGCCTACGGGCTCGAGGCCCCTTCCACCGTCACTTTCGGCCTCCTCCTGCTCGGCTCCATGCGGGTCGAGCGGGACCTGCAGTACGCGCGGCGTGACACGCTCCCACTCGATGCGGCGCCATTCCCCCAACACGAGCTCACCGACCTGATCGACCATCTCGCGCGCCTCAAGCCGACTGAGCGCGCGCGTCACCTCGCCCTTCTGGGGGTGAAGACCGTCGACGGGCTCCGCGCGCGACTCTCCCCCCACATCACCCTGACCCGTGCCGATACGACGTGGGCCGGGCAGGTCGAGCAGACCAGCTTCGACGGCAAAGGTCATCTGTGGCTCGAGCTTGCGGGGGATCCCCGCGAGACCGTCCCCGCGCTCGCCGGCAGCGTGCTCACGATCCGCCGTCCGGCGGGCGGGCCGGTCCGCATCAGTGTGCGGGTGACGACGGACGCTCCGGCGCTCACGCCCCTCTCCCGCACGGAGATCTTCAACGACGACTTCCGCCGCTTCTATGATGCGGTCCGCGCGGACACTGGGGGGGGCCACGGGGGCCACGCCGAGCGGTTTCGGCGGCTGGAGCGCGAGGTGCGGGGCATGGAGCTGTTGTGCTACGGGGAAAAGCTGATGGCGGGGCTACCGAATTTCGCGACGTACTTCGGGCGGGACATGTTCATGACCGCCCTGTTGATGCAGCCAGTGTGGGCGCCGGAGATGCCCGAGCACGTGATCGCGAGCGCGCTCCGCAAGCTTGCGCCCGACGGAGACGTGAGCCACGAGGAGGCTTTGGGCGGCCAGGCGATTCGTGAGCACGCCGCCGAGTACAATCGCCTGGTGGCGGCCGGCCGGCTCGCGCAGGCGCGGGCCGTGCTCGCGCATCTCGCGGACACCCGCGAGAACTACATCATGATCGACGACGACTTCCAGCTGCCCGTGGTGGCCGCCCGCTATTTCGCGGACTCCCGCGTCCCCGCCGATCGCAAGCGCCGGTTCCTCAGTGCGGAGCACCGGCTCGCGCGGCTCGTCGCCAATCTCGACTACGTGGCGCGCTATGCGGCGCCCTACGCCCGCGATCCCGTGGCCACGAACCTGGTGAGCTTCCCGCGCTCGCCCGACGAGAAGAATCGCTGGATCTCGGCGAGTTGGCGGGACAGCCGTGCCGGGTACGGCGACGGTCGATTCGCCATGGACGTGAACGTGATCTGGGTGCCGCACGCCCTGGAGAGCATCGGCACGATCCTCGACGCGTTGAGCCAGCTCGGTCTGAAGCCTGGGATCCCTAAGGGTCCGCTTGCCACGTTCGCGAAGGATCGGGCAGCGCTCGCGCGCGCGGTTGCCACCTGGAAGGGGGCGGAGCGTCATTTCCAGGTTGCGCTCGCCGGTGGCGCAGTGGCGGAGCGGGTCTCCAAGAGAGTGAATTGGCTGCCGCAGCAGGAGCGCGACTACTGGCTGGCCGTACAAACGCGAGCGGGCATCGAGCAGGATTCAATACGGTTTCTTGCCCTCTCGCTCGACGGCGCCGGCCGGCCGATCCCGATCGTCAACACCGATCCCGCCATGGCGCTGCTCCTCGATTCGCTCGGCCGCGATCGCACGCTCGAGCTCATCGGACCGATCATGCGCCCGTACCCCACCGGGCTGTTCGTGGACGGACTGGGTCCGCTCACGGCGAACGACGCCTATGCGCCACGAGACGTGTGGGAGACGTTTCGTCGTGACGCGTACCACTCACCGACGGTCGTGTGGGGCCGGGACGTGAACATCCTCCTGGCGGGGCTCTCCCTGCAGATCGCGGCGCTGCCATCGGGCGCCGATCCGGCGCCGCTCGAGGACGCGCTGCAACGCACTGTCACGGCGGTCGATCGTTCCGGGTTGCGGCATGCGGAGCTGTGGAGCTATCGGATCGACAACGGCCGGCTCGTGCCCACGCGCTACGGGACGAGCTCGGACGTACAGCTGTGGAGTCTGACCGACCTCGCCGTTCAGTACCTCCTCAACCATCATACGCCATGAC
>DASQIB010000022.1:0-17627 GCA_035631795.1 Gemmatimonadales bacterium | reverse complement strand
CTCAAGGCCCTGACGCTGGTGCTCGCGCCCGACGTCGACGAGGCGGTGCTCCACGTCAAGCACGACAAGGCCGGGCCGGTCTACGCGCGGGACATCGAAGCGCACAGCGCCGTGACGATCGTGAACCCCGACCAGCTGCTGTTCACGGTGCAGGACGACCGCGAGATCGGCGGCGAGCTGTACGTGAACAAGGGTCGGGGATACGTCGAGGCGGAACAGCACCCCATCGATCGCACCATGCCGGTCGACGTGGTGCGCGTGGACTCGATCTACAATCCCGTGCGGCGCGCCAACTTCACGGTGGCGGAGACGCGCGTGGGCCAGCGCACCGACTACGACCGGTTGACGCTGACCGTCGAGACGAATGGGACCATCTCACCGGAGGATGCGGTGGCGTACGCGGCGGCGCTGGCGCAGGAGCATTTCCGCTTCTTCGTGGACTTCGGGAAGGTCCCGATGGTGCCCGCTACGGCACCGGGGAACGGGGGCGCCGCCACGGGCCGGATGCGCGAGACGCTCGCCCGCTCGATCGACGACGTCGGCTTGTCGGTCCGATCGGTCAACTCGCTCAAGAACTCGAACATTCGCACCCTCGGAGATCTCGTGCAGTATCGCGAGGAAGATCTCCTCAAGGTGAAGAACGTCGGGGAAAAGGCGCTCGGAGAAATCGCGGAGCTGCTCCGGCGCGAAGGGCTCAACTTCGGGATGAAGTTCGAGGAGACCGCGGAGGAGTGGAAGGTGCTCGATCCCGGGATGCCACCGCAGACGCAGGTGAGCGAGGGAAACGGGGAGTAATGCGGCATCGGGCCAAAGGTCGACAGCTCTCGCGCACCGCGAGCCACAAGAAGGCGTTGCTCGCCAATCTCGCGACCAGCCTCTTTCGCCATGACAAGATCGTGACCACGGAGGCGAAGGCGAAGGAGCTGCGCCCGTACGCGGAGCGCCTCATCACGCTGGCGCGACGCGGCGACCTCCACGCCCGACGGTTGGTGGAGCGCCGCCTCAAAGACCGGGACGTGACACACCGCTTGTTCAAGGACTTGGGGCCCCGCTTCGCGGCGCGGCCGGGCGGCTACACCCGCATCGTCAAACTCGGACACCGCGCGGGTGACGGCGCCGACGTAGCTCGGATTGAACTGCTGGGTGAGTGACGGGCTGGGAGGCGGCCCTGCGAGACCATGAAGGGGGACCCTGGGTCCCCTTTTTCGTTACGCCGCCTTGGTGACGCGATTCGACTTGAGGCAGCGCGTGCAGACCCGGATGCGCCTGGTCGTTCCGTCCACGACGGCGCGCACCCGCTGAAGATTGGGGTACCAGCGCCGGTTGGTCTTGTTATTCGCGTGGCTGACGTTGTGCCCCGTGATGGGGCCTTTGCCACAGATGTCGCAGACTCGAGCCATGGACCTGTCCGACTGAGGAAATGAGCGCTTCGGAAAAGCGGCCTAAAGCTAAACCGGCCAAAAGGGTGAGGCAACCCCGACGCACGGCGCTCATCACCGGAATCACCGGGCAGGACGGCTCGTACCTGGCGGAGTTCCTCCTGGGGAAGGGGTACGAGGTCGTCGGCGTGGTGCGCCGCACGTCGCACGATTCTTACGAGCGCATCGGGCACCTGCTCGATCGCGTCCACATCGTTCCCGCCGATCTGTTGGACCAACATTCGCTCACCTCCGTCGTGCGCGACGCCAAGCCGGACGAGGTCTACAATCTGGCGGCCCAGAGCTTCGTGCCCACATCGTGGGCCCAACCCGTGCTGACCGGCGAGTTCACCGCCCTCGGCGTCACGCGGCTCCTCGAGGCCGTCCGGCTCGCGCACCCGGCGGCACGCTTCTACCAGGCGAGCTCCTCCGAGATGTTCGGAAAGGCGCAGGAGACGCCGCAACGCGAGACCACGCCGTTCTATCCGCGGTCACCCTACGGCGTCGCCAAGGTCTACGGCCACTGGATCACGGTGAACTATCGTGAGTCCTACGGCCTGTACGCGGTGAGCGGCATTCTCTTTAACCACGAGTCGCCGCGCCGCGGTCTCGAGTTCGTGACGCGCAAGGTGAGCCACGGCGTGGCCCGCATCGTGAAGGGCAAGAGTCGCGATCTGGAGCTCGGCAATCTCGACGCCCGGCGCGATTGGGGGTTCGCCGGCGATTACGTCGACGCCATGTGGCGCATGCTGCAGCGGCCCAAGCCCGCGGATTACGTGGTCGGGACCGGCCAGACGCACTCGGTTCGCGAGCTGTGCGAGGTGGCGTTTGCCCACGCCGGGCTCGACTGGAAACAGCACGTCAAGGTCGACCAGCGGTTCGTCCGGCCGGCCGAGGTCGACCTCTTGCAGGCCGACCCGTCCAAGGCGCGGCGCGACCTCGGCTGGGCGCCGCGAACGAGCTTCGCGGAGCTGGTGCGCATGATGGTGGACGCGGACCTGGAGCGGGTATCGTGAAGGTCCTCGTCACCGGGGCCGACGGCTTCGTCGGCCGCTGGCTGATCCGCCGGCTGCTCGCGGACGGCCGCGAGGTGTACGGCGCCGTCCGCCCCAGTCAGAGCCCCACGCCGGTCGCGCCGGCGGCGGATCTTACGCCCGACGAGCATGCGCAGGTCCGGTGGCTCCCGCTCGAGCTCACGGACGCGGAGTCGGTGCGGGCGTGCGTCGACCTGCCCTACGACGCCATCGTACACCTCGCCGCCGTGTCGTCGACCAGCGACGCCAGCCGCGATCCGGGGTTCGCGTGGAACGTGAACGCCGCCGGTACGGCGCGCGTGGTGCACGCGCTGGGTCAGGCTCGCCGGACCGGGCGCGCCGACCCGATCGTACTCGTCGCGTCGACGGCCGAGGTGTACGGACCGTGCGATGAGGCCCGGCCGCGCCGCGAGACGGATGCGATCGCGCCGGCGTCGCCCTACGCCGCGAGCAAGGCCGGGGAGGAGATCGCAGCGCTCGAGGCATGGCGTCGCACCGGGCTGCGCGTGGTGGTCACCCGCGCCTTCGCGCATACCGGCCCGGGGCAGGATGCGCGGTTCGTCGTTCCGGCCTTCGCCGAACGGCTGCGCGCCGCGAAACGCATCGGAGCGCCGGTCGTCAAAGTCGGCAATCTCGAGCCGGTGCGCGAGTTCCTGCATGTGCGCGACGTGGTCGACGCGTACGCGCGCCTCCTCGTCAAGGGGCAGCCCGGTGAGATCTACAACATCGCGTCCGGGCAGGCCGTGTCGCTCGAGGACCTGTTCGATCGGCTGGCCGCCCTGATCGGCGTTCGGCCCATCCCGGAGGCGGACCCGGAGCTCATGCGCGGCGGCGACGTGCTGCACCTGGTGGGCGACGCAGCGAAGCTGCGGGCGGCCACTGGGTGGTCCCCGCGCTACGATTTGGATGCCACCCTGCGGGACGTGCTCAATGCCCAAGCGGACTGACCTCCGGAGCATTCTGCTCATCGGCTCCGGGCCGATCGTGATCGGCCAGGCCGCCGAGTTCGACTATTCGGGCACTCAGGCGGTGAAAGCCCTCAAGGAAGAGGGCTACACGGTGATTCTCGTCAACTCGAATCCCGCGACGATCATGACCGACCCGGAGCTGGCGGACCGGACGTACGTCGAGCCCGTGACGCCGGAGTGGGTGCGCCGCGTGATCGAGCGTGAGCGCCCCGACGCGCTGCTCCCCACCATGGGCGGGCAGACGGCGCTGAACGTGGCCATGGCCCTCGCCAAGGACGGCACCCTCGAGCGCTTCGGGGTCCAGCTCATCGGGGCGAATGCGCGCGCGATTCAAATGGCCGAGGACCGGGCCGAGTTCGCGGCGGCCATGCAGCGGATCGGCCTGGCGACGCCGGTGGGGCGGACGGTCGGCACGGTCGCGGATGCGCTCGCCGAAGCGGCCGAGACGGGCTACCCGGCGATCATCCGCCCGTCGTTCACGTTGGGCGGGACGGGCGGCGGGATCGCGTATAATCGCGCCGAGCTCGAGGAGCTGGTCGAGCGGGCGCTCGAGCTGTCACCCGTGCACACGACGTTGATCGAGCGGAGCGTGCTCGGGTGGAAGGAGTTCGAGCTCGAGGTGATGCGCGACCATCGGGACAACGTGGTCATCGTGTGCTCGATTGAGAACGTCGACCCGATGGGCGTCCACACGGGCGATTCGATCACGGTCGCACCCGCCATGACGCTCACGGACCGCGAGTACCAACGCATGCGCGACGCCGCGATCGCCATCATCCGCGAGATCGGGGTAGAGGCGGGCGGTTGCAACATCCAGTTCGCCGTCAACCCAGCGGACGGTGAGATGCTCGTGATCGAGATGAACCCGCGCGTCTCCCGGTCGTCGGCGCTGGCCTCGAAGGCCACCGGGTTCCCCATCGCGCGGATCGGCACGAAGCTCGCCGTCGGGTACACACTGGACGAGCTGCCCAACGACATCACGAAGACCACGCCCGCGTCCTTCGAGCCCGTACTCGATTACGTGGTCGTCAAAGTGCCGCGGTTCGCCTTCGAGAAGTTCCCGACGGCCGACTTCCGCCTCACCACCCAGATGAAATCCGTAGGTGAGGCGATGGCGATCGGCCGCACCTTCAAAGAAGCCTTCCAGAAAGGACTCCGGGCGCTCGAGATCGGAAGGCCCGGATGGGTGACGGGGCAGACGCTGGCGGACGACCGGCTGACGAGTGACAGCCCGGAGGACCTCCGGGTGGCGCTGCGGACGCCAACGCCCGAGCGGATCTTCCAGATCAAGCGCGCCCTGCTCGCCGGCGTCTCGGTGGACGACGTGGCGCGGGCCTCGGGGATCGATCCCTGGTTCCTCTATCAGATGGAAGAGCTGATCGAGGCGGAACGCTGGTTCGCGGGGCTCGGCGAGTCGGGGGGGGGGCTCCGGCGCTCCGTCGCATGAAGCGCATGGGGTTCTCGGACCGCCAGCTCGCGGCGCTGCGGGGGAGCACGGAAGCGGCCATCCGCGAGGCACGCTGGCGGCTCGATGTGCATCCCGCCTACAAGACGGTCGATACCTGCGCGGGAGAATTCCCCTCTGCCACGCCGTACCTCTACAGCTCGTACGATGCCGAGAACGAGTCGACCCCGTTCGGCGCCGACGGCGTCGTGATCCTCGGCAGCGGGCCCAACCGCATCGGGCAGGGGGTCGAGTTCGACTACTGCTGTGTGCGCGCCGGGCTCGCGTTCCGGGAGCTGGGCCTGAAGACCATCATGATTAACTCGAACCCCGAGACGGTGTCGACCGATTTCGACATCTCGGACAAGCTGTACTTCGAGCCGCTCACCCTCGAGGACGTGCTGGAGATTGTGCGCTGGGAACGACCCAAGGGCGTGGTGGTTCAGCTGGGCGGTCAGACCCCGTTGCGGTTGACCAAGCCGCTCGAGGCGGCGGGCGTGCCGATTCTCGGGACGCCGCCCGACTCGATCGACATCGCTGAAGACCGCGAGCGGTTCGAGGCGCTGGCGGACCGCTTGGGGGTGACCCAGCCCGCGAACGGCACGGCGCGATCCGTGGCGGAGGCGGTGATGGTCGCCGAAAGAATCGGTTTTCCGGTCCTGGTCCGGCCGTCGTACGTCCTGGGCGGCCGGGCCATGGAAATCGTGTACGACGAGGGCTCGCTGCGAGACTACTTCGAGAAGGCCGCGCGCGTGGCACCCGAGCATCCGGTGCTCATCGACCGCTTCCTCGAGGACGCGTTCGAAGGCGACGTGGACGCCCTCGCCGACGGCACGCGGTGCGTGGTGGGGGGGGTGATGCAGCATATCGAGGACGCCGGCGTGCATTCGGGCGATTCGGCGTGCGTGCTGCCGCCCTACCTGATCGGGGACCGGCAAGTCGACGAAATGCGCCGCTATACCAAGGACTTCGCCAAGGCCCTGGGCGTCGTGGGCTTGATCAATGTGCAATTCGCCATCAAGGACGGCGTCGTCTACGTCCTGGAGGTCAATCCCCGGGGGTCTCGGACGGTCCCCTTCGTCAGCAAGGCGACCGGCGTGTCCCTCGCCAAGCTCGCGGCGGCCGTCATGGCCGGGCACACCCTGGACGAACTGGGCGTTCCCGATGACCTTCCGCTGCCCGGGGTGGCCGTCAAGGAGGCCGTCTTCCCCTTCACGAAGCTGCCCGGCGTGGATACCATCCTGGGCCCGGAAATGCGCTCGACGGGCGAGGTAATGGGATTGGCGGACAGCTTCGGCATGGCGTTCGCCAAGGCGCAGATCGCCGCGGACGGCAGCCTGCCGCTGCAGGGCGCGATTTTCGTGACGGTGAACGACTCGGACAAGCCCACGGTGCTGCCGATCGTGCGGCGGTTTCACGAGATGGGGTTCCGCATCGTGGCCACGGAGGGCACGGCGCGCTACGTCCGGACGCGGGGCGTGCCCGCGGAGTTGGTGGCCAAGGTGCACGAGGGGCGACCCAACGCGATCGACCTGATCGTGTCCGGGGACGTGCAGCTCTTGATCAATACGCCCCTCGGGAAGTTCACGCAGGCGGACGATTACGCGATCCGGCGCGCCGCGCTGATGCACCGCGTGCCGTACACGACGACGATGTCGGCCGCGAGCGCCGCATGCGACGCGATCATCGCGCTGCGCAGCCGAACGAGTAGTGTGAGGAGCCTTCAAGAATGGCACGAAAGAACGACCGTCGAAAAGCAGCCGCCGGCAGCCGCAAGGACGCCGGCGGGAAGCCCCGCGCCGGTCGGCCGGGCGTAGCGGCGAAGGCGCCGGCCAAGGCGAGCGGGAAGGCCGGCAAAGCCGCGGCCAAGCCGGCGACGCCAGCCCCGGCTCCGAAGCCCAAGTTCCGCGGCCGCGTGCTCGAAAACGAGCCGCTCGCCCGGTACACGACCTACCGGATCGGTGGGCCGGCGCGCTTTCTGGTCCAGGCGGCTGACGCGGACGATGTAGTCAAGGCGCTCGAGCTGGCGCAGGAGCGCGGGCTCCCGTGGGTCGCATTGGGCCTCGGCTCGAACGTGCTCGTGAAGGACACCGGGTTCCCCGGCGTCGCGATTCGGATCGGCAAGGGGCTCGACCGCTTCGAGATGAAGGGCGCCACGGCCATCGTCGGAGCCGGTCTCGCCACGCCGTTGCTCGCGCGACGCACCGCGGAGGCGGGCTTTGCGGGTGTGGAGCGCTTCATCGGTATTCCCGGTACCGTCGGGGGCGGCGTGTACATGAACGCCGGCGCCCACGGGGCGGAATTCGCCGAGGTCTTGACGGAAGCGACGGTCATGGACGCGAAGGGCAAAGTTCGGCCGGTGTCCCGAAAACAGATCTCGTTCAAGTACCGGTCCTCGAACCTGGGGAACGTGATCGTCCTCGAGGCCAAGCTCGCGTTGATCGAGGAGCCGCCGGCGAAGCTCAAAGAGCTCCAGGCGCGTCTGTTTCGCTGGCGCAAGGCCGGGACCCCCTTCGATCAGCCGTGCGCCGGGTCGGTCTTCAAGAACCCGGGCGGGCAGCGAACGGCGGGCGTGCTGATCGACGAGTGCGGTCTCAAGGGCTTCACCATCGGGGGCGCGCAGGTCTCCACGCTCCACGCGAATTACATCGTCAACACGGGCACCGCGACCGCCAGCGACGTCCTCAAGGTGATCGACCATGTGCGGAAGGCGGTCGCGAAGAAGACCAGCGTCGAGCTCGAGCTCGAGATCAAGGTGATCGGGGCGTAGATGGCGGACTACTTCGTGCACGAATCGAGCTACGTCGACGACGGTGCGCGGGTCGGCCGGGGCACGAAGATCTGGCACTTCTGCCACGTGATGCCGGGCGCCGTGATCGGCGAGCGCTGCAGCATCGGGCAAAACGTGGTCGTGATGCCGGGCACGCGTATCGGCACGAACGTGAAAATCCAAAACAACGTGTCGATCTACGAAGGGGTCACGCTCGAAGACGACGTGTTTTGCGGGCCGTCCTGCGTGTTCACGAACGTCCTGAACCCCCGCAGCCACGTGTCGCGCAAGCACGAGTATCGCGAAACGCTCGTGAAGCGCGGCTCGTCCATCGGGGCCAACGCCACGATCGTCTGCGGCATCACGCTCGGCGAATACGCCTTCATCGGTGCCGGCGCCGTCGTCACCTCCGACGTCCCGGCGTACGCGCTGATGGTCGGCGTCCCCGCCCGCCGGGTGGGCTGGATGTGCCAGTGCGGCGAGCGGCTCGTCGTGGCGCATGGCGCCGCGACCTGCCCCGCATGTGGCACGGCCTACCAGGAAACCGACGGCGCGCTGCATCGCATTGCCCAGCCCGGCCGGGTCGGGTAATTTCCTCCGCCTCTTCCTTATTGGATCCCTGACACCGTGAACGTGCCGTTATTGGACCTCGTGGCGCAATATCGCGCGATCAAGGACGAGGTCCTGCCCGCCCTGCAGGCGGTCATCGAGTCGCAGCAATTCGTGATGGGTCCCTCGGTCCCGCAGCTTGAGAGCGCGATCGCCCAGCTCGCCCGGGCGAAGCACGGCATCGCCTGCGCCAGCGGGACGGACGCGCTGCTCTTGCCGCTCAAGGCGCTCAATCTCGAGCCGGGAGACGAGGTCATCACCACGTCATTCACGTTTTTCGCCACGGCCGGGGCGATCCATAACGCCGGCGGAACGCCGGTCTTCGTGGACATCGAGCCCGGCACGTTCAATCTCGACCCGGGCGCCGTGGAAGCGGCGGTCACTCCGCGCACGCGGGCCCTCCTGCCCGTTCACCTGTACGGCCAAATGGCCGCCATCGAGCGGTTGATACCGATCGCGCGGGCTCATGGACTCAAGATCGTCGAGGACGCGGCCCAGGCGATCGGCGCGCGCCGCCGCGTCGACGGCGAATGGCGGATGGCCGGCGAGTTGGGCTGGGCGACCGGGTACTCCTTCTTCCCGAGCAAGAATCTGGGCGCCTGGGGCGACGGCGGCATGATGGTCACGTCCGACGACGCGGCGGCCGAGCGGCTCCGCAAGCTGCGGCTGCACGGCGGCGCGAAGCAGTACCATCACGACGAGATCGGCACCAACTCGCGACTCGACTCGGTGCAGGCCGCGATCCTGCTCGCCAAGTTGCCACACCTCGCGTCCTGGTCGAGCAAGCGACGCGAGCACGCGGCGTCCTACACCCGGGCGCTCGACGGCGTGCCGGCGGTCCGGACACCGGTCGTGGACAGCTGCAACGAGCCGATCTTCCATCAATACACGCTGCGGGTCGAGCGCCGGGACGAGCTGCAGGCGCATCTCAAGAGTCACGGGATCGGCAACGCCGTGTACTACCCCGTCCCGCTGCATCTCCAGAACTGCTTCCGTCACCTCGGCTACAAGCGGGGCCGGCTCCCCGAGGCGGAGCGGGCGGCGACCGAAGTGATCTCGCTCCCCATCTATCCCGAGCTCACGCAGGACCAGATCGGTTTCGTGGCGGAGACCATCCGCGGGTTCTACCGGTGAGCCGCCTTCGCGTGGGCGTCATTGGCGCCGGCGCGTGGGGGAAGAATCACGTGCGCACGGTGGCCACGCTGGCCGAGGCGGAGCTCGCGGGGGTGTGTGACGCCGATGCGAAGACGCGGGAGAAACTGACGCGCCAGTATCCGGCTGCGCACATCACCGGCGACGTTGCGGACCTCCTGGGTCGGGTCGACGCCGTGGTGATCGCCTCCCCCGCCGCGACGCACGCGCGGGTCGCCCGGCAATGCATCGAAGCCGGAAAGCCGTGTCTGGTCGAGAAGCCGTTCGCCCTGAGCACCGGCGACGCGGAAGCGGTCGCGCAGGCCGCGGCCAAGCACGACGTGCCCGTTCTCACCGGGCATCTCCTCGTGTTCCACCCGGCCGTCGAGCGGCTGCGGACCCTGGTGCAGAGTGGGGAGCTCGGTCGCATCTACTACTTGTACGGGCTTCGCGTCAACCTGGGGCAGGTTCGCGCCGACGAGAACGCGCTCTGGAGCTTCGGGCCGCACGACGTGTCAGTGGCATTGTACTTGCTTGGGGAGACTCCGGTGCGTGTCGCCGCGCACGGGAAGAGCTACCTGCAGCCGAAAGTCGAGGACGTCGTGTTCCTGACCATGGAATTCGGGAGCGGCGTGCTCGCGCACGTGCAGTTGTCCTGGCTCGACCCCCACAAAGAGCGGAAACTCACGGTGGTGGGAGCGACAAAAATGGTCGTGTTCGACGATATGGAAGCGCGTGAGAAGCTCCGGATCTACGATAAGGGCGTGCAGCGGCCGCCCGAGTACGGGTCGTACGGCGAGGCGCTGTCGATCCGGGAGGGCGACATCTTCATTCCCAAGATCCCGAACGTCGAGCCGCTCGCGGCCGAGCTCGGCCACTTCGTAAAAGTGGCCCGACGCACCGAGGCGCCGCGCGCGAGCGCCGCGGACGGTGTGGCCGTGGTGAAGGTGCTCGATGCCGCCACGCGCTCGCTCTCGGGGGGCGGCGCCCCGGTCAGCCTATGAGCGCGTCCTCCACCACGACCGTCAGCGCCTCCGACGTCCTCGTCGCGAAAGCCAAGGACCGCTCGGCGCTGATCGGGATCGTCGGGTTGGGGTACGTGGGCCTTCCGCTGGCGATGGAGTTCGCGCGCGCCGGCTTCCATGTCCTGGGCTTCGATGTCGGCAAACACGTCGTCGACGGCGTAAACCAGGGTCGCTCCCACGTGCAGGATGTTCCGGGCGCACAGCTCGCGGGGTTCGTCAAGTCGGGCGCGTTCGTGGCGACCACCGATCTGGCCCGCCTGCGCGAGCCGGACGTCGTGTCCATCTGCGTTCCGACGCCGTTGTCGAAGACCAAAGATCCGGATGTGAGCTACGTGCTCGCGGCGACGAATTCCGTGAAACAGGCGCTGCGCCGGGGCCAGCTCATCGTCCTCGAGTCCACGACCTACCCCGGGACCACGCGCGAGCTGATGCTGCCCGCGCTCGAGGCGACCGGGCTGAAGGTCGGTGAAGACTTCTTCCTGGCGTTTTCTCCGGAGCGTGTGGATCCGGGCAACCCGCAATGGAACACGCACAACACGCCCAAGGTAGTGGGCGGTATCACGGAAGAGTGCCGCCGCGTGGCGATCGCGGTCTATGAGCCGGCGATCGAGCACCTCGTTCCGGTGTCGTCCACGGAAGCGGCCGAGCTCGTCAAGATCCTCGAAAACACGTTCCGCAGCGTCAACATCGGCCTCGTCAATGAGATGGCAATCGTGTGCGATAAGCTCGGCGTCAGCGTGTGGGAAGTGATCGACGCCGCCGCCACGAAGCCGTTCGGGTTCATGAAGTTCATGCCGGGCCCCGGTGTCGGCGGCCACTGCATTCCGTTGGATCCGCACTACCTGGCGTGGAAGATGCGCACGCTCAACTATCGCACGCGGTTCATCGAGCTCGCGGGCGAGATCAACGCGGAAATGCCGGAGTACTGGGTGGCACGAGTCGTGGACCGGTTGAACGAGCAGGGGCGGGCGGCGCGCGGCAGCAAGGTTCTGGTACTCGGCGTCGCCTACAAGAAGGACATCGACGCCATCCGCGAAAGCCCGGCGCTGGACGTCATCCGGCTGCTCCAGCGGCGTGGCGCGGTGGTCTCCTACCACGACCCGCACGTTCGGAAGCTCAAGGACGAAGGCATCGACCTGGCCTCACTCCCCCTGACGTCGGAGACGATCACTGCGGCGGACTGCGTCGTGGTCGTGACCGATCACACCGACATGGACTACGCGCTCGTCGAGCGGTGTGGCCGGGTGATCGTCGACACGCGGAACGCGCTCGAGAAGGCCCGGCGTAAGGGCCGCACGCGGTGAAGATCGCCGTCGTCGGCACCGGCTACGTCGGGTTGGTTGCGGGTGCCTGCCTCGCCGAGACGGGCAACGACGTCATCTGCGCCGACGTAGACGCCGCGAAGATCGACAGCCTCAAGCAGAACCGCCTGCCGATTCATGAGCCCGGGCTCGAGCCGCTGGTGATTCGCAACCAGCGGGACGGGCGCCTGCAGTTCACGACCGACGTGGGGGGAGCGATCGAGCACGCGGAGGTCGTGTTCATCGCGGTCGGCACCCCGCCCGACGAGGACGGGTCGGCCGACCTGCAGCACGTGCTCAGCGTCGCCCGGACCATCGGGCAACACATGAACCGCTCCAAGCTCGTCGTCACGAAGAGCACGGTGCCGGTCGGCACGGCCGAGCGGGTCCGCACCGAGATCGCCAAGCACACCACGACGCCGTTTCAGGTTTGCGCGAACCCGGAGTTTCTCAAGGAAGGTGCCGCGGTCGAGGATTTCATGAAGCCGGACCGCGTCGTGGTAGGGGTGGACTCCGCGGACGCGGCGGACATGATCAGCCAGCTGTACGCCCCGTTCGTCCGCACCGGGAACCCGATCATCTTCATGGATCTCCCGTCCGCGGAAATGACGAAGTACGCGGCCAACGCCATGCTCGCCACGCGGATTTCGTTCATGAACCAGGTCGCCCGGCTGTGCGACGCCGTCGGCGCGGATGTCACGCTCGTCCGCAAGGGAATCGGGTCCGACCGTCGAATCGGACCGGCGTTCCTGTTCCCGGGGCCGGGCTACGGGGGATCGTGCTTCCCCAAGGACGTGAAGGCCCTGATTCGCACGGGGCAGGACCGTGGCGTCCAGCTGGACATCCTGCAGGCGGTCGAGTCGGCGAACGAGCGGCAGAAGCGCGTCATCTTCGAGAAGCTCGAGCGGCGACTCGGACCCGACCTCCGCGGCGCCACGATCGGCGTGTGGGGGCTGGCGTTCAAGGCGGAGACGGACGACGTGCGGGAGAGCCCCGCGCTCGTGCTGGTCGAGCAGCTGCTTGGGGTGGGAGCGCGCGTGCGCGTGCACGACCCGGCCGCCGCCGCGTCCGCGCGCCGTCATCTGGGCGACCGCGTGACGTACGCGACCAATGCCTACGGGGCCGTCGAGGGCGCGGCGGCGCTGGCCATCGTGACCGAATGGCTCGAATACCGCAACCCGGACTTCGAGCGGATCAAGCGTGCGCTCTCCCGATCCCTGATCGTGGACGGGCGAAACCTGTACGATCCACAGCGGATGGCACGTCTGGGATTCATCTATGAGAGCATCGGGCGCCCCGTGGCATGCGCGTCCTCGTAACCGGCGCGGCAGGGTTCCTCGGGTCGCACCTGTGCGACCGACTGCTCGCCCTGGGCCACCGCGTCGTCGGCATGGACAACTTCAGCACCGGCAACAAGGCCAACCTCGAGCACCTCAAGAGTCACCCCAACTTTCAGTTCATTCTCCATGACGTCGCGAACTTCATCGAGGTTCAGGGACCGCTCGAGGGCGTGTTTCATTTCGCCAGCCCCGCGAGCCCCGTCGACTACCTGGAGCTGCCGATCCAGACGCTGAAGGTCGGATCGTTGGGGACGCACAAGGCCCTCGGACTCGCGAAGGCGAAAGGCGCGCGCCTGCTGTTGGCGTCGACCTCGGAGGTCTACGGGGATCCGCTCGTGCACCCCCAGCCCGAGAGCTACTGGGGCAATGTCAACCCGGTCGGACCGCGCGGCGTGTACGACGAGGCGAAGCGGTTCGCCGAGGCGTTGACGATGGCCTATCATCGCTCCCACGAGCTCGACACCCGCATCGCACGGATCTTCAACACGTACGGCCCGCGCATGCGCCCCCACGACGGGCGCGTCGTGTCCAACTTCATCGTCCAGGCGCTCAAGGGCGAGCCGCTCACCGTGTACGGCGACGGCTCCCAGACGCGGTCCTTTTGCTACGTCGACGACCTCGTTGAGGGGATCGTGCGCCTGTTCGAGCGCGGCGGCCCGGAGCCGACGAATATCGGGAATCCCGACGAGTTCACGGTGCGCCAGCTGGCCGAGCTGGTGCTCCGGCTCACTGGCAGCTCCAGCTCCATTACCGTCGAGCCGCTCCCCACCGACGACCCGAAGGTCCGGCAGCCCGACATCCAGCGCGCGCGGGAAACGCTGGGCTGGGAGGCGAAGGTGTCGTTGGAGGACGGGCTGCAGCGCACCATCGAGTACTTCCGCGGGCTCCTGCGGTGAGCGCCCGAATCCTCGTCACGGGCGCCGCCGGATTCATCGGCTCGCACGTGTGCGAAGCCCTGCTCGCCCGGGGAGACGAGGTGGTAGGCTTCGATAACTTCGACGCCTTTTACGCCCGACCTGTGAAAGAGCGAAACTTGGAAGGTCCGCGGCGCACGAAAGGCTTCCGCTTCGTCGAAGGCGATATCGTGCGCGACCCCCTGCCGCTCGACGGCGTCTCCGTCGTGCTGCATCTCGCGGCGCGTCCCGGCGTGCGGCCCTCGCTCGAGGACCCTGCGTCCTACAGCGAGACCAACGTGACCGGCACGGTGCGGGTGTTCGAGGCCGCGCGCCGCGCCGGCATCCGGCGGATCGTGTTCGGTTCCTCGTCGTCGGTGTACGGGGATGCGACGCCGGCGCCCTTCGCGGAAGACGCACCGGCGGCCTGGCCGATCTCGCCATACGCCGCCAGCAAGCGGGCCGGCGAGCTGATGGCGCAGGCCTTCGCCCATCTGTACGGGCTACAGATCGCCTGCCTGCGGTTCTTCACGGTGTACGGACCACGCCAGCGGCCCGATCTGGCCATCCATCGGTTCACCCGCCTGATCGCCGAGGGGCAGCCGGTCCGGATGCACGGCGACGGGTCGAGCGAGCGGGACTATACCTATATTACGGACTGCGTGGATGGCGTCCTCTCCGCCGTGGAGTGGACGGGCCAGTCCCGCCCCGCCGGCGTGGCGGATCCCATCAATATCGGCGGGGGCGAGCGCGTGCGGCTCGACCGGCTGATCGATCTGATCGGGCGGACGTTGCGGCGCGACGTCCGCATCGAGCGCCACGGGGACCAGCCGGGTGACGTGCGGCTGACCGCCGCCGACTTGCGCCGCGCGGAGCGCGAGCTGGGCTATCGGCCCACGGTGGGGATCGAGGAAGGGATTCGGCAGTTCGTCCGCTGGTACGAGGCGACCCATGGACGTAAGTCCTGAACATCTCGTCGGACAGGCTCGAGAGCGATTTCAGCTGCAGGACTACTACGGCGCGATCCACCTCCTGGAGGACGTGGTTGCGACGGGACGCGCATTCGCCGACGCGCATCACCTCCTCGGCTTGTCGTACACCCTGGTGGGGCAGCCCGACCAGGCGCTCGTACAGCTCGACCGCGCGCTCGCGCTGAACCCGCAGTACGTCGAAGCGCTCGTGCACCGCGCGATCGTGCTGAACGAGCTCGGGCGCGAGGCGGAGGCGGACGCCGCGTTCCGGCGGGCCGCGCAAGTGGGAGGGGAGCCGCGCCTGGGGTTCGCGGCGCACATCGCCGCGAAGCTGGCGAACCAGCACGCGCATCTGGGCGACGCCTACCTCGAGGCTGGCGGCTTGGGACGCGCCATCGACCAGTACGAGGCTGCTCTGGCGCTCGGACCCGCGTTTCACGACCTGCGGTATAAGCTGGGGCGCATGCTGCTCGAGGCCGGCCGGGCCCTCGACGCGCGAGAGCACTTCGAGATCATCGTGCGGGCCCGGCCGACCTACCTCGATGCCGCCGCGATGCTCGGCCTCGCGTGTTACCTCGCCGGGGACGGATTGGCCGCGAAGGCCGTGTGGGAGGATTGCCGGGAACGCCGGCCGGAGGATCCACGAGTGGAGGCGTATCTCGCGATGCTGGCGCGGAACGACACGGCGGTATCCATGGCCATGTCCGGCGCGGAGGCGGGCGATGACCGCGGGCGCGGCGACGGAAGCGGCGGGCGAAAGAAGAAATCGTGACGCGCTGGGTCATCCTGGGTGTGATCGCGACGCTCGCCTGTCAGCCGAGTGCCGCCGATCACGAGGTGCTCGGCGACCGCGCGTACGCGGCGGGTGCCTACCGCGATGCCCTCGCGGAGTATGAGCTCGGGCTGAAGGCGGATCCTTCGAGCGGCAATCTCAATGCCAAAGCGGGTGCCGCCGCCCTGCACGTGGGTGAGTTCTCGACGGCCGTCGATGCGTACATCGCCCTCGGTCAGGACCGGTCCCGGGCGGGGGAGGCCGCCGACGGCCTGGAGCGGGTTGCGCGCGCGGCCCTGGCGGCCAGTGATCGGAGTGACGCCGCGCGAGGCCTCGCGGGTCTGCGCACGGTGGCGCCGAGTCGGCCGTTGGGCCGCTACGCCCGACTCGCCGCGCTCGACGCGGCGGATCGCGGAGACACGGCGGGGGCGATGGCGCTGCTGCCCGCGGCGGCGGCGGCCGCGGGTGACGCCCGCATGGCCGACTCCCTCCTCTATGTGTACGGGATGAGCGCCGTGCGGGCGCGCGACTGTACCACGGCGGTGCCCGTCTTCGAGGGCGTCATTCGGCGGCAACGGGAGCCGGCCGTGGCGGACGGGGCCCGTGAGGGATTGGGGCTGTGCTCGCTGGTGGAAGGCCAGCGCTTGCTCGACGGGGGCAAGCCGGCGGACGCGGAGGCCTGGTTTCGGCGGGCGACCGCCCCAGGCGCCCCGGCCGACGTCGTGCGCGGCGCGTTCATCGGCTTGGGGGACGTCCAGCTGGCGCAGGGCGACGTGGCGGCGGCGTTGGAGAGCTACCAGCAGGCGCTGACCGGGGGCACGCCCGGCGATACGATCACCCAGCGCGCGCAGGCCAAGATCAACGCGCTTGGGAAGGCGGACGCTCCGTCGCCGGCTGCTCCCCCGAAGCAGGAGTGAGGACCATGCGTCGCCTGTCTCTGATCGCGATCGCCGCTGCGGGCATCGGGTGCCACCACGGCCCGCGCGTGATGCCGGCGCCGGACCCCGTCCCAGAGCTGGCCCGGGCGCGCGCGCTGTTCCGCGAGGGCAAGTTCAGCAAAGCGCTGGTGGTGTTCAAACGACTCACGTACGAGATCGGGCCCACGCAGCCGGAAATGGCCGAAGTGCAGTACGACCTCGCGGAATGCTACTTCCAGACGGGCGACCGCGTGCAAGCGGCCCACGATTTCCGTCAGGTGGCAGATCAGTTTCCCACGAGCGACTGGGCCCCGCTGGCGTTGCTTCGCGCCGGAGACGCCAACCTGCGACTCTGGAAGGACCCCGAGCTCGACCCTTCCTACGGCGAGACGGCGCTCGCGATCTATCAGGAGCTCGGTGGACGCTACCCGGGCACGGATGCCGCCTCGCGGGGACAGGTCCACGTCCAGCAGCTGCGCGAGTGGTTCTCCCAGAAGGACTACAAGAATGGAATGTTTTACTTCAAGCGTCGCGCGTTCGACTCGGCGATCATTTACTTCAAGGACGTCATCGCCAACTATTCGGGGACGCAGCGCGTGGCGGATGCTTTGATGCGGCTCGTCGACAGCTACCGGGCCATTGGCTATGCCGATGAGCTGAAGGAAACGTGCGAGCACCTGCGACGGTTTTTCCCGCAGACCGAGGGTCTCGACAAGTCTTGTCCCGCCGACTCGAGCGCCGCCGCGCCGTCCTGATCGCGCGTGGAGGCTTTGTTCGGCGGCTCGTTCGATCCCGTGCACGTCGGTCACCTGGTGGTGGCGGAAGCCGCGGGCGAAGCGCTGGGTGCCACGGTGCGGTTCCTGCCGGCCCGCGAGCAGCCGTTCAAGCACGCCGCCCACGTGGCGACCGCGGAGCAACGGGCCTGCATGCTCGAGCTAGCGGTCGCCGGGAACCCGCGGCTCGGGGTCGAGCGGATCGAGCTGGGCCTGCCCGCCCCTTCGTACACGGTGCGTACGCTCCGCGCCCTCGCCACG
>DASQIB010000021.1:0-5898 GCA_035631795.1 Gemmatimonadales bacterium | reverse complement strand
CGTCAGGAAACGCGAAGGGGGCCCGACATCAGTCCGGGCCCCCGGGTGCATCTAGCCGCTCCCTCAGGAGTGGCAGGTAGGCACCAGCTCCGCCGTCTCGACGATCTCGGGACGATGACAGCTGGGCACGAGCTCCTGCATTTCGACGATCCGCATGCGACCTCCTTGCATCAGGGAAGCAGGAAGACGGCTGTCTGGTCAATCCTACGGGTTGCCGTCACACCCGTCAACCGGTAACTCTCAACGCTTCATGATCTCGATTCATGCATTGCTGACCGAAAACGATCTCGCCGCGGAATTCGTTGCGGCGGTGCAGCAGCGACGCCTGCCGGAAAAGTTCTTCTATTGGTTCCCATTGTCGGTGCGCGCCTGGATCGCCCTGTGCTCCGACGGAGCGTACCGCAATTTCGTGCGGTCACGCTCGCTGATCGCGCGCTCCCGCGCCGAGCTCGCGCGGTCGTTCTCGCCCGCGCCACTCGAGGTCCTGAGTCTCGGAGCCGGACAAGGAGACAAGGATCTTCTGATCCTCGAGGCACTCCGAGAAAACGGCGTCCGCGTCTCGTACGTTCCCGTGGATACGAGCCAAGCCCTGCTCGAGATGGCCTGCGGGGGCGCGATAGGAGCGGGCATCCCCACGCAGGGGATCAAGGCCGACTTCACGAACCCCGCCCACCTCGGTATGCTCGCGGCCGACCCTGAGAGCCCGCGCCGGCTCGTGCTGCTCATCGGGAATACGCTGGGCGCCTTCGACCCCCTCGCCGAGGCGCGCGCGCTGGCGAAACTGCTGCGGCCCGGTGACGCCATACTCGTGGACGGCGAGATCTACGCCGGTGAGGCGACCGTCGCCGGCTACGACAATCCGCTGAACCGCCGGTTCGCCTGGGCACCGCTCAACGCGGTGGGAATCACCGACGCGGACGGCGACCTCGTGTTCGAGGCGGCGGACGATCCCCGACTTCCCGGACTCCACCTCATCCCGAAGCACTTCAGGGCGGGGCGGGACGTCGAGCCGCTCCTCGGGGGCGAAGTCCTGCGCATCGCACGGGGAGAACGACTGGCCATGAATCATTCCTATAAGTACGCCGCGGACACGTTCCTCCGGATTCTCTCCGACGCGGGCCTCGCGGTTGCGTGGCAGGGACGGAGCGATGACCGCCGGTTCCTCATGGTCCTCGCGACGCCGGCATGACCGCAGCGTTGGAGATCAGCCGGCTCGGTTACCGGGTGCCGGGTGGGGCGAGCCTGGTCGAGGACCTCTCCTTCACCGTGGGCATCGGGGAGACCCTCGTGCTGCTGGGTCGGAGCGGGTCAGGGAAGACCACGACGCTGAAGTTGATCAATCGGCTGCTCGAGCCGAGCGCGGGCGAAGTCCGCGTGGCGGGCGAGCGCGCCGCGGATTTGCCGGTCACGCGGCTGCGACGCCGCATCGGATATGTGATCCAGGAGATCGGATTGTTCCCGCATTTCACGGTGGAGCGCAACATCGGGCTCGTCCCGAGCCTCGAGGGCTGGCCGTCACCGCGCATCGCCGACCGCGTGCGGGAGATGCTCGCGCTGGTCGGGCTCGATGCCGCCACGTTCGGCGCACGCTATCCCCACGAGCTGTCCGGGGGGCAGCGGCAGCGCGTCGGCGTTGCCCGGGCCCTCGCCGCCGACCCACCGCTCCTCCTGCTCGACGAGCCGTTCGGCGCGCTCGATCCGATCACGCGAGTGGAGCTGCAGCGCGAGTTCCAGGGGCTCGAGCAGCGGCTCGGGAAGGGGATGGTGTTCGTCACGCACGACGTGCGTGAAGGCCTGCTGCTCGGCACCCGCATCGGGCTCATGCAGGGCGGTCGCCTCGTGTTCCTGGGCACCGCGGAGGAGTTCCGGGCGTCCCGCCTTCCCGAGGCGGTGGCGTTCAGGAGTGCGGCTGACCCCGGGCCGCCGGCCCGGGGTTAGCCGAGCCAGATGGATCTCCTGCGCTTCTATGCCCGCAATTCGCAGGAGGTCGTGGGACTCGTCTGGCAGCACGTCTATTTGGTGCTGATCTCGACGATCGTGGCGATCCTGATCGGTGTGCCGCTGGGCATCGCGCTCACCCGACGGCCCGCATGGCGCGGCACCGTGCTCGGGCTGGCGAACGTCTTCCAGACGATCCCGAGCCTCGCCTTGTTCGGATTCCTGATTCCGCTGCCGTTCCTCGGCGGCATCGGCGCGCGTACCGCCATCGTCGCCCTCGTGTTATACGCGCTCCTGCCTATCGTTCGAAACACGTACACCGGGATTGTGAGCGTCGACCCTGCAGTTCGGGAAGCGGGGCGTGGCATGGGAATGACCGACGGGCAGCTGCTGCGGCTGGTCGAGCTGCCGCTGAGTATGGGCGTCATCCTCGCCGGCGTGCGCGTGGCGACGGTCGTCGGCGTCGGTACCGCGACGATCGCGGCGGCAATCGGGGCCGGGGGGCTGGGCGTCTACATCTTCCGCGGGGTCGCGACCGTCGACAATACGCTCATTCTCGCGGGAGCTCTCCCCGCGGCGCTCATGGCGATCGCGGCCGACGGGCTGCTCGGTCTGGCCGAGCGGCGGTTGGCGTGGAGGAGGACGTGAGGAAGCAGGGCCGCCGATTGGATCCACGGCCTGAAGGCCGAACTCGGCCGTGGCGCGTCCTTAAGGACGCACTGCGAGGCCGAGCCGGCCCTTTAGGGCACGGAACGAGGTCGGCACTCGTGCTCTGTATGCCACTCGTCCTCGTGTTATCCCGAGCATGCCACCGAAGCGACCGCATCGTCGTCGGCTCTAAGAACTTCACCGAGTCGGATCTACTCGGTGAGATCGTGGCGCAGCAGATCGAGCGACGGACGTGGGTCCCGGTGGAACGGCGCTTTCATCTGGGTGGCACGTTCGTGTGTCATCAGGCGATCACCGCCGGACAGATCGACCTGTACGTGGAGTACACGGGCACGGCGTACACCGCCGTGTTGAAGCTCGCTCCCGGGCCCGATCCCGATAGTGTGTACCGAGCCGTGGCGGCGGAGTATCGGCGGCGCTTCGCGCTCGTGTGGGGGAAGCCCCTCGGTTTCGACAATACGTTCGCGATCACGGTTCGTCGTGCAGACGCCGTTCGCTACGGGTTGACGCGGATCTCCGACCTCGCGCGAGTCGCGCCGCGCTGGCACGCGGGGTTCGGCTACGAATTCCTCGAGCGCGCCGATGGGTTCCGCGGGCTCGCGAGCGTGTACGGGCTGCGATTCGCCGCGCCCCCGACGGCGATGGACCTGGGGCTCACCTACCGCGCCCTCGCCGAGCGGAAGGTGGATGTGATCGCCGGCAACTCGACCGACGGGCAGATCGCGGGACTCGACCTCGTCGTCCTCGAGGACGACCGGCACTACTTCCCGCCGTACCAGGCGGCGACCGTCGCCCGCGCGCAGATACTCGATGCCCATCCGGAGGTAAACCGAGCGTTGGCCGAGCTCGATGGAAAGATTTCCGACGCCGAGATGCGGCGGCTGAACGCGCTCGCGGATGTCGAGCACCAGGACATCGCCGCCATCGCCCGGGACTGGCTCCGTCGCACCGCGCCGTGAAGGCCCGCTGGCAGCTCGTGCTCGCCGCGGTGTGCTTCTCGACCGCCGGCGCGGTGATCAAGTCGTCGACGTTCGGCGCGCCGCAGATCGCCGCGTTCCGCGCGATCGTGGCGATGCTCGCGATCCTGACGTTCATTCCCGAGGCACGGCGTCGCTGGTCCTGGCGCGTGATCCTCGTGGGCGTGGCGTACGCCGGCGCCGGGCTGCTGTTCGTCTTCGCCAACAAGCTCACCACCGCCGCCAACACCGTCTTCCTCCAGGCGACGAACCCGCTGTTCGTGGTGGCGCTGGCGCCGCTGCTGTTGCGGGAGCGGGTGCGCGGCGCCGATCTGGGTTTCATGGCCGTGCTCGGAGCAGGATTGACGCTGCTCTTCGTGGGCGGCAACCGCCGCTTCGCGACCGCGCCGAACCCCGCACTCGGCAATCTGCTGGCGGCGGGAAGCGCCGTCGCGTGGGCGTTCACCGTGACCGGCTACCGCTGGCTGGCGCGGGCGGGGGAGGATCACGGGCCGGTGGCGAGTGCGGCGGCCTGCGGGAATCTGCTCGTGTTTCTGGTCAGCCTGCCGTTCGCATGGCCGCTCGCTCCCGGTCACGTCGGCGACTGGCTCGCCGTGGGCTACCTCGGCGTGTTTCAGTTGGGGCTCGCGTACGTGTTCCTCTCCCGCGGCATCACCCGGGTCCCGGCGCTCGAGGCATCGCTCTTCCTATTGGTCGAGCCCGTGCTCAGCCCGGTGTGGGCATGGCTCGTCCACGGTGAAGCGCCCGGTCCTCTCGCGGTGGTGGGGGGGGCCGTGATCCTGACGGCGACGGCGTTCAAATCGTGGGCCGATACGCAGGTGGTAGCCGCATGAGCGCGCGCATCATTCGGACGTACTACGGCATCACCGCGCTCTTCAACTTCGCGATGTCGCTCATCTGGGGAATCGACACGCTCTTCAAGATGGGTGCGGGGCTCGACATCCAACAGGTATTGCTCACGAACGCGGCGTTCACGCTGGGATCGATGCTCTTCGAGATCCCCACGGGCGTCGTGGCAGACACGCTCGGACGCCGCGTGTCGTTCCTCCTCTGCCTCGTGACCCTGTTCGTCACGACGCTCCTCTATGTGGCGATCGCATGGCGCGGCTGGGGGTTCTGGGCGTTCGTGTGGGTCTCGGTGTTCCTCGGGCTCGGGTATACGTTCTATACGGGTGCCGTGGACGCCTGGCTGGTCGACGCGCTCCAGGCGACCGGGTACACCGAGCCACTCGAGCCGGTGTTCGCTCGGGCGCAGATGTTTTTCGGCGCCGGCATGCTCGTCGGGACGATCGGTGGCGGCCTGCTCGGCCAGATCCGGCTCGACCTCCCGTATCTGGTGCGAGCGGCGATCGTCATACCGCTGTTTGTCCTCGCGTGGCGCGGGATGCCAGAGCTGGGGTTCACGCCCCGGGCGCTCGAGCTGCGTCGCGTCCCGGCCGAGATGCGGCGCGTGTTCATCGAGGGACTGAGCTACGGCTTCAAGCATCCGGTCGTTCGGCCGGTGATGCTCGCGTCGCTCGTCGGCATGAGCTTCATGATCTTCGGGTTCTACAGCTGGCAGCGGTATTTCCTGGACTTGCTGGGCCGCAACCTCGTGTGGGTGGACGGCGTGATCAGCTCGCTCGTCGGGCTGAGCCTCATCGCTGGGAACGCGCTCGTGGGGCCGCTCTCCCGCGTCGTGCGGACGCGCACCGGGCTACTGATGCTCTCGGTCGCGGTCCAGGCGGTCTTAGTCGTAGCGTGCGGCCTTTTGACGAATTTCTATGTCGTGGTGACTCTCTATTTGTTGTACGGCGTGGCGATCGGCCTCGCCATGCCGGTGAAGCAGGCGTATCTCAACGCGCACATTCCGTCCGCTCAGCGGGCCACCATCCTCTCCCTCGACTCGATGTTCGGGAACCTGGGCGGCGTAATCGGGCAGGGGGCCTGGGGAAGAGTGGCGAAAGTGCGCTCCATTGGAATGGCCTGGGCGTACAGCGGGCTGACGTTGCTGTTAGGAATTCCGCTGTATTGGATCGCCCGGCGGAGCGACAAGCACTTGGACGCGATCGCGGACTAGACGCACAGACGCACAGGGGAGAACAGAGTGGAGTGAGGGGGACAAGCTGCTCACTCAAACCCTGTTCTCCCCTGTGCGTCTACGCGTCTAGTAGTGCTTGTCCTACTTCGACCTGTCTTTGTTCTCTTTCTTGTCCTGATGTAGCTCTTTCCGGTCCTGCCTCACATCCCGCCGATCCTTCCGCACGTCGCGCCGGTCCTGGCGACGGTCGCGGCGATCCTGACGGACATCGCGGCGGTCCGCGCGGAGATCCTG
>DASQIB010000020.1:0-13225 GCA_035631795.1 Gemmatimonadales bacterium | reverse complement strand
TGCAAGCGACGACCGCCAGTCCGACGAGGGCCGCCGCCAGTGTGAGCTCGATGGTGTGCCGCATGAGTGAACGTCTCCTCTCGAAGTTCGGAACGTCATCTCGCACTCCGAGCGGTACAGACGGCGGCCTGAAAAGGATGTTAAGGGCGGGGGGCGGGGAGGCGTCTCACGCCGCGACGCGGGCGCCGCAGGCGTGACAGTAGTGGGCCTCCTGCTCGAGCGACGTTCCACATCGGGCGCAGTATCCTGGGGCCGTGCCCAGGCGGCGGCCGCACTCGGAGCAAAACTGAGAGCCGGACTCCCGGCGGGGGCCATGCTCGGGACAGGAGCGCGCAGGGAGCGGGGAGCGGAGAGCCGGCGGCAACACCGGCTCCCGGCTCCCGGCTCCCGGCTCCCGGGGCTCCGAGCGGAGAGCGGCCAGCGCTTCGGCGGTGTACTTCGCCTTCAGCTCATCGTAGTCCTGATCCGAGAGCTTCCCCGTCGCCCGGTCAAACTCGATCTCCTTGAGGGCCCGCAGCGCCACCGCGCGGGGTGAGAGATCGTCGTCGGGATCCTCGCCCTCGTTCCCCCGCGTGTCACCGGGGGCCTCCTCCGTGGCGGGCCCCGAATGCAGGATGGGCCGCAGCACGAAGTAGACCGCACCCGTCACGAGCAGGATGCCGGCGACGAGCTCGATCAACGGGGTCAGACGGACAGGCGATCGAGCTCGTGCCGCAAGCGCTCGAGCTCTTCTGGTGAGGCTGCCACCGCGGAGGGGCGAGGCGCGACCGGCGCGGGAACGGCGCGGGCCCACCGTCGCAGCACGAGCGTCAGGATCGCGCCGGCGACGACGATCACGAGGGATGGTACGAAGTAGCCGGCCAGATTGAAGCCGCGTTTGGGAGGCGCCATCAGGATCGCGACCCCGTTCTCGCGTACGAACTGGTCGAGAATCTGCTGGCCGGTCTTCCCTTGTCTCGCCAACGCAACCACATGCGCGTGCATCGCGGGACTCACGGCGCAGGTAAAGTCGGTGGTGCGGCAGGTATAGACGTCGAGGTTGCAGCCGCACGTGCAATGGATCTGCTTCTCGATCACCTGGATGGCTGCGTCGTTGTCGGCAGCCGTCACAGGAGGCAAGGGACGCCCAGCACGGTCGGGGTCCCAGAGACGGCCGGAAGGGCCGCTGCCCGGAAGCGAATCCTGGGCGGCAGGGCGGTGGGGCGGCAAGACGGTGACCAAACCGACGACGACCGACGCGAGAAACTCCCGACGAGAGCGTACCGCCGTGCCGCCGTGCCGCTGTGCCGCCCTCATTGCTCCCCTACCAGCCTCACCGCGTACCCCGCTTGCGAGCGTTTGACCGCGGGCGAGCCGCCACCCGGCCACATCACGATCAACCCGCCGAGCGCGACGATCAGCCCGCCGTACCATACCCACCACACGAGCGGGTTGATGGTGAATCGGAAGACGGCTTGCTCGGTGCCGTTCACGACGCCGCCCAGAACCACGTAGAGGTCCTCCCGCAGCAAGCTCATGATGCTCGGCTCCGTGGAGGGTTGGAACGTGGGTCGACCCAGGCCATCCACGTGCTGGCGCTTCTCGGGGTTGAGCAGTCCGATCGTCTTGCCGTCGCGGCGCACCTCGACCGCGGCGGCGGTGACTTGCCGATTCAGCGCGTCGTACTGCGAGAGCCCGAGGCTCGTGAACGTGTAGGTGTACCCGTACGGGCTGCGGAGCGAGACCGACTCGCCAGGCCGGAGGGTCGCCTCGGTCTCGGTCTTGAACGCCATGCCGGCGAAGGCGACGAACAGAATCACGATCCCCGTATGCACGATGTAGCCGCCATAGCGCCGGCGATTGCGGGCCAGGAGGCGGCCAAGCGCGAGCACGTACGCTTCGCCATACTGACGGTGCCGCGCGCGAGCCCCACGGGCGAACTCCTGCGTTACCGTGCCCATCACGAATGCGCCCAGCCCGATTGCGACGATCGCGTAGAAGTCACGCATTCCCGCCACGAGAACGATCAGCGCGCCGAACACGCCCACGGTCACCGGTACGGCGAACTGACGCTTCAGGTTCGGGACCGATGCCCGGCGCCACGCAATCAACGGCCCGATTCCGGTGAGCGCCAGCAATCCCAGTCCCAGCGGGATGTTCACTTGATTGAAGAACGGCGGCCCGACGGTGATTTTCGTCCCCTTCACTAGCTCAGAGAGGATCGGGAACAGCGTGCCCCAGAGCACCGAGAACGCGATACCCACCAGCAACAGGTTGTTGAACAGGAAGCTCGCTTCGCGACTGAGCATCGATTCGAGCCGCGCCTCGGCCTCGAGTAGTGGCAGCCGTTTCGCGTACAACGTATAGCTCGCCACACCCGCTACGACGAGGAACGCCAGGAAGAAATAGCCCACGTTCGACTGGGTGAACGAATGCACACTCGAGATCACGCCGGAGCGCGTGATGAACGTGCCGAAGATCGACAGGAGCCACGACCCGATGATCAAGCCGAGATTCCACTTCTTGAGCATCCCGCGCTTCTCCTGAATCATCACCGAGTGCAGGAACGCGGTCATCGTGAGCCAGGGCAGGAGCGACGCGTTCTCGACGGGGTCCCACGCCCAGTAGCCGCCCCACCCGAGCTCGCCGTACGCCCACCACATGCCGAGGCAGATCCCGATCGAAAGAAACAGCCACGACAGCAGCGTCCACTTCCGGATGGCGACGAGCCAATCAGAGTCGAGCTTTTTCGATAGCAGCGCCGCCATCGCGAAGGCGTACGGGATCGTGATGGAGATGTAGCCGAGGTAGAGCATGGGGGGATGGAACACCATCCCCGGATTCTGGAGCTGCGGGTTGAGGCCGTTGCCGTCGAGGGGGGTGTACGCGAGCCGCTCGAACGGGCTCGCGTGGCCGAACAGCATGACCGAAAGGAAAAACGCGGCAACGGCGGAGACTACGCCCGCGACATACGGGAGCAACTCGCGGTTGTGGCGCGGCGTTAGAGCCATTGCCAGGGATCCGAACACCGAGAGCACTGTCGCCCAGAAGAGCAGGCTTCCCTTCTGACCGGCGTACAGGGCGGACCACGTGTAAAAGATCGGCAGGTTGCGGCTGGTGTAGGCGGCGACGTACTCGACGTTGAAGTCGTGATGGAACAGCGCCCACTCGAGGGAGAACACCGCGACGAGGAGGGCCCCGCACATGGCGAACACCGCGTGGCGGGCGCTGCGTGCGAGGTCCGGCCGTCCCGTCAGTCCCCCCACGATCCCGGCGAACGCTCCCCACACGCCGAGCAGGAAGGCGAGCCACAGGCAGATGCTGCCGAGGACCGTCATCTACGCCTTGGGAACCGATTCGTAGCGCGAGCCGCACTTCGCCAGGACGTTCGTCGCGTGGATCACGCCGTCCTTTTGCAGCCGTCCCTCCACGACCACCTCGACCGAGTCCGTAAACGTGTCGGGCGGCAGCCCGTGGAATACGACCGGATACCGTGCGCTCCCGTCCGTGACATCGAAGCGGAGCGTCTGGGTCGCCACGTCCTTGGAGACGGTGCCCCGCACGACGTGGGCGCCGACCCGCATACCCACGTTATAGAAGGACGGATCGAGCGCGAGCTTCTGGGTCAGCTCGGTGGGCGTCAGGAAGTACTGGCCGGTCTCCTTCACGCCGGAGGCCATGAGGTAGCCCACGGACGCGACGATCAACCCTGCCCCGATGGCGAACTTCGTTCCCGCGTTCATGGCTCCATTATACCTCCTGGCGACGCGCCTGCTCCAGCGCCCAGCGTACGGCATCCTCCGGCCGCGCCTCACGGTGAATCTCCACGGCCGACGTGAAGGTATCATGAAGGCCCACGACGGGGGTGTTGGAACGGCGGGCGAGCGCGATTTCCGAGAGCGTCCCCCACCCACCGCCGATGGCAATCACCGCCTGCGCCGCGCGCACGATCAGCGCGTTCCGCATCTCGCCCATCCCGGTCGCGAGGGCAACGTCGATGCTCGCGTTGGCATCGGCGGGATCGGCACTCGGGAGAATCCCGACGGTGAGGCCGCCCGCCTCCTTGGCGCCGCGGGCCGCGGCTTCCATCACGCCCCCGAGCCCGCCACACACCAGGACTGCGCCGCGCTGGGCGATCAGCCGACCCACCGCGCCCGCCCACTCGGCCTCCTGCGGCGTGCATTGCGAGCCGCCGACGACCGCCACGAGCGGAGCCCTCATCGCCGCTTGCGGCGGTCCGGAGCCGCCCAGTACAACGCGGTCGCGACCGCGCGGCGCCACTCCGCCTGGCGCTCCTGCACGGCGCGCCGGTTCCGGCTCGGACGGAACTGGGTGAACCGCCGTCCCGCGAGGAAATCGCGCGGCGCTTTCCAGACGCCCAGCTCGAGTCCCGCGAGCGCAGCGGCGCCGAGCGCCGTGGTTTCGAGCACGTCCGGGCGCGCGACTGGGACGCCGAGCAGGTCCGCCTGGAACTGCATCAAGAAGTCGTTCGCGGCGGCGCCCCCATCGACCTGGAGCGCGCGCAGCGTGAGCTGCGCATCGGCGGTCATGGCGTCCAACACCTCCTTGGTGCTGTACGCCATCGCCTCGAGCGCGGCGCGCGCCAGGTGGGCACGACTCGTCCCGCGCGTGAGCCCCACGATCGTGCCCCGGGCATTGGGCTCCCAGTGAGGCGCGCCCAAACCGACGAAGGCCGGCACGAAATACACGCCGCCCGTATCTGGGACGCCGCGCGCCAGCGCATCGGTTTCCGCCGCTTGATGGATCAGCTGCAGCCCGTCGCGAAGCCACTGGATCGTGGCTCCGGCGATGAAGATGCTGCCCTCGAGGGCATAGACCGGCTGCCCGCGGGGCCCGCACGCAACGGTGGTGAGCAGGCCGTGCTTCGAGTCGGCGCGCCGTTTGCCGGTATTCAGAAGAAGAAAGGCACCCGTGCCGTACGTGTTCTTGGCCTCGCCGGGGTCGACGCAGCCCTGTCCGAACAGGGCCGCCTGCTGATCTCCCGCGACGCCGGCCACGGGCATCTCGGCGCCCAGGTGCTGGGCCCCGCAGACGCCGAAGGCGCCGCTCGAGCTCCGCACCTCGGGGAGCGCGCCGGCCGGGACCCCGAACAGACGCAACAGCTCCGGGTCCCACGCGAGCGTCTTGATGTTGTAGAGCATGGTGCGAGACGCGTTCGTGTGATCGGTCGCGAACACCTTCCCATTCGTGAGCCGGAAGACGAGCCACGCGTCGATCGTGCCGAACACCGCGTCGCCGGAGGCGACTCGTCGCTCGAGCTCGGGCACGTGCTCGAGCAGCCATTCGATCTTGGTCGCCGAGAAATAGGGGTCGGGCACGAGGCCGGTGCGGGATCGGATCAGGGCGGCCTTGCGCCGCTTCACGAGCTGGGCACAGCGCGGCGCCGTGCGGCGGTCCTGCCACACGATCGCCCGATAGAGAGGCCGGCCCGTGTCGCGCTCCCACACGCACACGGTCTCGCGCTGGTTGGTGATCCCCACGCCTACGGGCGTCACGCCCGCCTGCTGAATCGCTTCCCGCGCGGCGTGGAGCGCGACACGGAAGATTTCCTCGGGATCGTGCTCGACCTCACCCGGTCGCGGGAAGTGCTGCGTCACCTCGCGGTAGCCGCGGCCGAGGAGGCGACCATCGGCGTCGACGACGAGACAGGTGACCCCCGTGGTCCCCTCATCGATCGCGAGGATGGCGCTCATCCGCGCGGTCTCCCGTCACCGAAGGGCGGTTGTTCGAGCCCGCGATCCGTGACGAAGCCGGTGACGTAGCGCGCCGGGGTCACGTCGAAAGCGGGATTGAGCGCCGCCACCGACCTGGGGGCGATGCGTCGCCCCGCCACCATCGTCACCTCCTCCGGCGCGCGCTGCTCGATCGGAATGCCATCCCCATCGGGCAACGCCGGATCGATGGTCGTGGACGGTGCCGCGCAGTAGAACGGCACCCCATGATGGAAAGCGTTCACGGCCAGCGAGTACGTGCCGATCTTGTTGGCGAAGTCGCCGTTGGCGGCGATGCGGTCGGCGCCCACGATCACCAGATCCACCTTCGCTTGCTGCATCAGCGACGCCGCGACCGCGTCCGCCATCACCGTGCAGCGGATGCCGGCGTGCGCGAGCTCCCAGGCGGTGAGCCGGGCGCCCTGCAAGACGGGGCGCGTCTCGTCGACGAACACCTCCACTCGACGACCTGCTTCGTGCGCCAGGTAAATCGGCGCGAGAGCGGTTCCGATCCCGCCCGTGGCGAGGGCACCCGCGTTGCAGTGGGTCAGCACGGCGGCACCGTCCGGCACGAGCGGCAGGCCTGCCTCACCGATCCGCCTGCACATCGCCCGGTCCTCTTCCCAGATGGCGGTCGCGGCGTTCTGGAGGCGCTCCCAGATCGCCGCGCCGTCGCCCGCTGTCCCCCGGGCGACGCGCGCCATGCGGTCGAGGGCCCACCGCAGGTTCACGGCCGTGGGTCGCGTGGCCGCGAGCATCGTGACGAGCTCGTCGAGGCGCGCGAGGAAGCGTTCGCGTGGTGCCCCCCGCAGCTCGCGCGTGCCCGTCACGAGCCCCATCGCGGCCGCTATGCCGATGAGCGGGGCGCCGCGCACCTGGAGCGTCCGAATCGCGTCCGCGACCGCTTCCGCACTCTCGAGATCCCGCTCGATTTTCGCATCCGGAAGCGCGCGTTGATCGATGATCCGCACGGCACCGGAAGGCGACCAGGCGATGGCTTGCACGCTCATGATAGTGCGGAATGTGGAGTGCTGAGTGCGGAGTGTAAATGGAAGGAAGACCGAGACCGCGATACGAAAGCTCGACAACTCCGCATTCCGCACTCCGCCCTCCGCACGTACCTTTGCTCCATGACCTACCAAACCCTCTTGTTCGAAATCCGCGACGGCATCGCCTTCATCACGATCAATCGGCCCGACAAGCTCAATGCGCTGAACGATCAGGTCGTGGCGGAGCTCGCGCACGCGGCCGACCGGGTGGCCACCGAAGACGACATCAAAGGCGCCCTGCTCACCGGCTCGGGCCAGAAGGCGTTCGTCGCGGGCGCCGACATCGGTGACCTCGCGAAGCAGGGTCCGTTCGACGGCAAGGCCCGCGCCTTGCGCGGCCAGGCGATGCTTCGGCGCTTCGAGACATGTGGCAAACCCGTCGTCGCCGCCGTGAACGGCTACGCGCTCGGGGGCGGCTGCGAGCTCGCGATGGCGTGTCACGTGCGCATCGCGAGCGAGACCGCCAAGTTCGGCCAGCCCGAGGTGAAGCTGGGCATCGCCCCGGGGTATGGAGGCACGCAGCGACTGCCCCGCCTCGTCGGCAAGGGCAACGCGCTGCACCTCATTCTCACCGGCGAGATGATCGACGCGCGCGAGGCGCATCGCATCGGCCTGGTCACACGCGTCGTGGCACCAGGTGAGCTTCTCGCGACGGCGGAACAGACGCTGCGGGGCATCCTCGGCATGGGGCCGCTCGCTGTACGCCTCTCGCTCGAGGCCGTGGACCAGGGCATCGAGATGACTCTGGAGGAGGGCCTGCTGCTCGAGGCCAACCACTTCGGGCTGCTCGCCGCCACGGAGGACATGAAGGAGGGCCTCACCGCCTTCCTCGAAAAACGGCCCCCGCGCTTCCGTGGTCGATGAGAGTAAGTCTTGCCACGACAATAACTTCAGGGTATTTTTAGTGGGTTGTCTGGGGGTCACGCGGCGAGGCCGCGTTGCGCCACGGGATGCCCCGTGGCGCTTCTCGTAAGGGGGTACGGGTATTGGCTGAGCACCGGCGCGGCGGGCGGCCGACGGCGATCGGTGAAGCGCTGGAGCGCTACCTGGCCAAGGCCGGGCTGGCGCAGCGGCTCGCACAGGCGCAGGTGATCCCCGACTGGCCACGGCTCGTCGGCCCGCAGATCGCCCATGTCACGGCTCCGGAGAACGTGAGCCCCGATGGCACGTTGTTCGTGCGCGTGACCACCAGCGCGTGGATGAACGAGCTGCAGCTGATGGGCCCGCAGATCATGGCGGCGATCAACGCGGGGCGCGGCGCCGGACGCATCAAGGCGATCCGCTGGCTCCTTTCACACTAGAGCGCGAATGGCGAAGGCAAAACCTCGAGCCCCGAAAGACAAAGGCAACGGCGGCTACCAGGCCGACTCGATCCAGGTCCTCAAGGGCCTGGAGGCCGTGCGACGCCGTCCGGCGATGTATATCGGATCGGTGTCCGGCCGCGGACTCCACCACCTCGTGTACGAAGTGGTCGACAACTCCGTGGACGAGGCGCTCGCGGGCTATTGCACGCAGATCGACGTCACCATCCACCCCGACAACGCGATCACCGTGGTCGACAACGGCCGCGGCATCCCGGTCGACGTGCACAAGACCGAAAAGAAGCCCGGCGTCGAGGTGGCCCTCACCGTGCTACACGCCGGCGGCAAGTTCGACAAGAGCACGTACAAGGTCTCCGGCGGGCTCCACGGCGTCGGCGTCTCGGTCGTGAACGCGCTGTCGGAGAAGCTCGAAGTATGGGTGGACCGCGACGGCAAGCGGCACCACATGGCGTTCGAGCGCGGCGAAACCAAGAAGAAGCTCGAGGTCATCGGGAAGGCGAAGGGCACCGGGACGACCGTCTGGTTCAAGCCCGATCCGCAGATCTTTACCGAGACGCGATTCGACTACGCGACCCTCGCCACCCGGCTTCGCGAGCTGGCCTTCCTCAACAAGAGCCTCACCATCACGCTCAAGGACGAGCGCAAGGGCCAGCAAAAACAGGAGACCTTCTTCTATAAAGGCGGGCTCGCGGAATTCGTGAAGCATTTGCTCGCCAACCGCAAGACGCTTCACCCGAAGCCCATCACGTTCGAGGTGGAGCGCGAAGGCGTGCAAGTCGAGGGCGCGGTGCAGTACGACGACGGGTACAACGACAACACGTTCTCCTTCGTGAACAACATCAACACGCACGAGGGGGGGACCCATCTGACTGGCTTTCGGGCCGCGCTCACGCGCACCATCAACGAGTGGGCTAAGAAGGACGGCGCCCTGAAGAAGGAAGACTTCACGCTCACCGGTGACGACATCCGCGAGGGCCTCACCGCCGTCCTGCACGTCAAGGTCAAGGATCCGCAGTTCGAAGGCCAGACCAAGACCAAGCTCGGCAACTCGGAAGTCGAAGGAATCGTGAAGAGCGTGGTGAACGACGCGCTCGGCGAGTTCTTCGACAAGAACCCGAGCGTCGCGCGCATCATCATTTCCAAGGCGGTTAGCGCGGCGCGGGCGCGCGAGGCGGCCCGCAAGGCACGTGAGCTGGTCCGCAAGAAGAGCGGGCTCGAAGGGGGCCTGCTGCCCGGCAAGCTCGCGGACTGCTCCCTGTCGGACCCGAAGCTCTGCGAGATCTACCTGGTCGAGGGTGACTCAGCGGGTGGCTCGGCCAAGATGGGGCGCGACCGCACCTATCAGGCGATCCTGCCGCTGCGCGGCAAGATCCTGAACGTGCAGAAGGCGCGGATCGACAAGATCCTGTCGAACGAGGAGATCCGCACCATGATCACCGCGATCGGCACCGGCGTGGGTGAGGACTTCAACGTCGACGAGGCGCGCTATCACAAGATCATCATCATGACCGACGCCGACGTGGACGGAGCCCACATCCGCACGCTCCTGCTCACGTTCTTCTATAAGGAAATGAAGCAGCTCATCGACGCGGGGTACATCTATATCGCGCAGCCACCCCTGTACCGGGTGGCGAAAGGCAAGGAAGAGTTCTACGCCTATGACGAAAAGGAGCGCGACACCTACATCAAGCGCCTCGCCAACGGCACGGAAGGCCGGGCGACCATCGCGGTGAACCGCTACAAGGGGCTCGGCGAAATGAACCCCGACCAGCTGCGCGACACCACGATGGATCCCGCGAAACGGACGCTCCTGAAGGTGACCATGGAGGACGCCTTCGAGGCGTCGCAGCTGTTCGAGACGTTGATGGGCGACGAGGTGGAGCCTCGCCGCAAGTTCATCGAGGAGAACGCGAAGTTCGTGCGGAACCTGGACGTGTAGCGAGGTCCTCCACGCCCGCTTTGGTCACGCGATGTGACACGAGCGGGAGCGGCTTGTCGTCGAGCTTGTCCCCGATCACGATCGCCTGTCCGAGGGCCTCGAAGGCGAGCTTCATGCCAGGCGGGTCCTTCGCAAAGACCGACGCGATCGGCTCCCCCGCCAGCACCTTGTCTCCCGGCTTCGCCGTGATGACGAACCCGACCGTGGGATCCACCGGGTCGTCGACCTTGAGGCGACCACCGCCCATTGCGACGACCGCCCGTCCGATGACTCTCGGCTCCACCCGCCGGATCACCCCGGTGCGGGGGGCGTTGTACACCTCGACCTCCTGCGCCTGAGGGAGCACGGACGCGTCTTCCACGACTTTCGGGTTTCCGCCTTGCGCTTCGATCACCTGCTCGAATTTCTCGGCGGCGAGCCCGGAGCCGATGGCGTTCTCCAGTCGTTGCCGGGCTTTCTTCGACGTCTTCTCGACGCCCGCCGCCAGCAGCATTTCTACGCCGAGCGCGTACGTCACGTCCATCAGGTCCTCGGGACCCTCGCCCCGGAGCGCGAGGATCGCCTCTTCGGTTTCGAGGGCGTTGCCGCACGCCCGGCCGAGCGGGCGATCCATCGCGGTGAGCAGCGCCACCGTCGGGCAGCCCCGGTCCTCGCCCAGGGCGATCATGGTCTGCGCGAGCTCGAGACTTTGCTCGAGCTTGGGCAGGAAGGCTCCGCTGCCGCGCTTCACGTCCAAGACGAGCGCGTTGAGTCCTTCGGCCAGTTTCTTCGACATGATGCTCGCCGCAATCAGCGGGATGGCCTCGACGGTGCCGGTCACGTCGCGCAGGGCGTAGATCCGGCGATCCGCGGGAGCGATCTCGGGTGTCTGGCCGATCATCGCGCAGCCGAGCTTCGTCACTTGCGCCTTGGCCTCCGCCAGCGAGAGCGCGGTGCGGAAGCCGGGGATCGCTTCCAGCTTGTCGAGCGTGCCCCCGGTGTGCCCCAGACCACGCCCCGACATCATGGGCACCGCGACACCGCACGTCGCGACGAGCGGCGCGAGCACGAGCGACACCTTGTCGCCCACGCCCCCGGTCGAATGCTTGTCGACACGGCGTGTGGCCCAGGAATCGAACGACAGCCGCTGTCCCGACGCGAGCATCGCGTCGGTGAGGGCGGCGAGCTCCTGGCGCTCGAGCCCGCGCAGCAGCACGGCCATGAGGAGCGCCGACATCTGGTAATCCGGGATGCGGTCCGCCGTGTACGCGGCGACCAGGGCCGACCACTCCTCCGGCGTGAGCGCGCCGCCGTCGCGCTTGCGCTCGATCAAGGGCACGACCAACATTCAGCGACCCCTCGATTTCGGGAGTCGTCGATGCGCCGTGCAGTCTCCATAGCCGTGAGTCTCGCCTGCGCCGGCGCGGCGAGCGCCCAGGCGCCGCTGACGGACAAAGAGCACATCGCCCTGGGCGACAGCGCGTACACCGCGCTGGTGCCGGCCCAGGCGCTGGAGCATTACCGGGCGGTCCTGGCCCACGATTCGACCAACTACGAGGCGCTGTGGAAGGCGAGCCGCGAGATCGTGGACATCGCGAAGCAGATCGACGAAAAAGGCGACAAGAAACAGCGCGACAGTCTCTACGAGGTCGCCCGTGCGTACGCGGACGCGGCGGTGCGCGCCAACCCGAACGGCGCCGACGGACATTTCATGATCGCGCAGGCGCTCGGCCGCCTGTCCCGCACGCGGGGGGGGAAGGAGCGGGTGCGCTTCGCCCAGATCATTTACGACGAGGCGAACAAGGCGATCGCGCTCGACTCCACCCACGATGGGGCGTATCACGTCCTCGGCGCATGGCACGAAGAGGTCATGCTGCTCTCCGGCATCCAGAAGTTCTTCGCGAAGGCGCTCTTCGGTGCCGGGTTCCTGGACAAGGGCAATTGGGCCGACGCCCAGCGCTACCTCGAGCGGGCGGTCGCTCTGGCGCCCAAGAATATCTTCCATCGTTACGAGCTGGCGGGCGTGTACATCGATGTGGGCAAGTACTCCAAGGCCCGGGAGCAACTCAGCGCCCTCGAGACGCTTCCGATCGCCGACGTGCTGGACCACCAGTACCAGAAGGAAGCCAAGCAGCTCCTGGAAGACATCAAGGGCGAGAAGGACGAGTCATGAGGCGCTCGATCTCGGCCGTGGTTTTCGGGGCCTTCGCGGAGAGCCATTCCGCCCCCGTCGACGTCACCAGCACGTCGTCCTCGATCCGTACACCCAGGGCTTCCTGCGGCAGGTAGATCCCCGGCTCGATCGTCAGCACCATGCCGGGCCGCAGGGGCGTGCTGTAATCCCCCACGTCGTGGACGTCCATCCCAAGCCAGTGCGACAGGCCGTGAATGAAGTACGCGTCGCATGTCTGGTCGCCGCACAGCGAGCCCGAATGCGCGCGCATGTAGTCCCGGGCCACGCGGTTCAGGCTCCCGATGGTCGCTCCCGGGCGGGTCGAGTCGAACGCGGCTTGCTGGGTCGCGAGCACCAGATCGTAGATCGCCTTCTGGCGCGGCGTGAACTTCCCGTTCACCGGAAACGTGCGCGTCACGTCCGCCGTGTACTGGCCCCACTCCGCTCCTGCGTCCACCACGACGAGATCGCCGTCCCGGGTCTGGCGCCGATTGACGTCGTAGTGGAGCGTCGTGGAATTGGGACCACTCCCCACGATGGACGGATAGCCGACGCGGTCGGCGCCGTTGCGGCGGAACGCGGCCTCGAGGGCAGCTTCGATTTCGTACTCCCACATCCCCGGGCGCGCCGCCTGCATCGCGGCCACGTGCCCGGCCGCCGAGATATCGATCGCCTTGCGCATGCGGGCGATCTCGTCCGCGTCTTTGACCAGCCGCATCGAGTCCACGATCGGGCGCAGGTTGCGCACGTCGCGTCCGGCAAACGCCAGCTCCTTCACCCGAGACTCGCCCCGTGTCGTCGCATCCAGGGGCACGTACAGCGGACCGCCCGCCCCCCGGAAGGTCAGGTCCCCGAGCAGCGCATCGAGCGAGTCGGTGGGGAGAACGCGCGGAATGCCCGACAGGCGCGCAGCCGTGCTGTCCGGTCCGAGCCGCAGGCCGGTCCATCGCTCCTGGGACGGATTGCGCGGCGGAAGGAAGAGCACGGTCTCGCCGCCCGGCGCGAGGAGCAGCCACGCGTCCTGGGTCTCGAGCTCGGTGAGGTAGAAGAAC
>DASQIB010000019.1:0-1503 GCA_035631795.1 Gemmatimonadales bacterium | reverse complement strand
CCAGGTGTATCATCCAGCCCGCCCACATCTTGCCAACGCCACAGCCATCTCGGGTCGCCCCACCGGCCCTTCGGGCAACCTCGCCCGCGTTCGGGGAGGTCACATGAACTTGCTCACGTCCGTGTTGGGGCTCTGGTCCGCTGACGTCGGCATCGACCTTGGAACCGCCAACACGCTCGTGCACGTGCGCGGGCGCGGCATCGTGCTCGACGAGCCGTCGGTCGTGGCGGTCAGCAAGCGCACGGGCCAGGTGCTCGCCGTCGGTACGGAAGCCCGGCGCATGCTGGGGCGCACGCCGGCGGACATCGTCGCGATGCGTCCGATGCGCAACGGGGTGATCGCGGACTTCGAGCACACCGAGCAGATGATCCGGCACTTCATCGCCCGCGCCCACAACCGTGCCTGGCACGTCAGCCATCCCCGCGTCGTGATCGGCATCCCGTCCGGCGTGACCGAGGTGGAGAAGCGCGCCGTCACCGACGCGGCGACGATGGCGGGAGCGCGTGAGGCGCACCTGATCGAGGAGCCGATGGCCGCCGCGATCGGCGCCGGACTGCCCATCCAGTCGCCCGGTGGATCGATGATCGTCGACATCGGCGGTGGGACGACCGAGGTCGCGGTGATCTCGCTCGGTGGCGTCGTCGCGGCCACGTCGGCGCGCACCGGTGGGGATGACATGGACGACGCGATCGTCCAGTACGTGCGGCGCAACATGGGCTTGCTGATCGGCGAGCGGACTGCCGAGGACATCAAGATCGCGATGGGTTCCGCATTCCCGATGCCCGAGGAGCGATCGTTCCTCGTCCGCGGGCGCGACCTCGTCACCGGCCTGCCGAAAACGGTCGAGATGACGACGGCGCATGTGCGAGAGGCGCTGTCCGGGGTGCTCGTGGACATCGTGCGAGCCGTGCGCTCGACCCTCGACGCGACACCGCCCGAGCTCGTCGACGACATCATGGAGCGCGGCCTCGTGGTGTGTGGCGGAGGCGCGCTGCTTTCGGGCCTCGACCGCCTGTTCGCGCACGAGACGCTCGTGCCGGTGCGAATCGCTGAGGACCCGCTCACCTGCGTGGTGCGGGGCACCGGGATCGTGCTCGAGGAGATCGACACCCTGAATCGGGTCCTGCTGCGGACGCGCCGCGTCAGGGCGCTGCGCTACTAGGGATTCGCGCCCGTGTACGGGAGGAGCCAGTCGCGCTCGACCGGACTCTTCCTGACGCTGTGCGCCTCGATGCTCCTGCTCGCGATGGTCACCGAGCAGACCTGGGCCGCGGGCGCTCGCGGCGCGCTCAAGAGCTATCTCGCGCCCGTCGAGGCCGTGATGACCCAGCTCGCCGGAAACGTGGACCGCGTCACCTCGGTGTTCGGAGACGTCGCGACGCTGCGCGCGGAGAACCAGCGCCTGACCGCCGCCGACCAGGCGCTCCGCCGCCAGGTGGTCGAGCTCAACGCGGCCGCAAAAGAGAATGCCTCCCTTCGTCAGGCGCTCGACTTCGAGCGCTC
>DASQIB010000018.1:0-3963 GCA_035631795.1 Gemmatimonadales bacterium | reverse complement strand
GGAATGCGCGTGGTCGCCGCGAACCGGGGCGGCAGGCAGTTGAACTGGGACACCGGCGGGGGCGGCGGCACGTTGAAGTCGTCCCCGACGTAGGGCAATCCGCGGTTGATCCAAGTGACGTTGCTATCCGCGGTCGACGTGCCCACCACCACCGGCCACGTCGGCTGGACGCTGCCCGAGAAGTTATGCGCCGTATCGACGATCGCCGTGACCTGCTCCATGTTGCCGTTCGGGTCGAGGATCGCCCCATTCTTGAGATAGCGGTTCTTGGGTTTCCACGCCGCGGTGGTGGCCTTGCAGAAGTATTGCCCGAGCCGCGGGTCATTCCGCGCCTTCATGTAGTTGACGAGGAACTGGCCGGCCTCGAGGTCCGTGCCGAACCCCGAGCTGGTTTGGAACTGAGTCCACATGTTGCGTTCGGACGTCGCCGCGGTGTGGAACGACGCGAAGTCGCTCGCCCCGGTCGGGTCATCGATCCCATTGGCCGCCGCGGCGAGCGCCGCGGTGTAGGCCGGCGTGCCGAGCGACTCGGCGGTGTGCATGTAATAGCGGGCCTTGAGCGTCCAGGCCGCCTTGCGCCATTTCGCCGTGTCCCCGTGGAACACCAGGTCATTCGTGCCCGGGCCGGGGCTGCCCTTGTGCACGTTGGTGATGGCGCTCGACAGCAAGGTCTGGAGGTTTCCCAGAATCACGAACCGGTTGTCCAGGACCGGCGACGTGTTGCCCGAGACCGCCTGGCTGTAGGGGATGTCGCCCCACATATCGGACGCCGTCCCGATCGTGAACGCCTCCCAAATCTGCGCGATCCCCAACCAGACGGAGTCGTTCGCCGCGATGACGTCGGCTTCGATATTCTTGATATCGACCAGGCCGCCGCCCGCATACACCAAGAGCCAATCCCCGTCATTGGCGGCGATGTTCGAGCCCTCGCCGAACACGTACTGCGCGGCCTGCTGGACGAACCGGCCATTGGCGGCGGAGCAGGCCTGGACCCACTCGCACATCATCATCGCCACCGTGCCTTCCTGGAAGGCGAACTGGCCGGCTTGGACCCCGACGAACAGCTGCGCGGGCGACGCGAGGGTCGGCAGGTTGGGGTTGTTGGACAGCTTGTCGCCCGTGAGGAAGGTGTCACAGCCCGCCGTCCCGAGGAGGACCCCCAGACACGCGAGCGCGACATGTGTAGTGCGACGCATATGTCGATCTCCTCGGGTTAGTGGTTCAAGGTGACCGAGAACACGAACGAGCGTGTCTGCGGATTGTTGAAGTAGTCCACACCGCCGGCGCCTGCGTTGGCGGAAATCACGCCCCCGAGGTTCGTCTCGGGGTCATAGCCGGTGTAGTTCGTCCACGTCTTCAGGTTCCGGCCCGTGACCCGGAGGTCGATGCTCGAGAAGCCGAGGGAGCGCTGCACCCAGGGCGCATCGAGCGTGTAGCTGACCGACACCTCCCGCAGCTTCACGAAGCCGCCGTCCTCGATGCACGGCTCGTCGATGCCGATGAACGGGCAGGCGGCGACGTTCCGATAGTAGAACTCGCCGATGTTCACGGTCGTGCCCGCGCCCGGGCCCACGACCGGCCCGTCGAACCAGCCGCCCTGACCAAACACCTGGGGATTCCCGGTGCAGCTGGTCGGGTCGTTGCTGTTCGTGCACGCGGCCCGGGTCTTCGTGTCGCCGTGCGTCCCGTAGCTCCAGAGGGCGCCCTTCGTGCCGTTCCAGATCTGCCCGCCGTGCCGGATGTCGAGCAGCCCGGACACTTGGAGCTTGCGGTAGCGCAGGGACGACCGGATGCTCCCGGTCCAATCGTAATTCGGATCCTGGACGATCCGCAGGTCCGGATCCGCGAGCGGGTACCCGTTCGGGCCGATGCCCGCCGGCCCGCTGATGAACAGCGCGCCGTTCGGCTTGCCGGCGCAGTAGGTGCCCAGCGTCGTCCCCAGCGTGTCCACCACGTTCGCGTTGCTCGAGACGCCGCACCGCAGCCACCCGGTCCCCAGGTACACGCCGATCGGCTGGCCCACCATCGCGACCTGGTTATTGAAGTCCCCGATCGAAATGAACTGCGCGCCGCCGAGCGACAGCACCTTGTTGCGGTTGCGGGCCCACTGCAGCCCCACCTCCCAGCCATAATCCGGCTTCTGCAGCGGCCGCACGTTGAGCGAGGCCTCCCACCCCCGGTTCTGCATGCTGGCGGCGTTCGCGCCCTGCTGGAAGAAGCCGATGGACGGATTGAGCGGCTGCAGCAGAATGATGTCCGACGACTTCTTGTTGTACCACGTGATGCTGGCGTCCGCCTTGTCCTTGAAGAACCCGAGGTCCAGCCCCGCCTCGAACTCCTTCGACCGCTCCGGCTTCAAGGTCTGCGCCGGCCGCAGCTCGGACCGCGTCACCAACCCCCCGATCCCATTCTGCGTCGGGGTGTTCCCGGTGCCCTGGGCGATACCGCCGACGATCCCACTGGTGAACGTGAGCGACGAGAGGTAGGGCTGCGGCTCCTGGCCCGCTTCCCCATACGCCACCCGGGCCTTCCCGTACGACAGCCAGGACTGCTCCCCGATCGCCTTCGTGAACTCCCACGCCACGCTCCCCTTCGGGAACCAGCTCCGCAGGTTCGACGCCCCGAACGTCGAGGAGCCATCGTTGCGCAGTGCCGCGGTCAGGTGCAGCTGGTCTTTGACGTCGAGCCCCGCCTGCCCGAACCACGAGGCGTCGTGGATCTCAGTCTCCTGGTCGAGTGGCAGGTCCTGCGTCACCGTGTTCGACAGCTTGAACGGCTGGAGCGCGACGAGCGTCCGCCCCACCGTCCCGAGCTCGCGGTTATTGCGGGTGTTCAGATTCTGCCCCAGGGTGATCGTGCCGCTCAGGTTCGAGTTGATGGTGTAGCTCCCCGTGGCGGTGAGGTTATGATCGATCTGATAGTTGACGATCTTCCCCTCCACCACCCGCCCAAAGATGCACGGCGACGCCGAGCTCACTGGGCAACCCTCGAGCCGTTCATCCGTCCAGTAATCGGCGCCCAGGGTGTAGTTGATCTTCAACCACGCCACCGGCAGGTACTCGGCGTTCACGTTGCCGTACACCCGCCCCACGTTCGCCGTGTTCTGCTGCTCGAAGGCCGTCCAGAACGGATTGTCGAACGTCCGGTCGTCGAACAGCGAGCCGTTGGTCGGATGCTGCAGCCGGTAGCCGCGCTCCTGCGGCCCGGCGGCCGTCTGCACCACGTACGGCATATTGTTGAAGTCGGGCGGTGTGCGCAGATCACCGAGCTGGATGCCGTTGGTGCTGTTGCCGCGCTGGATGTACCGACCACGCGTATCGGCGAACGACAGGTCGGCCCCGAGCTTCACATTGTCGATCAGGCGGTGCGTGCCCTTGAAGCGCACCGTGCTGCGGCTGAACACGTTGTTGGGCCCGACGATCACCCCCTGGTCGTGGTTGTAGTCCCCCGACAGGTAGAACGTGGTGCGGTCGTTGCCGCCCGACACCGTGAACCCGTTGTCGAGCGTGTGGCCCACCTGATAGATCTCATTCGAATGATCAAAGACCGCCGCGCCCGCCGGAATCGCGGGACCCCACGACCGGCCGCAGATGCCTTTGCCGGGCTGGTCGCACGCGCCGCCGAGCGACGTGTCGGCATGGACGCCACCCGAGCCCAGGCCGAAGCTCGTCTGCAACGGATAGGTGTTGTTGATGTCGTTGAACGAGGTGGAGGACCGGAACGTGAAATGCGTCGGGCCGGACCGGCCCGACTTCGTCGTGATGAGCACCACGCCCGCCGCCGCGCGCGCCCCGTAGATCGCGCTCGCCGCCGGCCCCTTGAGGATCTCCACCGACTCGATGTCGTTCGGGTTGATGTCCGCCGCCCGGTTCGTCGAAACCGTGGCCTCCGTCTGCCCGAATTGGCCCAGCGTCCCGCCCGCGTCGTCCGGAGCGTTGAAGTTCGCCGTGGAGAACGTCGAGT
>DASQIB010000017.1:0-10142 GCA_035631795.1 Gemmatimonadales bacterium | reverse complement strand
CGTGAAGTGCCCGAAGTGCGGCGTGGGCGATCTCGCGGAGCGGCGTACCAGGAAGGGTCGCAACTTCTTCGGATGCCTGCGCTACCCCGAGTGCGACTACTCGACGTGGAACCGCCCGGTCGCGGTCGCCTGCCCGAGCTGTGGGTTCCTCGGGATGGAGGAGAAGCAGACCAAGACCAAAGGGGTCTCTCGCAAGTGCCTGAAGTGCGGACACGAAATCACGGTGGAGGAAGGCGCGCCGGCGGAGTCGGTTGCGTCGTAGCGGCAAGGCGTGCCTTGCCGCTACGCGCCGTCGTGGTTGGCGGCGGGCTGGCGGGCAGCGAGGCTGCCTGGGCGCTCGCCGAGCGGGGGATCGCGGTCACGCTGCAGGAGATGCGCCCGGTCCGCATGACCGCCGCGCACCAGACCGACCGGCTCGCCGAGCTCGTCTGCTCGAACTCCTTCAAATCGGTCGAGACCACCAACGCGCACGGTCTCCTCAAGGCGGAGATGCGCCGGCTCTCGAGTGTCGTGCTCGACGCGGCCGACCGGGCACGCGTGCCGGGCGGCGCGGCGCTCGCGGTGGACCGCGTGGCGTTCTCGCAGGCGGTGCATGAGCGAGTCACGAGCCATCCCCAGATCACCGTGGTGCGCGGCGAAGCAACGGAGCTCCCGTCGCCAGGCGTAGTCGCCACGGGACCCCTCACGTCCGAGGCGCTCGCCGCCACCGTCGCACGGCGGCTCGATGCGCACGCGCTCGCCTTCTTCGACGCGATCGCCCCCATCGTCTCAGCCGACTCGCTCGACACGAGCAAGCTGTTCCGTGCCTCGCGCTACGGAAAAGGCTCGGGCGACGATTACTGGAACGCGCCGTTTACCGAGGCCGAGTACGACGCGTTTGTAACCGCACTGCGGGCCGGCGAGCAGTACACGCCGCACCACGAATTCGATCGCACGCCGTACTTCGAGGGGTGCCTGCCCGTCGAAGAGATGGCTGCGCGGGGGCGCGACGTGTTGCGGTTCGGACCGATGAAGCCCGTGGGGCTTACGGACCCCGGTCGCCAGCCCGGGCAGAACGGGCCTTACGCCGTCGTCCAACTGCGGCAGGAGGACCGCGCGGGCCAGATGTGGAATCTGGTGGGCTTCCAGACCAGGCTCAGGATTCCGGATCAGCAGCGCGTGTTTCGGATGATCCCGGGCCTCGAGCACGCGGAGTTTCTGCGGTTCGGCAGCATCCACCGCAATGCATACATCAACTCGCCGCGGGCCCTGACGGCTCACCTGTCGGCCAAGGACGATCCCTTGCTGCTCTTCGCGGGGCAGCTCACGGGGGTGGAGGGGTACACAGAGTCCGCCGCCACCGGTATTCTGGCCGGGATCAATCTCGCGCGGCTGCTCGCGGGTGAGGAGCCTATGGTTCCTCCACCCACGACGATGCTCGGCGCGCTGTTCCGTTACGTGCACAGCGCCGATCCCGAGCACTTCCAGCCGATGAACGCCAACTTCGGCCTGCTCGAACCGCTCGAGCGCCCGGAGCGGGACAAGCAACGCAGGAAAGAGTTGCTCGTGGAGCGGGCGTTAGGGGACATGGATACGTTCGTGGCGCGAGTCAATGCCGAATGCGGAGTGCGGAATGCGGAGTAGCTCGGCCGGCACCGTTCCCGAGATCGAGAAGTTCGTCGCCTTCCTCGCCAAGGAGCGTAACGACTCACCGCACACGGTGACCGCCTACACGCGCGACGTGGGCGACTTCGCGTCGTTCTGTACGGACTACTATGGAGGCCAATGGAGCTGGGCGGGCGTCGACCGCCTGGCGATTCGCGGATGGCTCGGCGCCATGCAGCAGCGCGGTCTCGCGAAGCGCTCGGCGGCCCGCGCGCTCTCGGCGCTGCGCACGTTCTATCGGTTCCTGAACGCCACGCAGGGGCTCGAGGTGAATCCGGCACGCGCGGCGCGGATGCCGAAACTCGGGAAGCCGTTGCCTGCGTACCTGGATCGAGAGGAGACCGAGCGCGTGTTCGCGGAAGCCGAGCGCCGGGCGGCGGCCGGTGGATTCACGGAGGCCCGCGACCTGGCGATGCTCGAGCTGTTCTACTCGACCGGTATCCGGCTCGCCGAGCTGGCGGGGCTATCGGAGCGAGATGTGGACCTCGTGTCGGATCAGGTGAAAGTGCGCGGGAAGGGACGGAAAGAGCGCATCGTACCGGTGGGAACGCACGCGGCGCGCGCGCTGCGACGCTACTACCGTCGCCGGGACGGCTTGCCGGGTTGGAGCACGCCCGGCGAGGGAACGTTCGACCGCCGCGCGGTGTTCGTGAGCCGGCGCGGGCGGCGGCTCACGCAGCGGGGCGTGCAGCTGGCCATCAAGCGGCTCCTCGGAGTGCTCACGGGAAGCCGCGGCCGGGACCTGCACGTGCACTCGTTGCGCCACTCGTTCGCCACGCACCTGCTGGACGCCGGCGCGGACCTGCGCGCCGTGCAGGAGCTGCTCGGGCATGCCTCGCTCTCTACCACGCAGGTGTATACTCATACGTCCGTCACACGACTGAAGCGGGTGTACCAACAAGCGCATCCTCGGGCATGAAAGACATACAGCGCACTCATTCGACTACCATCCTGTGCGTCCGCCGCGATGGTCACGTGGCCCTGGGCGGCGACGGTCAGGTGACCATCGGCGACACCGTGATGAAAGCGAACGCCAACAAGGTGCGCACGTTGAAAGGCGGGAAGATTCTTGCCGGCTTCGCGGGCGCTGCGGCGGATGCCTTTACGCTGTTCGAGAAGTTCGAGGAGAAGCTCGAGCGCTATCCGGGCAATCTGCCGCGCGCCGCGGTCGAGCTCGCCAAGGACTGGCGGTCCGACCGCGTGCTGCGCCGCCTCGAGGCGCTGCTCGTGGTGGCGGACAAGGAGCACGGCTACGTGATCTCGGGCTCGGGTGAGCTGATCGAGCCGGATGACGGCGTGCTCGCGATCGGCTCGGGCGGGAGCTACGCGCTCGCGTCGGCGCGCGCCCTGCTCACCTCTTCCGAGCTCCCCGCCAAGGACATCGTCAAGCGGTCGCTCGAGATCGCCGCCGAGATCTGCGTGTATACGAACACGCACATCTCGATCCTGGAGCTCTAATGGCCGAGCCGACTCGCACGCCCCCATCCGACGACCTCCCAGCCTCGTCCACTCCTCCGCAGGCTCCGGAGGACTCGATGCCGTGGCTCGAGGAGCTGCCGCCGCGGAAGATCGTTGCCGAGCTCGATCGCTATATCGTGGGTCAGGAAGTGGCCAAGAAGGCCGTCGCCATCGCGGTGCGAAACCGCTGGCGGCGCGCGCAGGCGCCCGACGACATCCGGGACGAGATCCTGCCCAACAACATCATCATGATCGGGCCCACGGGGGTGGGGAAGACGGAAATCGCCCGTCGGCTCGCGCGGCTCGCCGGCGCGCCGTTCCTCAAGGTCGAGGCGTCCAAGTTCACCGAGGTCGGCTACGTGGGGCGCGACGTCGAGTCGATGGTGCGCGAGCTCGTGGACACGTCGATCAGCATGGTGCGCAGCGAACGCGAAGATGACGTGTATCCGGACGCAGAACGGCGGGCGGAAGAGCGCCTGCTGGACCTCCTGCTGCCTCCCACTCCCACTCAACCCCTTCCCGCCACGCCGGCCGCCGGGGAGAAGGGAGAAGGGAGAGGGGAGAGGGAGAAGGCGCCGCTGTTCGTCGTGTCGTCGAAGGGTGACGTCACGCCCAAGACCATCGAGGCGGACGTCGAGGCTCAGGAGCGGCGCCGCCGAACCCGCGAAAAGCTGCGCCAGCAGCTCAAGGACGGGAAGCTCGAGGAGCGCGAGGTCGAGGTCGAGGTGCAGCAGCAGAGCTTCCCGGGCATCGAAATGATGCAACCGCCGCAGGGCATGGAGGGGCCCGACTTCAACTTCACCGAGTGGCTGCAGGAGATGATGCCGAAGAAAAAGAAGCGCCGCACCGTCCACCTGCACGAGGCGCGCCGGATCCTGATCGACGAAGAGCTGAAGAAGCTCGTCGACATGGACGACGTGGTGAACGAAGCGCTCGATCGCGTGGAGAATCACGGCGTCATCTTCATCGATGAGATCGACAAGATCGCGGGCGAGCGCGGCACCGTGGGCCCGGATGTCTCCCGCGAGGGCGTGCAGCGCGATCTCCTGCCGATCGTGGAAGGCTCGACCGTACAGACCCGCTACGGGTACGTGCGCACCGACCATATCCTGTTCATCGCGGCGGGCGCGTTCCACGTTTCCAAGCCCTCGGACCTGATCCCCGAGCTGCAGGGGCGCTTTCCGATCCGCGTAGAGTTGCAGCCGCTGACCGAGGCCGACTTCGTGCGCATCATGACGGAGCCCGAGAACGCGCTCACCAAGCAGTACGCCGCGCTATGCGCCGCCGAGGGCGCGACGCTCGAGTTCACGGGCGACGGCGTGAAGGAGATCGCGCGGATTGCCGCCAAGGCCAACGAGCGCATGGAGAACATCGGCGCCCGACGGCTCCACACCGTGATGACGACGCTCCTCGAGGATGTCCTGTTCGACCTGCCCGAGCTCCCCAATAAGCGTCTGGTCTTCGACGCGCCCCAGGTGCGCGACCGGCTCGCCAAGATCGTCGACGACGAAGACTTGCGCCGCTACATCCTCTAGGTAGAATTAGCAGTCGAAGGCTGTCATTTTGGCTCACCCTTAAGGCAATCCATGGCCAAACGCGACCTCCTCGCCGTCACCGATCTCTCCAGGGACGAGATCCTGCGGCTGTTCGACCTCGCCCGCCGGATGAAGGGCGGCGGGTACCGGGAGACCCCCCTCGCCGGGAAGACGCTGGCGATGATCTTCGCCAAGTCCAGCACCCGGACGCGGGTGTCCTTCGAGGTCGGGACCTACCAGCTGGGTGGCCAGGCCCTGTTCCTCTCGTCCCGCGACATCCAGATCGGCCGTGGCGAGCCGATCCCCGACACCGCCCGCGTGCTGTCGCGCTATGTGGACGGCATCATGATTCGCACCTTCGACCACGGCGAAGTGGTCGAGCTGGCGCACCACTCGACGGTTCCGGTGATCAACGGGCTCACGGACTTGTCACACCCCTGCCAGGTGCTCGCCGACCTGTTCACGGTGCGCGAGGCGCTCGGCGGCTGGGAGGGGAAGCGCATTGCCTGGGTGGGCGACGGCAACAACATGGCGAACAGCTGGATCGAGGCCGCCCAGATGCTGGGCTTCGAGCTGCGCCTTGCGTGTCCCGAAGGGTACGAGCCGAACCGCCCCATCTTCGATCGGGCCAAGCAGGCCGGCGCCTGTATCGAGATCACGGAGGTGCCCGAAGAGGCGGTCGAGGGGGCACACGTCGTGAACACGGACGTGTGGGCGTCCATGGGCCAAGAGGGCGAGGCCGAATCGCGGCGCAACGCGTTCCGCGGCTACACGGTGGATCTCGATCTCATGCGGCTCGCCGACCCGAAGGCGATCTTCCTGCACTGCCTCCCCGCGCACCGCGGCGAGGAGGTAGCCACCGAGGTGATCGAGGGCCCGCAGTCGCGCGTATGGGACGAAGCGGAGAACCGGCTCCACGTCCAGAAGGCTCTGCTCGCGACATTGATGGGCTAGGGTGGTTCATCGGAGGCCGGATTGACCGACACCGTCAAGCGCACCCCGCTGCACCTGATCCACGCAACGCTCGGCGCCAAGATGGTCGCGTACGGGGGCTACGAGATGCCCGTGAGCTATCCCGCGGGGATCGCCGCCGAGCACCGCGCCGTGCGCGAGCGCGTGGGCGTGTTCGATGTGTCGCACATGGGAGAGTTCGAGGTCTCGGGACCCGATCGCAACGCGTTCGTGCAGCTGGTCACCTGCAACGACGTCGGGGCGCTTCGCCCGGGGCAGGCTCAGTACTCGGCGATCCTCACGGAGCAGGGCACGTTCGTGGACGACTGCCTCGTGTATCGCTTCGAGGAGCGGCTGATGCTCGTGGTGAACGCCGCGAACATCGCGAAGGACTGGGATCACATCGTGGCGCAGAAGCGCGGCGCCAACGTGCGCCTGCGCGACGTCTCGGACGAGACGGGGCTGCTCGCGGTGCAGGGGCCTCAAGCGGAGACGCTGCTGGCGCAGCTCACGCCGGTGGGGGTCGCCGTGATCCCGTACTATCACTTCGCGGAGGGCAAGGTCGCTGGCGTCCAGTGCTTCATCTCCCGCACGGGTTACACGGGGGAGGACGGCTTCGAGCTGTACTGCCGGGGCGCGGATCTCGAGACCCTGTGGCACGCCCTCGTGGGGGCGGGGCGGGCGGAGCCGTGCGGCCTCGGCGCGCGCGACACCCTGCGGCTCGAGGCGGGATACCCCCTCTACGGCAACGATATCGACACCACCGTCACGCCGTACGAAGCCGGGCTCGGCTGGATCGTAAAGCTCGAGAAGGGTGCCGGCTTTACGGGGCTCCCCGCCCTCAAGCGCCAGAAGCTCGAGGGGACCAAGCGGCGCCTGGTGGGATTCAAGGTGACCGAGCCCAAGGTAGTGGCCCGGCACGGATATGACGTCTACCTCGACGGCACGAAGGTGGATGCGGTCCGGAGCGGGACGGTGACGCCGACCGTGAACAGCGCGATCGGCATCACGTACTTGCCCACGTCACAGGCCAAGCCCGGCACGCAGTTCACGATCGATGTGCGCGGGAAGCGGGCGCCAGCGGAGGTGGTCCGCTTGCCGTTCGTACCGCATAGGACAAAGCGATAAAGGGCGGCAAGGCGGCAAGGCGGCAAGAATGCGGATCGGGATACTAACGGTGAGCGATCTAGGTGCTCTCGGCCAACGGGCGGACACTTCGGGCGACGCGATTCTGGCGTGGGCCGGGGACCGCGGGTACGAGGTCGCGGTGCGGAGTGTGGTGCCGGACGAGACCGATCGGATCGCGGGGAAGCTCGTCCGGTGGGCCGATTCGGGTGAGGTGGATGTGATTCTCACGACGGGTGGGACGGGGCTCACGGCGCGTGATGTGACGCCAGAAGCGACGGAGGCGGTCGCGGAACGGATGGCGCCCGGGATCGCCGAGGCGCTCCGCGCGAGCGCCGCGTCCGACTTTCCCCACGCCTGGCTATCCCGCGGTGTGGCTGGGACCCGCGGGAAGACCTTGATCATCAACCTCCCCGGCTCGCCCGGCGGTGTGACCGACGGCCTCGCGGTGCTCGAGGGCTTTCTCGATCACGCCGTAGACCTGGTGACGGGTACCCACACCGATCACCGGCCACCGGCCTTGCATGCCTGACCGCATCCTCGTCACGGCCGACGATCTCGAGCACGCGGTTCGCATCAACGCCGCGCTCGAGGAGGCCGGGTTCCGCACGACCCTCGCGACCACGTTCGACGAGGGGCGCCAGGCGATCCGCCGCGACCCGCCCCCCGATTGCGTCGTGGTGACGGGCGGACTGCACGAGACGCGCGCGGCCCAGCTGCTCACGCTCGCTCGGGAGGGCGAGATCTCGACGCTCGGTCTCGTGGAGCAGACCGAGCCCAACGCCAAGGGGCTCGCCCGCCAGCTCGGCCTCACCGGCTATCTCGAGAAGCCCGCCGACCCGACCGAAGTCACCGCCACGGTGCGCCGCCTGATCGAGCGCCGCAAGCTGCAGCAGCGCACGGGCATTCTCGGAGAGTCGCCGGCGATCCAGGAAGTGCTGGTCAAGATCGAGCAGATGGCCCCGGTGACCTCCACGGTGCTGATCGAGGGCGAGTCGGGCACGGGCAAGGAGCTCGTCGCGCGAGCGATTCACGACCTCTCGTCGCGGCGCGGCAAGCCCTTCATCGCCGTGAACTGCGCAGCCCTACCCGAGTCCCTGCTCGAGAGCGAGTTGTTCGGTCACGAAAAGGGCGCGTTCACCGGGGCGGCGGAGCGGCGGCTGGGCCGCTTCGAGCTGGCCGATGGCGGGACGATCTTTCTGGACGAGGTCGCGGAGTGCCCGCCCGCGACGCAGGTGAAGCTGCTGCGCGTCCTCGAGGACCGGAGCTTCTTCCGGGTGGGGGGCACCCAACCGATCAAGGTCGATGTGCGGGTGATCGCCGCGACCAACAAGGCGATCAAGGAGCAGGTGGCAATCGGCCGCTTCCGTGACGACCTGTATTACCGGCTGAACGTCCTCGCGATCTACCTGCCGCCATTGCGCGAGCGGCGGAGCGATATCCCACTCCTGGTCCGCCATTTCATCGCCGAATTCGCCAAGCAGCACGACCGGGCGTTCAAAGGGATCACGCCCGAGGCGCAGCAGATTCTCGTGGACGCCGACTGGCCGGGCAACATCCGGCAATTGCGGAATCTGATCGAGTCCATGGTCGTGCTCGCGCCGGAAGGAGAGATCCGCGCGACCGACATCCCCGCCGATATCCGCGAGCGCTTCCGCGGCCTGCCGATGCGCCTCAGTGCGTCGGAGGTCACTGGGGGTGGGGGTGGCGGTGCGGGTGGTGGCGCGGGGCAGGAGTTGGCGTTTATCCTGCACAGTCTTGTTGAGCTCAAGTTACAGGTCGAGGAGCTCCGCAGGCGTCTCGATCAAGGGGGAGAGCGCGTTCAAGTCATCGAGGTGGGCCCGGGCGCGTCAGTTAGCGCGCCGGCGCTCACCGGGGGTGGGGAGCAGGTGCCCGAGGGTGAATTGCTCTACCGGCCCGGCATGACAATGGCGGAGGTAGAGCGGGCTGCAATCGAGGCGGCCCTACGAGACACGAAGGGGAATCGCCGCAAGGCGGCCGAAGTGCTGGGGATCGGCGAGCGCACGCTGTACCGCAAGCTGAAGGAGTACGCGCTGGCCTAAGTAACCCTCTGCCAAAGGGTTGTCGCACGTGCGGCTATTGACTGGCGGAGTGGGTGGGTCCATGTTTGGGCGCCCTTGTTGGACTCCTTTCTCAGGGCCCGGGCGCCCCGGCCGGTTGTTTCGTGGACTTTAAGGTCAATCCCGACTCCTGCGTCGCCTGCATGGCGTGCGTGCGGGTGTGTCCCGCCGACGCCGTCGCGGTCGAAGGCATGCAGGTGCACATCGTGGAGGAGGCGTGCACGCGCTGCGGATTGTGCGTGCCAGCCTGCCCGCACGATGCCATTTCGGTCACGGGCGACGTGCCGCGCACGCTCGAGCTCGCCCTGTCCGGCCGCGCCGCCCTGATCCTCTCCGTCGAATGCGCCGTCTATTTCTATCCCGCCACCCCCGAACAAGTGGTGAACGCGTGCTACGCCGCGGGCTTCCGCACGGTCCACCGCGGCGTGCTGGGCGACGAGCTCGTGGCGCGGGAGTACCTCAAGCTCTGGGCCGACCAGGGCTGGGGCACGATGATCCGGAGCACCTGCCCGGTGATCGTCGAGACGGTGCGGATGCAGTATCCGGAGCTGATTCCCTACCTGGCGCCGGTGGCGACGCCGATCGCGGCCGAGTCCCGCTACCTGAAGCAGTTGTACGGAGCAGACACGCCGGTCGTCTACGTCGGCGTGTGCATCACCGAGGGTGGTGCCGACGTGGACGCGGCGATCACGTTCGAAGAGCTGGCAGGGGTGTTCCAGCGGCGAGGCATCGAGGTCGAGCAGCAGCCGGCGTATTTCAGCCGGGTGCCCGAGGAGCGGCGCCGGCACTGGAGCATGGCGGGGGGGCTGCCGCGCGAAGTCCTGCTGGAGGAGACGCAGGCCAGCCGTCGGTTCCGGAAGGTTCGGGGGCTGGGCAATCTCGAGGCGATCGCGCATGCCGTGGCGGTGGACCGGATCGACCTGGGATTCGTGGACATCCTGCCGTGCGAGGGCTGCCTGGACCATCCGCTGCTCGGCCCGCGCGACGAGCTGTTCCGGCGCCGCGAGATCGTCGGCGCGACGGAGCCGGCGCGCGCGCGCGATCCCGTCGTCGAGGAAGACGTCGCCCGGAAGGTCCGGGTCGCCGAGGCGTTCTTCGTGCACGGCAACGGTCACGGCCCGCAGGCGGAAACTGTGGAAAGCATTCTGGCCGAGATCGGGCTCGCGCCGAACGGCAAGCCGGGGGATTGCGGCGCGTGCGGGTACGTGAGCTGCCGCGCGTTCGCGACCGCGGCGGCGCTCGGGCGCACGACGCTCAAATCGTGCCCCCCCTACCTCGACAAGGTGGCTCGACAGGCGCAGCTTCAAGCGGCCGTGGACGGGCTCACGGGGCTCGCGACGTACCGGGT
>DASQIB010000016.1:0-21526 GCA_035631795.1 Gemmatimonadales bacterium | reverse complement strand
GCTTCGCCTCGTGCCGCGGAAGGATGGGAAGGGCCGCGTACCGGCGGCTGAAATCCTCGTGAACACGGCGGCGGTCCAGGAGAACATGCGCGATCTCTCGAAATCCCTCAGCATTCCCGACCTGATCGCGCAGGGCTCGGTGCAGTACGGCATGCAGAGCTTCGACCAGTCGCTCCTGCAGTGGTACCAGCAGGGCATGGTCAGCTACGAGAGCGCGATCTTCTACGCCACGAACCCGAGCGAATTCGCGCTCAAGGTATCGGGCGTGGATTCGGGCGAGAGCCAGTCGTTCGGCGGCGCCACGGCTGCGGCTGGGCTGCGCGGCGACATCACCCCGTAAATGTTCAAGAAGGTGCTGATCGCCAACCGCGGGGAGATCGCCCTGCGGGTGATCCGTGCGTGCAAGGAGCTCGGCATCGCCACGGTCGCGATCTACTCCGAGGCCGATCGCGACAGCCTGCACACGCGCTTCGCCGACGACGACGTCTGCATCGGCCGGGCGCCCTCGCGCGACAGCTACCTCAACATCCCACGGATCATCGCGGCCGCCGAGATCACGGGGGCCGATGCGATTCATCCGGGCTACGGTTTCTTGGCGGAAAATGCGGAGTTCGCGGACATCGTGCGGACCTCGAACATCACGTTCGTGGGCCCCACGGGGGATCAAATCCGCCAGATGGGAGACAAGGCGGCGGCGCGGAAGCTCGCACAGAAGTTGAAGGTGCCGACCGTGCCCGGCTCGCCCGGCCCCGTCGAGGACGCGGACGCCGGGCTCAAGGTCGCCCAGAAGATCGGCTTCCCGGTCATCATCAAGGCGGCCGCGGGGGGAGGAGGGAAGGGCATGCGGGTCGCGCAAGAGGAGGAGCAATACCCGCAGGCCTTCGCGCTCGCCAAGCAGGAGGCGCTGGCGGCGTTCGGCTCGGACGAGGTCTACATCGAGAAATACCTCGCCCGGCCGCGCCATATCGAGATCCAGCTCATGGGCGACACGCACGGGCGGGTGATGCATCTGTGCGAGCGCGATTGCTCGGTGCAGCGGCGTCATCAAAAGCTCATCGAAGAGGCACCGAGCCCGGTCGTGGACCAGACGTTGCGGCAGGACATCGGAGATGCCGCGGTGAAGCTCGCGGAAGCCATCGGCTACGTCGGCGCCGGAACCATCGAGTTCCTGCTCGATGAGGACGGGTCCTTCTACTTCATGGAGATGAACACCCGCATCCAGGTGGAGCACCCCGTGACCGAGATGACGACGAACTTCGACCTGGTGAAGGAACAGATTCGGGTCGCGGCCGGGGAGCCTCTCTCGTTCGTCATGAACGGGCATCGGTTGCGGGGGCACGCCATCGAATGCCGGGTGAACGCCGAGGATCCGGCCCGCAACTTCCAGCCGAGCCCCGGTACGATCACCGTGTACCATCCGCCGGGCGGGCCGGGCGTGCGGATCGATACGCACATCTACGCCGGATACACGGTGCCTCCGTACTACGACTCGTTGCTCGCCAAGCTCATCGTGCACGGCAATACGCGCACGGAGGCCCTCGCCCGCATGCGGCAGGCGCTCGACTCGTTTATCATAGAGGGCGTGACCACGACGATTCCCTTCTTGGGTCGGGTCATGCGCCATCCCGACTTCGTCGCCGGCCGGGTGGACACGAAGTTTCTCGAGCGCGAGCCTCAACTGCTGCAGTCGCCCACATGACGATCGACGTCCATTTCACGCCGGCCGGCCTCGTCGCGGGAGATCTCGCCGGCCGGGGCGTGGTCGTCATCGACGCGCTCCGCGCCACCACCACGGTGATCACCGCGCTCGCCAACGGAGCGAAGGCGGTGATCCCCGCGGCGTCCTCGGAAGAGGCCGTGCGCCTCGCGTCGAACCTCGAAAAAGACGGCGTGGTGCTCGCCGGCGAGCGGAAGAGCGTGAAGATCGAAGGGTTCGCGCTGGGGAACTCTCCGCGCGAAATGACCGCGGCCGCCGTGGGCGGGAAGACCATTGTGCTCGCGACGACCAACGGGACGCCGGCGCTGGTCGCGGCGCAGGGTGGCGACCCCGTGCTGGTGGGGGCGCCGGTCAACTTCAAGGCGCTCGCGGAGCAGGCGCGGGCGGCGTTGGCCCGGCGCGGCGACCTGGTCATCGTGTGTGCCGGGCGCGACAAACAGTTCGCGATCGAAGACGCGTATACCGCCGGACGCCTAATCAAGGCGGTGAAACGGGGGATCCGGAAACTCCCGTTGAACGACGCGGCACGGGCGGCGGTGGCGCTCACCGCCGAATTCGAGAACTGGCAGGAAGCGCTCGAGGAGTCCGAAGCCGCGCGCCAGCTCGCCGACGTCGATCTCGCCGCCGACGTCGGATTCGCCGCCCGCGCCGATCGGTTCGCCGTCGTCCCCGTCTACGCGGACCGCCGCATCACATGAATGCGAAGGTGCGCCGCGAGCTGATCGGCATCGGCGCGCTGGTCGTCGGCCTGTTTCTCGGACTGACCCTCCTCCGGCTGTCGATCACGGGCAGCTGGGGCGAGCACATCGGGTCGCTGCTGTGGCGGCTGCTCGGCGCCGGCTCCGTGCTCCTGCCAGTGCTCGGCATCGGGTGGGCCCTCGCCGCGTTCGAGCGCCTGGGGAGCCTCTCCGCCGGCCGGGCGGCGGCCCTCGGCGCCGGCTTGGTCGTACTCCTGCCCTTCGGCCTCGGGACGGTGACGGGGGCGAGTTTCCCCGCGGACTACTCGACCTGGAGCTCCACGCAAAAGCTCATCGGCACCGTGCCCGGGTGGCTCGCCCACGGCGTCCACCAGGCTGTGGGCACCGCCGGCGGGACCCTCATCGGCCTGTTCGCGCTGTCGGCGCTGGGGTTGCTCACCATCGGGTGGCATCCGCTCGTCGTCCTCAGAACGGGGAGCGGGGAGCGGGGAGCGGGACCCTCCGCGCTGGGCAAGGCCCCAAAGAAAGAGTGGGCCAAAGCGATGGCCGCTCAGGCGCAGGACGTCCTCGGTGAACGAACGGAACCGCTCCCCGCGCCCCGCTCCCTCACGGAGAAGACGCGGAAGGTGAAGGGCGTGCCGCCCCCCAAACCACCTCCGGTGCCCGCCGGTGTCCTCATCCCCCCCATCGAGTTGCTCAACCCCGCGCCCCCCGAAGACGGCGACGCGGGGCTCGCGCAAATCGAGCAGATGGGTCAGAAGCTCATCGAGACGCTGCAGACATTTCGGGTCGAAGGCGCCATCGCCGGTCGGACGGTGGGGCCAGTCGTCACACAATACGAAGTCGCCCCAGGCCCGGGAGTGAAGGTCGGTCGCATCGCGGCCCTCGCCGATGACCTCGCGCTCGCCATGCGCGCTCCATCGCTCCGGATCGTGGCGCCGATCCCCGGGAAGGCGGCCGTGGGCATCGAGGTACCGAACCCGATGCCGCGGATGGTCCACGTGCGCGAGTTGATCGAGGGCGTCGAGTACCATCGCGGCACCCGGGCGCTGCCCATCGCCCTCGGGAAGAACCTCGAAGGCGATCCCGTGGTGGCCGATCTCGCCAAGATGCCCCACCTCCTGATCGCCGGGGTGACCGGGTCGGGGAAATCGGTCTGCATCAACACCATCATCACGAGCCTGATCTACACGCATCCGCCCGAAAAGCTCAAGCTCCTGATGATCGACCCGAAGATGGTAGAGCTTTCGATGTACGCGGCGCTGCCGCACCTCGGCCTGCCCGTGGTGACCAACCACCACAAGGCCGCGAGCGTTCTCAAGTGGGCGGTGTGGGAGATGGAGCGGCGCTACCGACTGCTGCATGCCAACCACGCACGCAACATCGCGGACTTCAACAGGAAGGTTGAGGAGAAAAAGCCGCTCAGGGGGCCGCGCGAGACCCTGGCCACGCAGGTGGGCATCCAGAAGGAGCTGCCGCTCGACGGCGAATACACCGACGGCATCGTTCCGTACATCGTGCTGATCGTGGACGAGCTCGCGGACTTGATGCTGACGGTGCAGGGCGAGATCGAGACGCCGCTCGCCACGTTGGCGCAGAAGGCGCGCGCCATCGGGATTCATCTGGTGCTCGCCACGCAGCGACCATCCGTGAATGTGATCACCGGTCTCATCAAGGCGAACTTCCCGTGCCGGGTCGCGTTCCGGGTGTCCGCGAAGGTCGACAGCCGCACCATCCTCGATCAGAACGGGGCGGAGACGCTGCTCGGCAACGGGGACATGCTGTTCCTGCCGCCCGGCAAGAGCGAGCTGCTGCGGGTGCAGGGCGCGTTCATTTCGACGGACGAGACGGAGAAGCTGATGGAGTGGTACAAGAAGCACGCACCGCGGGTCGCCGCCCAGGCGGGGCCCAGCATCGACGAACAGGTGACCGCCCTCGAAGAGCGGGAGAAAGCCGGGGAGGAGGGAAGCGGGAGCGGGGAGCCGGGAGCCGGCGAACGAGACTCGATGTTCCGCCAGGCCGCGGAAGTCTGCATCCAAAACCAGCTGGGGTCCACGTCGCTGCTGCAGCGGCGCATGAGCATCGGGTACGGACGCGCGGCCCGGATTATCGACCAGCTCGAGCTGGCGGGCATCCTCGGGCCGGCGAACGGCAGCAAGCCGAGAGATGTCCTGGTGGGCCTCGACGAGCTCGATGAAATCTGCGGGCCGGCGTGAGCGGCCGCGCGGTCAGTCGCCGCTGAGCAGGACCTCGAAGCCGAACTGGTAGGGTGAAAGGTACCAGGGCGACACCGCGATCCGCTTCAGGTCGAACGGATCACTGCTCGGCCGCACGACCCCACCGTACGCCGACAGACACGTCTCGAATCCGACTTGGCGTACGACCCCGCGGTTCTCCTCCGTGATCTGATCGGCGCGTCCGAAGGGATAACTGAAGAAGGGCGTATGGATGCCCACTTCCTCCCGGATCCGTTGTCGCGAGCCCATGATTTCCCGCGCGGCATCGGCGCCGTGCACGGCGCCCAGATCCACGTGGTTCATGGTGTGCGCGCCGATCTCGAATCCGCGGGCTCGCAGGTCGCGGACGTCGTCCCAGCTCATCCACCGGGAGGCGATGCCGAGCTCGGCATCCCACGGCGGCACGCGGCTCGATCCGATGAGCTCGGTGGCGATGAAGAAGCAGGCGGTGAGCCCGTGTCGCTGGAGCTCTCGCGCGGCGACCTCACGGTTATCCTTGTAGCCGTCGTCGAACGTGATCACGAGATGCCGGGCGACATCCTCCCCGCGCCGCAGCCTTGCCAGGAGTGTTTCGAGCGAGACGACACGGAAGTAGCGTCCAAAGAAGCGGCAGTACGCCTCGAAGTCGGCGCGCGTGCAGCTGATGGGATTCCCGGCGAGCTCGTCGTCGACGCGGTGAAAGAGCGCGATCACGGCCTTGCGACGCAACAGCACCCGATAGACACCGCTCCAAAAGAAGACTCGTCCCAGGAGCACCTTGAGGCGCCGTTTCGCAACAGTGCCCCATCGTCCCGCCGCCGTCCCACGTCTGGCGCGCACGCGACGACGCAGCTCCCGCACGGCGCGATAGTCGGGCGTACGGTACGTTCGAGCTCGACTCGGGTCTTGCACCCGCGGCTGCGCCCGGCCCGCGGCGATCTGCGCCACCGCCTGCGCGAGCAGCTGGACGCCGTTCGGGCGCAACACCGCGGCCCGATAGCGCTCGAGATACTCCAACGGATCTCCCGCGGGGGCCGGGTCGAGTGGGAAGGTCTCTTGCAGCAGGATGTCCCCGGCGTCGAGCGCGGCGGCCACGCGATGGATCGTGACGCCGACCTCGCGCTCACCGTTGTACAGCTCCCAAAAGGCGGGCGCGGCGCCCCGGTACTCGGGTGCCTTGCCGCTATGCAAGTTGATCGATCCCATGCGGGGAATCGCAAAGACCGACTCCCGAAGCACGTACGTGCCCGCGACGACCCCCAAGTCGGGACGAAACTGTGCGAGTGCCGCGAGACACTCGGCATCGTGCAGGTCGGGGAAGTGGTAGTGCGGAATGCCGGACGGGGGGCGCGGTCCGCGCTCGACCGGCTCGAATGACCGGCGTCCGGCCCTTACCTTCGCCGCCAGGACGGCGAGCAGGCCGAGCGGCCCCTGCGTCCGGTAGACGCGCCGAACCTTGTCGGCTACGCTCAGCCGCCGCCGTGCGTACGGCGCGGTCACGAGCGCCACCGAGCTCACCCCCGGGAGCGCGCGCAGCGCGGCCGCCACCTCGGCACCGAGATCCCCGCAGCTGAGCACCGCGACCCGGAGGCCATTGGGATGATTCACGCGCGCGTGATCGCGCAAGAAACGTGCACTACCGGGAAGAATTTGGTTTCGCGTTGGGCGCGCGACGCTATTAGGTTCCAACGGTGAAGAGCGGGCTGCGGAGCGATCCGGCGCAATGGCAGGACGAGCGGCAGAAGCGGGGACTCGCGGGGGAGGAGCAGGCGATCCGCTACCTGCTGTCGCGTGGGTGCAGCATCGTCGCGCATCGGTTTCGGGTCGGGCACACAGAGATCGATCTCATCGCGCGGCAGGGTGACCTCGTGACGTTCATCGAGGTGAAGACGCGCCGCGGCACGGCGTTCGGCAGCCCGTTCGAGGCGGTGACCGGGGCGAAACGGCGGGAGCTCGTGAAAGCGGCGCGCGTGTGGGTCGATCGGTTCGGCCGGCCCACGGACATCTACCGGTTCGATTGCATCGGGATCGTGGACAGCCGGCTGGAGCACGTGGCGGACGCGTTTCGGCCCGGGTGGCGCTAGGCCGATCTTCGGTATATATTCGGGCCTCCTACAGGGAGGCTCCCAACCCATGTCGAGGACACTCATGGCGGCGGACAAGGAAGTCCCCCAGCTCTCGGACGAGCGCAAAAAGGCCCTCAACCTCGCCATCACGCAGATCGAAAAGACCTGCGGCAAGGGCGCCATCATGCGGATGGGGGCCGATACGCCCCGGGTGCGGGTGGAGATTATCCCCACGGGCGCGATCAACCTCGATGCGGCGATCGGGATCGGCGGCATACCGCGTGGGCGGGTGACGGAGATCTTCGGCCCCGAGTCGAGCGGCAAGACCACGCTGGCGTTGCACGTGGTCGCGAACGCTCAGCGCCAAGGCGGGGCGGCCGCCTACATCGACGCCGAGCACGCGCTCGACGTCGAGTACGCCAAGAAGCTCGGCGTAGACATCGACAACCTGTTGGTCTCCCAGCCCGACACCGGCGAGCAGGGGCTCGAGATCACGGAGATCCTGGTTCGCTCGGGGGCGGTGGATGTCGTGGTCATCGACTCGGTCGCGGCGCTCGTGCCCAAGGCCGAAATCGAAGGCGACATGGGCGATTCGCTGCCCGGCCTGCAGGCGCGCCTCATGAGCCAGGCGCTGCGCAAGTTGGCCGGCGCGATCAACCGCTCGCGCACCGCGGTGGTCTTCATCAATCAGCTGCGCGAAAAGATCGGCATCATGTTCGGCAACCCGGAGACCACCACCGGGGGCCGGGCGCTCAAGTTCTATGCTTCCGTGAGGCTCGACATGCGGCGCATCGGGCCCGTGAAAGAGCGGGAAGTCGTGATCGGGAACCACGTGCGCGTAAAAGTCGTGAAGAACAAAGTGGCGCCGCCGTTCCGCCAGGCCGAGTTCGACATCATGTTCGACGAGGGGATCAGTCACGAATCGCTCCTCGTGGACATCGCTGCGGAAGCGGGGATCATCGAAAAGTCGGGCGCCTGGTATGGGTACGGAAAAGAGCGGATCGGGCAGGGCCGCGAGAACGCCAAGCTGTATCTTAAGGATCACCCCGATCTCGCACTCGAGGTCGAGGCCAAAGTGAAGGAGCACCTGGGTGTGAAGGCCGCCGTGGCGGCCGACGAGGAGGCAACGGCGCCCGAGGAATAGCGTGCCGACCCTCACCGGACTCGCCCCCGATCCGCGCCAGCCGGATTATCGACTGGTCGAGGTGGATCGGGGGCGTTTTGCGTCGCTGCCGGTCGATGCCCTGCAGCCGCTGGGGCTCACGGTGGGCATGGAGCTCGAGCCCGGGATGCTCGATCGGTTGCGCGCGCTCGCCGACATCGAAGCCGCGCAGCGCGCGGCGCTTCGGGCGCTGGCCCGGCGGGCGCACGCCCGCGGCGACCTCGAGCGCCGCCTCGTGAAGAAGCAGCACCCACCGCGGGCCGTGGACGCGGCGCTCGAGCGGCTCGCGGTGCGAGGGCTGCTCGACGACCGTCGGTTCGCCGAGCGATACGCCGCGCTCCGAGCGGTTCGAGGTCGGGGGCCGGCCCGCCTGATCCGCGACCTGCTCGCCCAGGGCGTCGAGCGTCGCACGGCCGAAGCCGCGGTCCGGCACGCGCTCGACGACGAGGGCATCGATCCGGGGGTCGAGGCGCGCGCCGTCGCGGTGAGGCGCGCGAGCCAGCTCGGCGGCCTGCCCGGCCGGGTGCGCAAGCGCCGACTGCTTGCCTTCCTCATACGCCGTGGGTACGACGGCGCGCACGTGAAGGACCTGGTGCAGGAGCTCTGCGGGTAGAGGGCGGGCGCCGTCTTGCGTCAGGGGGCCCTCCATCCCCAGGTTAACCCCCGTCATGCGTTTGCTTCGACTGCTGCTCTTCCTCGCGTTAGGCGTCGGCGCCGCGATTCTCGTCGTGCGCCTCCTGCCACCACGCACGCCGCAGGTCGTGGAACAACCGCCACCGCCACCCGCGGCGAAGCCCTCCGGGCCGCCGCTGCAAGCAGATGCCGAAGGGTCCTACGTGCCGGGCTATGCCTTCACCGTGAACCATGCCCGGTTCGCCGGGTTCACGCTCCGTCCCGATGCGTACGTGACCTTTCAGACCGCCGCTGGCACGGACCAGCCCCTGGCCTGTCTCGACGCGGTAATCAAGGCGGCCACCGTCCACCTCCGCTGTGACGACCCGCAGATGGGTACGGTCACCGTCGACGGCAGGTTCCTCACCCGATTCGTGACGAACCGCCCGGATGCCGCGGTCGTGTCCGCCCTGGTGACGGTTCGCACGGGGAGCGGCGAAGTCCTCTACAGCGCGCGGGACCAGTTCGTGTGGCATCCCGTCGATCAGGCGGCCAACAGGTAACTCCTAGCTAGCCTTTCAGTTGCCTCCCTCGGCGCAGTATATTCCGGCATGACGTCCGCCGAAATCCGTCGCAAGTTCACGGACTTCTTCAAGGCGCCTCCCCGGGACCACCAGGAGGTCGCCAGTGCCTCCCTGGTACCCGCCGATGACCCCACCCTCCTGTTCACCAACGCGGGCATGGTGCAGTTCAAGCGCGTGTTCCAAGGCCTCGAGCGTCGGCCGTACAGCCGGGCGGTGACGTGCCAGAAATGCGTCCGGGCAGGCGGGAAACACAACGATCTCGAGCAGGTGGGTCACACGGCCCGGCATCACACGTTCTTCGAGATGCTCGGCAACTTCTCGTTCGGCGACTATTTCAAGAAGGAAGCCATCGCGTACGCGTGGGAATGGGTGACCGGCAAGCACTGGCTGGGCATCAGTCCAGATCGCTTGTACGTGACGGTGCACCACACGGACGAGGAGGCCAGACGACTGTGGCGCGAAGTCACGGGCGTGCCGGACGCGCGGATTTACGGGCTGGGAGACGAGGACAATTTCTGGCAGATGGCAGACACGGGCCCGGCGGGGCCGAATTCGGAGATCTACGTCGATCTTCGGTCGCCGAGGGAGCGGGGAGCGGGGAGCAGTTCCCTCGGTCTCGAGGACTTCGTCCGGCTACAGGATCAGGGGACGCTGCTGGAGATCTGGAACCTCGTGTTCATGCAGTTCGACCTCCAGAAGGACGGTTCCCGCACCCCGCTCCCTGCTCCCTCGGTGGACACGGGCGCGGGCCTGGAGCGCATCGCGGCCGTCATGCAAGGCGTCCCGTCAAACTTCGACACGGACCTGTTCGTTCCGATCATCGAGCGCGCGGTGGACGTGGTGGGAAAGAAGTACGACCGGGGGCCGGGCGGGGCATCATACCGCGTGCTCGCCGATCACGCCCGCGCGGTGGCGTTCCTGCTCGCGGACGGCGTCTACCCCTCGAACGAGGGGCGCGGCTACGTGCTGCGTCGCATTCTCCGCCGCGCCGTCCGCCATGCGTGGCTGCTCGGACGCCGAGAGCCGACGCTCGTGCAGCTGGTCCATACGGTCTCCGGGCTGTTGGGCAGCGTGTACCCGGAGCTGGTCCAGAAGCGCGCGCATCTGGAGAGCGTCACGCGCGCCGAAGAGGAGCGCTTCTTCGACACGATCGAAGGCGGCCTCGAGCGGCTCGAGCAGGTGAAGGGCGCGAAGGCGATCTCCGGCGCCGAGGCCTTCAAGCTGTACGACACGTTCGGCTTCCCGATCGATCTGACGCAGCTCATCGCCGCGGAGCGCGGCCAGGTCGTCGACGTCGCGGGTTTCGAGCGCGAGCTCGGCAGACAGCGCACCCGTTCGCTCGAGGCGCTCGAGCGCTCGAAGATCGGGGAAGGCGTCGCCGTGCATACCCCGCGGAGCGGCGAGTGGCGGACCCTCAGTCCCAAGGCCAAGCAGAAATGGGTGGGGTACGACCGCACCCAGGCAGAAACCGACGTCCTCAAGTTCCGCCAGGCCGGCGAAACCGTGGAAGTCGTGCTCCACGAAAACCCGTTCTACGCGGAGTCGGGCGGCCAGGTGAGCGACACGGGAACGGTGAAGGGAGAGGGATGGACGCTCGACGTCGAGGGCGTGGAGAAGGTGGACGGACTGAGCGCCGTAGTGGGCCACTTCGTGGAGCGGTTCGAGCCGACGCCGGTGGTGGCCCAGGTGGACGAGCCGCGACGCCGGAACATCGAGCGCAACCACACGGCGACGCACCTCGTGCACGCGGCGCTGCGTAAGCACCTCGGTCCCCACGTGCGCCAGCAAGGCTCGGTCGTGGCGCCCGACCGCCTCCGATTCGACTTCGCCCACCACGGCCCCGTGGACGACGCGAGGCTGGCCCTGGTCGAGGAGGAAGTGAACCGCCATATCTGGGCGAACCTGCCCGTCACGACGCGCGAGATGAAATACAAGGCCGCCATCGCCGCGGGGGCGATGGCGTTCTTCACCGAGAAATACGGCGACATCGTGCGCGTGGTGGACGTGCCGGGGGTGTCGCTCGAGCTGTGCGGCGGCACGCACGTGCCCACGACGGGTCAGATCGCGCTGTTCCGGTTCACGCACGAGACGGGTGCGGCCGCCGGTGTGCGTCGCATCGAGGCGGTGACGGGGCCCGGAGCCTTTGCGCTCGTCCGCAAACTCGAGGGCGAGCTCGAGCAGGCCGCCGGCGCGTTGAAGACCCAGCCCGAACACCTCGTCCGTCGCATCGAGCAGCTGATCGAGGAGAACCGGAAGCTCGAGAAACGGGTCGAGGAGCTACTTCGCACGGGAGAAGGGAGAGGGGAGAAGGGAGAGGTTACCCGCATTGGAGATGTCGAGCTCCACGTTGCGGACTCGGATCTGGAAGACCGCGATCAGGTTGGACTCGTTATGGATGCATTCCGCGCGAGTCACAAGCGAGCGATCTCCGTACTGTTCACCAACGGCGAGCGCGCCGGTGTGCATGTCGGCGTCACCGACGACCTCGTGCAGCAAGGCGTGAAGGCGGGGGAGATCGCGAGCGCAATCGCGGCGTTGAGCGGAGGCAAGGGTGGCGGTCGACCCCACTTTGCGTCGGCGGGCGCCGGCGATCCCGCGAAGCTGCGCGAAGCCCGGGCGCAGGTGCCGGCGATCGTGACCCGGCTCCTCGGACGATGACCCGAGCGGAACTCCTCGCCTGGCTCGAGGCGCGACGTCCCGCGCCTCCGGAAGCGCTCCGCGCGTCTCTCGCGGCGGGCATCACCGACGCGGCGCTGACGCTCCCGGAGCACCTCGCGGCTCTGGGCCGTCGCACGCTGGCCCGCGTGGCGAGTCGCCCTGATGGCGGGCGCGAGTTGGCGCTCGATCTGCTCGCCGCGGATGCTTTCATTACTTATGCGTTCGAGGCTCAGGCCGAGGCCGACGTGATCGGCCTTGCCGACCTGGCCGAACGCGTGGCGAGAGGCGCGTCGTGACCCAAGACGGTAGAGCGGGGCTGCTGGAGCGGCGACCCGGGTTGCTGGTGCTGGTCGACCCGAGCCGCACGGCACCCGGTCAGGCCGCGGAGGTCGCGCGGGCGGCGCGCGACGCCGGTGCCGCGGGGCTGATGATCGGGTCCTCCTTTGACGGTACGCAGGACACCGAGCGGGTGGCGCGGGCGATCCGTCAGGCCGCCGCCGGCCTTCCGGTCGCCCTGTTCCCGGGATCGGCCCTCCAGCTCACTGCCGAGGTCGATCTCGTGCTCTTCCTGTCGCTCATCTCGGGCCGGAATCCACAATACCTGATCGAGGAGCACGTCCGCGCCGTCCCATTCCTCTCACGTCATCCGGTCCCCACGCTCTCCACCGGGTACATCCTGGTGGACGGCGGGCGCGTCACGAGCGTCGAGGCGGTGAGCCAGACCCGCCCGCTGCCGGCCGACAAGCCCGAGCTCGTGGCCGCCCATGCCACGGCGGCGCGCCTCATCGGGATGCGGGCGATTTACCTCGATGCGGGCAGTGGCGCGCCGCGTCCTGTGGACGTCGAGCTGATTCGCGCCTGTCGCGCCGCGGTGCCCGGGCTCACGCTGTTCGTCGGCGGGGGCATTCGGACTCCGGAGCAGGTGCGGGTCGCGCGGGCGGGCGGTGCCGACTTCGTGGTCGTCGGCACGGCAGTCGAAGAGCATGGCGCGTCGGCCGGGAGCGGCGTGGAGCCCCTCCGGGCGCTGGTGCAAGCCGTCACCCGGTGACTCCCGCGGAGCAGGTCCGTGCCGGGCTCACCGAGCTGGCCGCGCTCGCGACCCGAGTCGCGGAGCAACAAGCCGAGGCCATCGCGACGCTCGCCGAGGTGTATACCAGCGCGCTGCGCGCCGGCGGGACGCTCTTGTTCGCGGGCAACGGCGGGAGTGCCGCCGATGCCCAGCACCTGGCCACCGAATATGTCGTCCGCTACAGTCGCAGCCGCCGGCCCCTGCCCGCGATCGCGTTGACGACCGACACCTCCCTGCTCACCGCCGGGGCCAACGACCTGGGCTTCGATGAGATCTTTGCCCGTCAAATCGAAGCCCTCGCCCGGGCCGGAGACGTGCTCGTGTTGCACTCGACCAGCGGGGAGAGTCCCAACGTGGTGCGGGCCGCGCAGGCCGCGAAGGTCAAGGGGGTAACGGTCGTGGCGCTGGTCGGTAAGGGCGGTGGCGCGTTGAAGGACGTCGTCGATCATTGTCTCGTGGTCCCTTCCGATGAAACGTCGCACATTCAGGAACTTCATCTCGCACTCGAGCACATCATCTGCGGGATGGTCGAGCGCGCCCTCGCGTTGTGATTGCTCTCCACGGCAAGCGCGCGTTCGTCACGGGCGGTGGACGCGGCATCGGCCGCGCGACGGCGGTGTTGCTGGCGCGGGCGGGCGCCGCGGTCGCCGTCGGTTATCGGAGCCGGAAGGCGGACGCCGACGAGGCGATCCGCGCGATGGCGGGGGATGCGGAGCGGGGGGGGCACCGTGTGGCCGCGATTCAGGCGGACCTGGGCGACCCGGCGGCTGCCCGGCGCGCGGTCACGGACGCGGCTGGAGCGATCGGTGGCCTCGAGCTGCTCATCGTGAATCACGGTATCTGGCCGCCCGAGGACATACCGGTGGCGGAGCTCGGCGACGCGCAATGGGACGCGACGATGCGGGCCAATCTGGACAGCGTCCTCTACGTGTGTCGTGCGGCGATTCCGCTGTTGTCAAACGACGGCAAGATCGTGCTCGTCTCGTCCACCGCCGGCCAGCGCGGCGAAGCGTTCCATGCGGACTACGCGGCGACGAAGGGGGCGGTCATCTCGTTCACCAAGTCCCTCGCGATCGAGCTCGCGCCACGCGGGATCAACGTGAACTGCGTCGCCCCGGGATGGGTCGACACCGAGATGTCGGCAGCGCCCTACCAGCGGGACGGCGGCCGGGGCCGGCGCGAAATCGAGCGGACCATCCCACTCGGGCGGGTGGCGAGTGCGGAGGATTGCGCCGGGCCGATCGTCTTCCTGTGCTCTGACCTGGCCCGTCACATCACCGGGGAGATCGTGAACGTCAACGGCGGCAGCGTGTTGTGCGGCTGAACCGAATGCGGACTGCGGAATGCGGGGTGCGGAGTAGCAGCGAAAGGACGTTCGCGCGGGGACGGGTGGACGGCAATTCCGCATTCCGCATTCCGCACGCCGCACTCCGGGCCGAGTGAAGTTTCCCGAGCGGCTCCCGATTCCAGACGAGGTCCTCCGGATTGCACGGAGGCTGGAAGAGGCCGGCTACGAGACCTGGTGCGTCGGCGGCGCGATCCGCGACAACCTCCTGGACCTCGAGAACCACGATTTCGATCTGACGACCGCCGCACCCCCGGACGAGGTCCGTCGCCTGTTCAAGCGTACCGTGCCGGTCGGGGTGGAGCACGGGACCGTCGCGGTGCTCGATCGGGCGCAGCGCGCGCACGAGGTCACGACGTTCCGTCGGGACATCAAGACCGACGGCCGCCACGCGGTGGTGCAGTTCGGGGTTTCCCTCATCGACGACCTCGCGCGCCGGGACTTCACCATCAACGCGATCGCGTACCACCCAGGCCGCCACGAGTGGCGCGACCCGTTCCACGGTGCCGACGACCTCGACGCAAAACTGATCCGGTCCGTGGGCGATCCGAATTGGCGGTTTCAGGAAGACTACCTGCGGATCCTGCGGGCCCTGCGATTCAGCGCCCGGTTCGGGTTTCGGATTCATCCGGGCACGCTCGAGGCCGCCAAGGCGAACGTCCAGGGGTTGGCCCAGTTGTCGGCCGAGCGGGTGCGGGACGAGTGGTTCAAGGGCATCCGGACGGCGGCGCGGGTCTCGAAGCTCCTGACGCTCTGGAAGGATGTGGGAGCGGCGAGAATTTGGCTGCCGGAAATCCGGGAGCGGGGAGCAGGGAGCGGTCCCGTCCGTGCCTTGGACAAGCTGCCGCGCGACCCTGTCTTGATCACCGCGTTCCTGGCGGGCGACCCGGCATCCTTACTGACCAGACTGAAAAGTTCGCACAAAGAGATCGAACGCGGCCGAGCGATCGGGAAATGGAGGGACAAGTACCCGGACCCGAAGCATCTTCCCGAGGTGCGTCGTTGGCTGTCCGAAGTGGGCGACTACGCGGACGATCTGCTCGTCTTGCACTCGGTGGGTACCGCTCCCCGCTCGCCGCTCCCCAAGATCGTCGAGTCGATCCGCGCCGCCAGGGATCCTCTCACCGTGAGAGACCTCGCCGTGACTGGTGACGACCTGCTGGCGGCGGGCGTCCGTCCGGGCCCCGAAGTGGGGGAGACGCTGCAGCGTCTCCTCGCCGAGGTGCTCGAGGACCCGAGGCGCAACACCCGTGACGGATTACTCGCCCGTGTCTAGCGCCTTCGGGTACGCGCTCATGGCGGCCTTGGGCAACGTGATCGGGGCGCTCGCCGTCACGCGACGGTCGGCGCGCGAGCTCGCGGTGATCGAGCACTCGCTCGCGTTCGGGGCGGGGTTCATGCTCGCGGTCGGGCTCGTGGAAGTGCTGCCCGAAGCCTTCGCGCGCTCGGGTGCGGTGGCCCCCGCGCTGGTGCTCGCGGGGTACCTCGCGGTCCACCTGACGCAGCATACGCTGACGCCGCACTTCCATTTTGGCGAGGAGACCCACGCCGTCAATCCGGCCGCCGGCCCGTCGGCGCTGATCGGGTTACTGCTCCACACGTTTTTCGACGGTGTAGCGATCGCGAGCGCGTTCCAGGTGCGCCCGAGCCTGGGCCTGATGATGTTTATCGCCATATTCCTTCATAAGCTGCCGGAGGGCGTCACGATCTCGAGCTTGTACCTGGCGGTGGGGCGCTCGGGCCGTCAGGCCGTCGGCGCGGGCGCGCTGCTCGGCCTCGCAACCTTGATCGGCGTGGTGCTCACCGACCAGTTGGGCTTTCTCGTGCGTCACGGTCTCGCGATCTCGGCCGGGGTGACGATCTACGTGGCCGCCTCGAACCTCGTGCCCGAGTTTCAGGGCAAGCGCGGTTGGGCGTCCCCGCTCGCCTTCCTGGGTGGGGCAGCGGCGTTCTTTGTTACGAAGATGATTCTGGAGCATGCGACGTGACCGGGATACGGAACACGGGAAACGAGGACATGTCTGAGCCCACGCTGTTCTCGCGCTCGGCCGAGCCGTTGGCCGCGCGTATGCGGCCCACGAGCCTCGACGAGTTTCTCGGGCAGGAGCATCTCCTCGGCCCGGGGAAGGCGCTGGGCGAGCTCATCCGCCGGGGCGATGTCGGCTCGTGCATTTTCTGGGGGCCCCCGGGCTCGGGGAAAACGACCCTCGCGCGCCTCATCGCCAACTACACCGACCGTCACTTCGAGCCGTTCTCCGCCGTGACCGAGGGCGTCGCGCGCGTGCGCGAGATCATCAGGGAGGCCGAGGAGCGGCTGAAGTATGAGGGCCGGGGTACGATCCTCTTCTGCGACGAGATCCACCGCTTTAACCGCGCGCAACAGGATGCCTTCCTGCCCTGGGTGGAGAACGGGATCATCACCCTGATCGGCGCGACGACGGAGAACCCGAGCTTCGAGCTGACGGGCGCGCTCCTGTCGCGGTGCCGCGTCTTCGTGCTGGAGCCCCTGACGGATCAGCACATTCGGACGGTGATCGAGCGGGCCATCGCAAGAGCCGGGAGCGGGGAGCGGGGAGCGGTTGCTCTGGGGCCCGAGGCGGTCGAGGCGCTCGTCGAGCACGCGCAGGGCGATGCGCGTCGGGCCTTGAATGCCTTGGAAGCCGTCTTCCAGTACGCCGGTACCGCTCCCCGCTCCCCGCTCCCCCTCACGCGCGACGCGGTGATCCAAGTCCTCGAGCGCCCGCTCCCGCTGTACGATAAGTCCGGCGAGCAGCACTACAACCTCATCTCGGCGCTCCACAAGGCCGTGCGGGGGTCGGACGTCGAGGGCTCGCTCTACTGGCTGGCGCGCATGCTCGCGGGCGGGGAGGATCCCCTGTACATCGCGCGACGGCTCGTCCGGATCGCCTCCGAAGATGTGGGTCTCGCGGATCCGCGGGCGCTGGCCCTGACCCTCTCGGCCAAAGAGGCCTATCACTTTCTGGGGTCTCCCGAAGGCGAGCTCGCCCTGGCCGAGGCGGTGGTCTATCTGGCGACCGCGCCCAAGTCGAATCGTGTCCTCGCGGCGTTCGGCCAGGCCATGGACGCGGCCGCCGCGCATCCCGCGGAGCCCGTGCCGCTCCACATCCGGAACGCCCCCACGAAGCTGATGGAAGAGCTCGGCTACGGCGCCGGCTATCGGTATGCGCATGCCTTCGAGAACGCATACGCGCCGCAGGAGTATCTGCCCGAAGCGCTGCGCGGGCAGAAGTGGTACGAGCCGACGGATTTCGGGCTCGAAAAGGACATCAAGAAGCGGATGGAGTGGTGGGCGGAACTCAAAGCAAAGGCGACGGAAGGACGGAAGGACGGAAGGACGGAACGATGAAGCGCATCCCCGTTCCATCGTTCCGTCTTTCCGTCGCGGTTGTCGTCGTCGTTGCCGCCTGCGCCACCCTGCGCGGCCTTACGTTCCAGGAGCCCGAGGTCTCGCTTCAGGAGATCCAGATCACCAGCATCGGCCTCACGGGCGGGACGTTCAACCTCGTGTTCGACGTGTGGAATCCGAACAACTACTCGTTGCGGTCCACCCGGCTCGAGGTGGGTCTCGATCTCGAGGGCACACATTTCGGGGACGCGCTGCTGGACCGGCCGCTCGACCTGTCGCCCACCAACCATAACCAGGTGGTGGTGCCCGTGCGGTTCGACTGGGCCGGACTCGGCGCGGGCGCCAGGGCGCTGCTCTCGCGTCGCGCCGTGGGGTACACGATCGCCGGGCGGGTGCTGCTCGACACGCCGCTTGGCGACAAGGCCGTCGGCCTGACGGGGAAGGGTAACGTGCCCCTGCGGAAGCTGTTGCCGTGAGGAGGTTCGAGGTATTCGTCAGCTGATCGAAATCCAGCCGCCCGTAGAGCGGGCGTTCCTGGTGGGCGCGCCCCGAAAGGGCTCGGCGGACGCGGCGCAGGTGGACGAGCATCTGGACGAGCTCGCCCGGCTCGCGGATACCGCCGGGGCCGAGCTGGTCGGGCGCACCTACCAGCGGGTCGACGCCCCCACGCCCAACCTCTATCTCGGACAGGGGAAGGTCGAAGAGCTCAAGAGCGTCCTGCACGACGCCCGAGCGACGCTCGTCCTGTTCGACGAGCCGCTCACGCCGGTCCAGGGCGCGAATCTCGAAAAGGCGCTCGCCCTGCGGGTGATGGATCGGACGGAGGTGATCCTGGACATTTTCGCGACCCGGGCGCGCTCCGCCGAAGCGAAGATGCAGGTCGAGCTCGCACAGCTCGAGTATCTGCTCCCGCGCCTCACGCGCATGTGGACGCACCTCTCGCGCATCCGGGGCGGTATCGGCCTCCGGGGACCAGGCGAAACGCAGCTCGAAACCGACCGGCGCGTGATCCGGCGCAAGCTGTCGGTGTTGAAGAAGCGCCTCGAAGACGTCGCGGACCACCGCGCCAACCAGCGCCGGGGCCGGCGCGATCTCCCGAGCGCCGCGCTCGTCGGATACACGAACGCCGGAAAATCGAGTCTGCTGCGCGCCCTGTCGGGTGGCGACGTGTTCGTGGAAGACCGGCTGTTCGCCACGCTCGATACCCTCACGCGCGAGGTCGACGTCGGCGGAGGCTACCGGTTCCGCCTCACGGACACGGTCGGGTTCATTCGAAAGCTGCCCCATCATTTGGTGGCCTCGTTCCGGGCCACGCTCGAAGAGGCGCGCGCCGCCGACCTCGTGCTCCATGTCATCGACGCGGCGCATCCAACGTGGGAGCAGCAGGCGGAGGTGGTACATCAGGAATTGCGGATTGCGGATTTCGGATTGGCGATTGACGGCAGCAGGACCGAGGGCAAGCGCGTGATTTACGTCTTGAACAAAGCCGACCTGCTCCCCGATCCCGACGCGTTTCTCGCGCAGGTTCGCGAGCGCTACCCCCACGCCGTGCTCACCTCGGCAACTCCGCAATCCGCAATCCGCAATGCGCAATGGGGCGGGGTGGAAGGGCTGAGGAATGTTCTCCGCACCTCCGCCCAGGCGCTGCGCCCCATCGCCCGTGTACACGTTCCTTTGGGCGACGGCAAGTTGTTGGCCGCACTCCACCGTGACGCCGAAGTGCTGACGGAAACTCAGGTCGATGGCGTCGTGCAGGTGACGGCGCGCGTGCAAGCCTGGCTGCTTGGCCGACTCCGCCGGGATGGTGTCGCTGTGGAAATTGGGCCGTAAGTGTTGTGCGCACACCACATATCTAGCTGAAACGTGATGCGGTGACCGAGGTCACCGCCGTGCTCGCGGGAGCGCGGATAGTTTGCCTCCCAAGAGCACGCTGCTCAGAGCAAAACCGTCGAAAGACGGTGACGCAGAGCCACGGGGCTACAGCGGGTCTTCCGCTATGCTCGCCGGGCCGCCAGCGAATCGACGCGGGTCGATCCTGGCGGCCCGTTCGTTTTCCACCCCGTGGAGGCGTGCCATGCCGTTCGCACACAAACTCGCGCACCGTCTCGCCCTGCTCAAGAGTCCCTTGTATCGCGGTGCGCTGCTCGCACTGCCTCTCACGTTCATCGCGAGCTGCGAAAAGCCGATCCCTAGTGGTCCCAGTCCGACCGTCTCGCAACTCGTCGTGTCCCCCAGCACCGCCAGCGTATCCCCCAACCAGGTTCAGGACTTCACGGCCGTCGGCTTCACCACCGCCGGCGACTCGGCGCAGATCGCCGTAGCGTGGAGCGCCACCGGTGGCGTGGTCGACACGAACTCCCAGGGCAAACGCCACTACGGACACTATCACAACGGGACCTGCGGCCAGTTCACCGTTACGGCGACGAGCACACCCGGCAACCTGACGGCCTCGGCCAGCGTCAACGTCACCTGTGCGGCGCCCGTCGCCACCGTGACGATCAGCCCCGCATCGGTCAACCTGCAGACCGGGCAGACCTCGCAACTCACGGCGACCCTGACGGACGCGAACGGCAACGTCCTCACCGGCCGGACGGTGACGTGGTCCAGTGACAACGGCAACGTCGCGACCGTGAGCGGCACGGGGTTGGTGACCGCCGGAAGTGCGGGCACCGCGACGATCACCGCGATGAGCGAAGGGAAGAGCGGCACCGCGAGCGTGACGGTCTCGAGCACGCCGGTGGCGTCGGTCGCGGTCAGCCCCACGACGGCGAGCCTGAGCGTCGGGCAGACGGCCCAGCTCACGGCCACGACGAAGGACGCGAACGGCAACATCCTGACCGGCCGGCCGGTCACCTGGTCGACCAGCAACGGCTCGGTCGCAACCGTCTCGAGCAGCGGGTTGGTGACCGCCGCGGGCGCCGGATCGGCGACGATCACGGCCACGAGCGAGGGGAAGACGGGGACGGCGGCCGTGACGGTCACCGCGCCCACAGGCACCTTCGCCATTGGCGACAGCGTCCAGGCGACAACCGCCACGTGGGTTCGGAACATCTCCCAGCCCCCCGCCGATCCTTCGAGCGGGACGCCACCGAGTGTCATCGGGACGCAGCCGGCTGGGGCGCGGGGCGTGGTGGATTCCGGACCGGTGCTGAACACGACCCCCGGAGGCGACGGGGCCATCCGTTACCACGTGCTGTTCCAGGCGGCCCCGAGCGGCTGGGTCGTGCAGGACTATCTCGCGAAGATCGTTCCCACGGTGCCGGTCGCGTCGGTGACGGTGGCGCCCGCGACGGCCAGCCTGAACGTCGGGCAGAGCGTGCAGCTCACGGCGACGCCGAAGGATGCGAACGGCAATCCGCTGACCGGCCGGGTCGTCACGTGGCAGTCGAGTGACAACACCATCGCGAGCGTGAACTCGAGCGGTCTCGTCACCGGTGTCGGCGCGGGTGGTCCCGTCACGATCACCGCGACGAGTGAAGGTCAGAGCGGCACCGCCACGGTCAACGTCACACTCGCACCGGTGGCTTCGGTCACCGTGACGCCGAGCTCCGCGAACGTGGCGATCACGGGGACGGTGCAGCTCACCGCCACGCCCAAGGACGCGAACGGCAACCCGCTGACGGGACGTGCGATCAGCTGGTCGTCGAGCGACAACACGATCGCCACGGTGAGCTCGACCGGCCTGGTCACGGGTGTCGCGGCCGGGACGGTGACGATCACCGCCACAAGCGAAGGCAAGAGCGGCACGGCGAGCGTCACGGTGGCAGGGGCGCCCGTCGCGACGGTGACCGTGACGCCCGCTTCGGCGAGCGTGCAGGCGGGTCAGACGGTACAGCTCACGGCGACGCTCAAGGACGCCAACGGCAACGTCCTGACCGGTCGTGTCGTGACGTGGTCCTCGAGCAGCAATACCGCGGCGAGCGTCAACGCGACCGGGCTCGTGACGGCCAACGCCGCCGGCTCGGCGACGATCACGGCGACGAGCGAAGGCAAGACCGGGACGTCGGCCATTACGGTGACGCCGGTGCCGGT
>DASQIB010000015.1:0-4274 GCA_035631795.1 Gemmatimonadales bacterium | reverse complement strand
GAGGTGCTTGAGGGTCCGGTACCCGAGAAAATCGATGCCCTTTTCCGTGAGGTTGAACTGCACCTGCTGGGCGGCCTCCTTGGCCATCCCGCCCGGCCCGAACAACGGCTGCTGGCCCGAGGGCATCTTGGGCGCCTCGGCCACGTTCAGATAGCCCTCGGCGATGAGCTTCTCCACGATCTTGTCGAGCAGCTCGCCCACTTGCCGCTCGAGGTCGGCGTCGCGCGACGCGTCGCCGGTCGATTCCCCGCGCAGGAGCTTCAACATCTCGGGGGTGAGCGCGCCTGAATCCATGAGCGCCTGGAGGATGGCTTGGCGCAGGGCGTCGAGCGAGCGGTCGGCCTCGTCCTCGCCGAACTCACCCCAGAACGGATGGGAGTACGCGCCTCCGGCGAAGCCCGACTGGAGGAGGAAATCGGCGAGCTGATCGAGCAGGGCCTGCAGATTGACGGTGTCGGCCAGCTCGGGCAGGTAGCGACTGTAGGTCGTGTATCTCATCGGCTCCCTACCCCGAATATCGGGCCGCGGCGAGCTTTCCCGCAATGGACGAAGCCAAGTTTCGGCTCGGAGCGCTCTCCTATCGCAACTTCCGCTTCTTCTTTTTTGGCCAGGGTATCTCGCTCATCGGTACCTGGATGCAATCGGTGGCGCTCGGGTGGCTGGTGCTCGAGATCACGAACTCGCCGTTCGCCGTCGGGTTGAACCAGGCACTCCGATCGTTCGGCGTGTTGCTGTTCACGCTGTACGCCGGTGTCATCGTCGACCGCGTGGACAAGCGGCGCCTGATCGTGTGGACGCAGGCGCTGCAGATGTTGGAAGCGTTGGCGCTGGCGGCACTGGTGTGGACCAGGACGGTCACCGTGTGGCAAGTGATGGCCCTGGCCGTGATGTTCGGGATCGTCAACGCCTTCGACATTCCCGCGCGGCAGGCGTTCATCGCCGAGCTGGTGGGCCGGGACGACCTGATGAACGCGATCGCGTTGAACTCGTCGATGTTCAACGCGGCGCGGATCGTCGGCCCCGCCGTGGCGGGCGTCCTGATCGGCGCCAAGGGCGTCGCGGTGTGCTTTTTCCTGAACGGCGTGAGTTACATCGCCGTCATCGCTGGGCTGTTCGCCATCCGGCTCGCGCCTCCCCCCACGCGAGGCCCGGTGCCGACGTCTGCGTGGGAGGGCCTGCGCGAGGCGCTCATGTTCGTCCTGCGGGACGCCCGCTTAGCGGCCCTGGTAACCCTCGTGGCCCTCTTCAGCGTGTTGGGCTTCCCGTTCATCGTGTTGATGCCGGTCACCGCGCGAGATGTATTGCAGGTGAACGCGGGGGGCTATGGGCTGCTGATGACGGCCGTGGGGATGGGCGCTATGCTCGGGGCGCTCGGCCTCGCGCTCGCGGGACGGCGCGTGCGCAAGGGCCTGGTCCTGCTCGCGTCGGGCGCCGCGTTCGGAGCCCTGCTGGTGTTGTTCGCAGCCGCGCGATCCTTCAGTCTGGCGTTCGTCCTCCTCGCGCTGACGGGCTGCGCGATGATCATCACGACCGCGCTCGCCAACACCATGCTGCAGACGCTCGTGCCCGACGAGCTCCGCGGCCGGGTAATGGCGTTCTACGCGTTTGTGTTCGTGGGCATGGCCCCTCTCGGCGCCTTCCAGGCGGGTCTCATCGCCGAGCACAGGGGCGCGCCGTTCTCCACCGCGCTGGGCGGGGCCGCGTGCCTCGTCGCGGCGGCCGTGGCGGCGTGGCGGGTGCCAACGCTACGCCTAACGGCGTAGCGGAGGTTCCGGAGGTTTGGGAGGTCGGGGGAGGTGCGGGGAGGTCATGCACGGAGCAACCTCCCCAAACCTCCCCTAACCTCCCCTAACTCCCCAACCTGCTTCTAGAGTAGCCGCCTCAGTTTCACCGCCACGCGAATCGTGTCCGCGTCCCGCAGAAACACCAGCTGGCGCACCGCGCCATCGATGCGGAGGTACTGGCGGACGTCGCTCAGATCGACCTCGCCCGCCTGGTGACCGTCGATGAGCAGGAGCTGATCGCCGGCACGGACACCTGCGTCCGCGGCCGGGCTTTGCGGCACGACGTAGTCGACCACGACCTCCTTCAGGCCCGGCCCCCGCGCCACGAGCCGGAGCCCGCTCATGTCGTAGTCGCACGTTGGCGCCGTCCCCCGGACGGCGCGCTCGACGATGGCTCGATGGCGGGCGTAGTCGACGATCAAGCGCGATCCCTCGAACACCGAGTTGCCGACGACGCCGTCGATGTCCGTGCGCCCGAGAAAGCCCTTGTGCTCGCCCCCCACGCCGGTCGTGGGAAACGGCACCCGGACCCCGCCGAGCCGGAGCTCCTGCAATCGCACGATGAACCCGTGCAACTCACCCACGAGGCCCGTCCCGATCGGCGCGGCGATGGCGGGCCGGAGCAACGACAGCCCGTGTTGCTCGCCGAACGGTGCGGTGAGGATGACGCACAGGCCTGAGGCGCCGGTGTCGAGCAGCAGCCGGGCGGGGACGGCGCGGCGACCCGGGATCTTCACCGACGCACGCAGCAACGGCAGGTCCGCGTCCGGCGTGAATCGCACCGACGCGCCGTCGCCCTGATAGTAGTATTTGGCCCCGTCGTACAGCCGCACGCGCCGCAGCTCGTAATCGATCTCCACGGCGAACCGCTGCAACACGTCGTGCCCCACGAGCCCCCGTTGCGCGCGGCCGCTCGCCCGACTCAAGCCGTCCAGGCTATAGAGCGCGACGCGATAGTTCGAGAGCTCGAGCTCACCGATACGCAGCGATCGTACGATCGCCGTTGGAATGGTGTCGCTCGTCGGGACGCCCGCCGTTGCCGCCCAATCGCGATCGAGGCCGGTGTGGGAGAGCCCGGTATCGAGCATGAGCCACGCGGAGTCACCGTCGATCACGCCGGGGATATAAATCGCGCCCCCGTACGCGTCGAACGGGACGGTCGCCACGGGCACGGGCGGCGTGAGCGGCGAGCCGTGCCAGCACGCGGCCGTGAGACACAGCGCGAGCGCCGTGACGCGAGCCGCGGGTCTCAATTCCACTTCCTGCGACGCGCTTCGGCCACGACGAGGCCGGCCGCTCCGTCGATCCCGACCCGGGCGGTGTTCACGATGAGGTCGTAGTTGGTGAGATCCTGTCGCTGGCGCCCGTAATACGTCTTCACGTACTGGTCGCGCTGGCGGTCCGTCTCGTCCACGACACGGTCGACGTCGGCTTCGCTCACGCCGAGGCGCTCCACGGCGAGCCGCATTCGCCATGGCTTCGGCGCCACGACGTATACGTGCAGGGCGTCCGGCCGCTGCGCCAGCACCGCCTGGGCCCCGCGACCGACGAGGACGATGCGGCCGTGCGCCGCCGCTTCGGCGATCACGCGCTCCGTCACCTGCACGATGGTCGCTTCGTCCTGCTCGACAGCCGGGACGGTGGCCGAGGCGACGAACAGCTCGGGCGACGCCGCGGCCAGCGTGCGCGCGATGCGCTCGAGCAGGCCCGGGGCGCGCTCCTCGCGCTGGGCGACCTCGTCGGGCGGCAGGCCGGCCCGTCGCGCCACCGCGGCCACGAACTCGTTGTCGATTACGTTCCACTCGAGCTGGGCGGCCACGAGCCGCGCGACGTCCGAGCCGCCGGACGCGTACTGCCGGGTGACCGTGATGACCGGTGGGGCCATCTCAGGGCTTCAGGTTCTTGCGAAGGTCCCCGATGTTGAGCAACGGCAACCCACCCTCGGTCGGCACGAAGATGATCAGGTTGTTCGAGCTCTTCATGTCGTGGAGCACTTCGATCCACTGCTTGGTGAGGGCCTCGGGGGAGAGCGTCTGATTGAGGAGGCGCTGCTGCTCCGTCTGGAGCCGGGCGACCTCGACGCGGTGGCGCTCGGTCTCGATCTGCTGCTCTTGCGCAATCTTGTTGTTGATCGCCTGGACCACCTGGGCCGGCGGCTGCAGATCGCGCAGGAAAAACGCCGTGACGGTCGCGATCCGGAACTTGCCGCCGCCCGCGCGCGGGGTGGTGACGAGCGCCGAGTCGACGAGACCCTCCATGGTGTTCGCGATCTGCGTGCGCTTGGAGATGTCGTTGATGGAGTACTGCACCATGCCGTCGCGCACGCCTTTGCGGATGGCGTTGAGCACCGCGCCACGAATCTGGTTCTCGTCCCCGATCTCGGTGAAGATCTTGGGCGCCTGCATCGGGTCGATCTGCCAGCGAATCGACACCTCGACGTGCATCCCCATCTGCTCGCTCGACAACGCTTCGATCGCTTCGATCTGCTCA
>DASQIB010000014.1:0-7509 GCA_035631795.1 Gemmatimonadales bacterium | reverse complement strand
GGTGCCGTATTTCCGCAGGTCGAGATACCAGCTGTACGCCTCTTCGGGGAGCTTCTCCGCGCGGATCCGAGCGAGCAGCTTGTCGTAGTCGTCTTCGCGCTGGCTGCCGCCGATGATCTCCCCGTACCCTTCCGGCGCCAGCAAGTCGTTGTTCAGCACGGTGCGCGGGTCCGCCGGGTTCTCTTTCATATAGAAGGCCTTCACGGCCTTCGGATAGTTGAAGACGAACACGGGCCGGTCGTACTGCTTCGCGAGCAGCGTCTCCGCCTCCCCGCCTAAATCCTGTCCCCACTCGATGTCGCTGCCCAACGTCTTGAGCTTGGCCACCGCGTCGGTATACGAGATCCGGGGGAAGGGCGGCCGCACGGCGGCCAGCGGCTTCACGTCGCGCTCGAGCTCGGCGAGCTCCGCTTTGCGGCGGTCGAGCGCGCGCGCCACGATGGAGGAGACGAAGTCCTCCTGCAGCCGCATGTTCGCGTCGGAGTCGTTCCAAGCGACTTCGGGCTCGACCATCCAGAACTCGGTGAGGTGCCGGCGGGTCTTCGATTTCTCCGCGCGAAACGTGGGCCCGAAACAGTACACCTTGCCGAGCGCGGCGGCGGCCGCCTCCACGTAGAGCTGTCCGGTCTGCGCCAGGTACGCTTTGCCGAGATCGAAGTACTCCGTCGCGAACAGCGTGCCCGCGTGCTCGCCAATCGAGCCCGTGAGAATCGGCGTGTCCACCAGCGTGAAGTGCCGCTCGTAAAAGAAATCTCGGATCGCCTGCTCGACCTCGCTGCGGACACGCGCGATCGCCACCTGAAGCCGGCTGCGGAGCCAGAGATGACGGTGCTCGAACAGGAAGGCGGTGCCGTGTTCCTTGGGCGTAATGGGAAAGTCGGGGCTCGGGCCCAGCACCTTCAGGTCCTGCGCCGTGAGCTCCACCCCGCCCGGCGCGCGCGCATCGGCGCGCACCGCGCCGCTCACTTCCACCGAGGTCTCCTGCGTCAGCGTCCCGAATGCCTCCCACGCCGCTGCCGGAACGTCTTTCTTCGAGAGCACCACCTGCAGGTACGCGGTCCCGTCGCGCAGCGTGATAAAAGCGATCTTCCCGGACGAGCGCGTGGTCATGACCCAGCCGCGCGTGAGCACAGGCTGGCCGGTGAGGGAGGGGAGCTCTTCGATTCGGTGAAAGTCGGGCATGGGGGCGGTACGCTAGTGGCGGTTCTCGGGACTGTCAACGCTACCGGAGTGCGGAGTGCAGAATGCGGAGTGTTGAATGGAGAACTCCGCACTCCACACTCCGCATTCCGCACTTGGGTCACCCCACCCTAAACAACTCAAACCCCCTCTCGTACCGCGCCACAATGCGCTCCCGATACGCCGTGTGCTCCGGCCGGACCAGCACCGGATCGCGCGCGATGATCTCCCCCGCCGCCCGGCGCGCCGCTTCGAGCAGCGGCAAATCGGTGGCGAAGTTCGCGTAGCGCAGCGGCACCCCCCCCGACTGCCGCGCCCCGGTGAGCTCGCCCATGCCGCGCTGCTGTAGATCGAGCTCCGCGATCTTGAAGCCGTCCGTGGTCTCGGCGAATGCCTGCAGGCGGGCCGCGGCTTCGGGAGCGTCCGAGAGCAGGATGCAATGGCTCGCCGCCGCCCCGCGCCCTACGCGCCCGCGCAGCTGGTGCAGCTGCGCCAGCCCGAACCGCTCGGCGTGCTCGATCAACATCACCGTGGCGTTCGCCACGTCGATCCCGACTTCGATCACGCTCGTCGCGACGAGCACCTGCACCGTATTGTCCCGAAACGCCCGCATCGTCTCGTCCCGCTCCTCGGGCTTGAGCCGCCCGTGCACGAGACCGACCTCCAGCTCGGGGAACACCTTGTCGAGTCGCCCGGCCATCGTGGTCGCTGCCTTGAGATCCGCCCGTTCGGACTCGTCGATCACCGGATAGATCACATACACCTGTCGCCCCGCCGCACACTCGCTCCTGATGAACTCATAGATCTTGGGACGGGCCGCCTCCGTACGCAGCGCGGTCTTGACCGTGCCGCGCCCGGGCGGGCGCTCGTGCAGCTGGGTGACGTCCAAGTCGCCGTATAACGTCAAGGCGAGTGAGCGCGGGATCGGGGTGGCGGAGAGGAGGAGCACATCCGGCGCGTCGCCCTTTTCCACCAGGCTCGCCCGCTGCTCCACGCCGAAGCGATGCTGCTCGTCGATCACCGCCAGACCCAGGCGCCGGAACCGCACCGACTCCTGGATGAGCGCGTGCGTCCCCACTACCAGGCGCGACGCGCCCGCCGCGATCCGCTCGCGCGCGGCGGCTTTCTCGACCGGCGTCAGCCGCCCGATCAAGAGGTCGGGCCGGAGCTCGAGCGGCTCGAGCAGCCGAGTGAGCGTGGCCACGTGCTGCTCCGCCAGGAGCTCGGTGGGCGCCATGATCGCGGCCTGATAGTCGTTCTCCACGGCGAGCAGCATCGCAAACAGCGCCACGACGGTCTTCCCGGTCCCCACGTCGCCCATGAGCAGGCGGTGCATGCGCAGCGGCGCGGTCATGTCGTCCGCGATCTCCCGCACCGCGCGGCGCTGATCCGCCGTCAGCTCGAAGGGCAGATGCTCCTTGAGCCGGGTGGTGAGCTCCTTCTTGAGGGCGAACCGGATGCCGGCACGGGCGCGCTTGGCGAGCGCGCGGGCGCGCGCCTGCACGAGCTGCTGATCGAACAGCTCGTCGAACGCGAGCCGGCGGCGGCCCGCTTCGGCTTCGGCGACGCTGGTCGGCCGGTGCACCGCCGCGAGCGCAACATGCAGCTCGGGCAGTCCGACCGCCGCGCGCAGCTTGGGAGGGTGTGGATCGTGCACGAGCGCGAGCAGCGCGTCGAGGTGCTGGTGCACGAGGGCGCGGATCTGGCGATGCGTGAGGCCTTCCGTCGCGGGATACACCGGCAGGACCACCCCGTGATCGCCGCCGCTCTCGCCTGAGTCCGCGAGAATCACGAACTCGCGCGGCACGAGCTGGCGACCGTGGTAATAGCGCACGGGCCCGGTGACGAGCAGCAGCTGATCCTTCTTGATCTGCCGCTCGAGGAAGGGCTGCCCCGGCCAGGCGCACTCGAGCGGACCGCTGTCGTCCCGCAGCACCGCGCGGAACACGCGCAGGCCCCGGCGCGTGGGGATGATGCCCGTGCTCACCACGCGCCCGACACAGGTGACCTCCTGGCCCACATGCGCCTTCGCGAGCGGCGTGACTGTCGTCGCATCGAGGTAGCGGTGAGGCGCGTGGTACAACAGGTCGCCCACGCTGCGGATGCCGAGCCGCGCGAGCGCCTCGGCGCGCTTGGGCCCGACGCCCTTGAGGTACTTCACCGACATCGTGAGCTGGAGCGTCATTGCGAGACAAGTCGATGTGCGTAGCTCGCGGCCTCGAAAACCTCTAGATCCTCTATGTCCTCTCCAACGCCGATGAACCTGATCGGAACCTTCACCGCTCGTTCTAGCGCGACTACGCTCCCCCCTTTCGCCGTGCCGTCGAGCTTGGTGACGATGAGCCCGGTGAGCGGCACCGCGCCCGCGAATGCGCGCGCCTGATGCACGGCGTTCTGACCCACCGTCGCGTCGACCACGAGCAGCGACTCATGGGGCGCGCCGGGCTGCTGCTTCGCGACGACGCGCACGACTTTTTTCAGCTCCTCGAGCAGGCGCTCCTCCGTGTGGAGCCGTCCGGCGGTGTCCACGAGCACGGTGTCGGCGACGCCCCCCCTCCCCCGGGCACGCGCCGCTGCGATCGCGTCGAATGCGACGGCGGCGGGGTCGCCGGTGCCGGTGACGCAGGGCACGCCCAACCGATCGGCCCAAATCTTGAGCTGCAGGGTGGCGCCCGCGCGGAACGTGTCCGCGGCCGCGAACAGGATGCTCCGCCCCTCACGCATCAGGCGCCGGCCGAGCTTCGCCACGGTGGTCGTCTTGCCGACGCCGTTCACGCCGAACACCAGCAGCACCGTGGGCGGTGTGGCCGCCCGGGCGAGTGCGCCGGGATCGGCACCGCTGCTGGCCTCGAGCAGCGTCGCGACCGCGCGCTCGAGTGCGGCGCGGAAGTCGCCATCCGGCGCGCGCGAGACGTCGGCGAGGATGGCTTCAGTCGCTTCGACGCCGAAATCCGCTTCGAGCAGGATGCGCTCGGCCGCCTTGCGGTCGGCAGCGGTGGACTTGCCGAACACGCGCGCCAGGCGCTCCCACAGTGCGTTCGCCATCAGGGCAGCCCCTGGCGCCGCCGCCACGCCCATTCCGTCGCGAACGCCGCGATCGCGAGCACAAAAAGCCACCACCGATCGCGGAGCGGTACGGGGACGAGTCTTCCCTCGGACGCTCCTGGCTGCGAAGTGAGCACGGGGGTGGCCGGCCGCCATTCATCGGAGTAGTCGTCAACTATGACCAGCCCATGCTCCGGCCCATCCGCCACGGAGTAGCGATACGCCCCGGGCGGGAGGCGCAGCTCGGCCCGGCCCCCGGCGTCGAAGCGCAACGTATCGATGCGCTGCCGATTCTCGGCAGCGAGCGAGAGCACGACGTCTCGCGCCCCGCCTGATCCCGCCCAGCTCCAGACCGTCGGCATGCCATTCGGAACGTCGTACGTGATCGGAACGAACCTCTCCCCTCTCCCCGCTCCCTTTTCAAGCAGCCAATCCGTGAGCCCGGCCACGAGCGCCCGATAGGCTTCGGCACTCGCGCCCCCGCGGAACGCCCAGCGGTACAGCCCGCCCGCTGCGATCACCGCGCGGCGCCGGCCCTCCCGTTCAGAGAGTAGCAGCACCGGGCGTGGCGGCCCGCGGCGCGCGAGCCGGGCCGTGAGCGCGACCAGGGCCGAGCTGTCGATCTGGGTCGCGTCGGCGAGGGACGCCGCCGGGGGAAGCGAGTCCCAGGCGACACCGGCGAGCGGCGTGGCGAGTGGAGAGGGACCGGGCGGTTGCACGTACCAGTCGCCGTCCTGCCGGCCCCCCCCAGATGGCCAGAGCAAGGTCGCGGCCTTCGGCGCGAATCGCGTGAACGCCGCCGGATCGCCAGCCTCGATCACGAGCTGCGCAGAGGCCACGGCCCGCGCCACGTCGCTCGCGGGCCGGCTCTCGAGCGTCGTCGCGTCGCGCCACCCTTTGCCCGGCCGCTCCGTCTCGACGAACGTGCGAACGGGCAGCCGCGCCACCTCCGTGAGGGTGCGGGCGAGGAATCGTGTCTCCCAGTCCGGCGGCGACGCGAGCAGCACGACGGAAGGCTGGGGACTCACCTCGATGGCGAACCGCCGCACATCGTCGCGAGGCTCTTCATCCCCGACCCCCTCCAGCCGCACTTGCACCGCCACCCAACCGGGAGAGGGGAAGCGGGAAACGGGAAACGTGAGGTCGGTGGACACAATTCCACTATCGGGGAGCTCGACGACCCGTGAGGCGATCTGCCGAGAGCCGACGCTCACTCCCAGCACTGTCTTCCCTTTCCCCTTTCCCGTTTCGCGTTTCCCGGCTGTCCCGTAACTCACCTTGATCCGAACCGTATCTCCTGCCCCGACTCTCCGCGGCGCCTCGACATCGGAGACGAACGCGTCGAAGAACTGCGCGCGTGGGAGGACCACGATGCGAGCGCGCCGGAGCAGATCCGGCGGGAGATCGGCGACGTCGCTCACCGCGCCATCGGTGACCACCGCGATGGGACCACCGCGCGCCGCGGCCGCCGCGATGGCGGGGGCGAGCCGGCTCACGCCGTCGCTCGGCGGCGAGGTGTCGAAGGCGGTCACGCGCTCGCCGAACCGCCAGATGGTGCCGCCGTGAGCGATCTTTCGCGCGGTGTCGAGCGCCTCGCGCCAACGGCTGCCCCACCCCGCCATGCTCAACGACGCGTCGAGCAGCACGAGCGGCGCGGTTCCGCTCGCGGATTCGTGGCGCGCGGCGCTCGGGTTCCAGGCGAGGAGGGCGACCGCGGCGAGGCCGGTGGCGCGGAGCGCGGCCAGTCCGAGCGTCACCCGGCGAGGCACGCCAGGGCCTCCGGCAAGGTGAATCGTCCCTCGTGCAACGCCCGGCCCACGATCGCCCCCGCGAGCCTCGCGTCCCGCGCGCGCCGCAGGTCGTCGAGGGATGCGACGCCCCCCGACACGATGACGTCGAATCCCAGCGCCGCGATGGCCCGGGCGCCGGGGACGTCCGCGCCCGCGAGCGCTCCATCCCGAGCGGCATCGGTGTACACGATCGTCCGCACGCCGGCCGCCAGGAGCCGCTTCGCGAGCTCCAGGGGCGACACGTCGAGTACTGTGGAGGACCCTCGCGGCGCGACCCGCCCGTCGCGCGCGTCGATCCCGACGGCGAGCCGTTCGGCGCCGTGGCGCGCGATGAGGCGCGCCACGAGAGCACCATCCATGGCCGCCGCGCCGCCGATGATCACGCGGCGCGCGCCCAAAGTGAGGGCCTCCCCGATTTCCGTTTCCGCGACGAAGCCGCCACCGACCTGCACCGGGATGGGCGACTCCGCGAGCACGCGGCACGCGAGCCCGCGGTTCTCGCCCCGCCCACCCCCCAGGGCGCGATCGAGATCGACGAAATGGATCCAGCGCGCCCCGTCGCGGGCGTATTGGTGTGCCACCGCGACGGGGTCGCGGTCGGGCGCGCGCGCGACGCGCCCGCCTTGGACATCGATGGCGGGATAGAGGTCCACAGCTGTGAGGAAAGCTAAGTCGCTAACCGGAATTACGGTCCGACCGTCCGACCTCAGTCGCGCGCGGCGGCGACGGCGGGAGCGACGGGCAGGGACGTCTTCGGCTCGAGCTGCGTGAGCAGCCGGTCGCGCACGGCCGCGTACTCGGCCTGCAGGCGCTTCGGCACGGGCGTCCCCGCCCCCATGTCCTTGCGCTGCGGGTTGGTCGGCCGGCCGTTCACGAGGAACTCGTAGTGCAGATGGGGTCCGGTCGAGAGCCCGGTGGAGCCGACGTACCCGATCGTCTCCCCCTGCTGCACGCGCTCGCCCGTGTGCAGGCCCTGCGCGAACGCGGAGAGATGCCCGTACCGCGTCCGGATGCCGTTCGCATGCCGGAGATCGATCACGTTGCCGTAGCCCCCGTCCTCGCGGCCCACGCGCGTCACGATGCCGTCGGCGGTCGCGCGCACGGGTGTGCCGTAGGGCGCCGAGAAGTCGACGCCCTCGTGGGCCCGCCAGCGGTGCAGGATGGGGTGGAAGCGGGCACCGAAGCGGCTCGAGACCCGGCGGAACTGGAGCGGCGCGCGGAGGAACGCCCGGCGCAGCGACCGGCCGCGCTCGTCGTAGAAGCCGGTCATGCCCCGGCTCGTGGTTTGGTCCGGATCTTCGAAGTAAAAGGCGTACTCGGGCGTGCGGGCGACGTCCACCCGGGCCGAGAGGACTCGCCCGAAGCGCCGCTCGCCCTCGGAGGAGTCCAGCCGCTCGAACAGCACCGTGAAGCGGTCGCCGGGGCGGATGTCGCGCGTGAAGTCCACCTCCCAGTCGTAGACGTCGGCGATGGCCCAGGCCAGCTGGCGTCGCTC
>DASQIB010000013.1:0-8075 GCA_035631795.1 Gemmatimonadales bacterium | reverse complement strand
GGGTGCGATTCCGTGGTGTTCGCCCCGGCGATGAAGATCACGTCCGCCGCATGCTCCACCTCGCGCATCGAGCCCGACGCGGCGGACGTATTGAGCGCCCTCTGCATCGCCGCCACCGACGTGGAGTGACACAACCGCGTGCAATGGTCGATGTTGTTCGTCCCGAGCGCTGCCCGGAACATCCGCATCATCAAGTAATTCTCTTCGTTGGAGCACTTCGCCGAGGAAAAACAGGCGAGCGAGTCACCGCCGCGCTCGCGCTTCAGGCGCGAGAGCTCCTGCGCGACGAGCTCCATCGCCTCGTCCCAGGTCGCCTCGCGGAACGGCTCGTACCACGAGGGCGGGGTGGCCACCCGGTCGCGAATGTCGAGGTCCACGCGCTCGAGCAACGGAAGGTCGCGGACGGCCTTGCCGACGGCCCGGGGGGGGCCGGCCGGCTTGGGCTGTTGGCCCTCGCCCTCGATGGTTTGCCACGGACCCCCGCGCCGATTGCGTCCCATCCGCCCGCGCCAGACCCACCGGCCGCCCTCTTGCTCCCAGCCCTTGCGAATCAGCGGCCTGGTGAGGCGGTCATGGTGCTGCGGGAAGTCGTACCCGAACCGGCCCTTGACGCAGGTCGAGCCCTGGTTGGGCGTATCGAGCTCGATGTCCGGAGAGGTGACGCGCACCACCTGATCGCCCGCCACGTGAAGGTCCACCTGGCAGCCGACGCCGCAGTAAGGGCAGACCGAGCGGACGGTCCGCTCCGGATGGCGGATCTTCTCGGGCGCGAACCGCTCGCGCGGCATGACCTCGAAGATCGCGCCCGTGGGACAGACACGGACGCATTCGCCGCACCAGGTGCAGCCCGCTTTCTCCGGGTCACCGTCGGCACCCACGATGATTTCGGTGTGCTCCCCCCGCTGGCCGACGTCGAGCACGCCGACGACCTGGATGTCTTCGCACGCCCGCACACACCGCGTGCAGAGGATACAGGTGCTCATGTCGTGCTGAATCATGGGGTCGCCGGGACGCTCGTCTCCGTGACGCAACGGCAGGTCGCGCTGCTCGACCACGGTGGGGACGACGCCGTACCGGACGACGTAGCGCTCGAACTCGTTGCGCGGCCGGGCGCGGCCACCGTTTCTCAGATGGTCGCCGGGGTAGCGCTCGAGCAGGAGGCGGAGCACGCCCTTGCGGGTCTCGACCGCGGCAGGCGACTCCGTGTGGACGACCATGCCATCGGCGACTTTCGTGGCGCACGCCGGCAGGAGCTTGCCTTGACCCTCGACCGAGACCAGGCAAATCCGGCAATTGCCGACGATGGGAAGCTTGGGATACCAGCAGAGGGTGGGGATGTCCACGATTCCCGCGGCGCGCGCGGCCTCGAGAATCGTTTGTTCCGTATCGGCAGTGACCGCGCGGCCGTCGATGGTGAGGGTCGCCATGAGATTGTGAAGATTAGACGTGAAGTGCGGGGACGGCAACCGACGTGCGGGTTAACTACCTGTGGCAATGCGGAGATACACCCACGCCAACGAAACGGGCCGGCGTCAGCCGGCCCCTCATGTCTTCAGTCCAGGTGCGCGGGCAGGTGGCGGTGGGTGTGATCCCCGCCTTCGCTTGCGTCTGCCTCGTCGGTGAACCAGCAGTAGGCCCAGATCTTCGCGGGCCGCAGCATTTGGCGGCCGGCTCGCAGGATGATGCCGATGGGCTCGTGGTCGTCGAGGACGAGGGGCAAGCTGGTCATGAAGAAGCCGCCGCACGTTGTAGGTTGTGCGTCGTAAGAGCAACAACTCTGCCGCGCCGTCTCTCTTACAACGTACCGTCGTACAATGGGTTACGGCGGTGGGGTCGCGAGCCGTGGTCAGTCCGACACGTTCAACGCCGTGTCGAGCTGACGCTCCGGCTTGGTCGCGGTGAACCCCGCGCCGGCCTTGGTGCGCCGCCGACGGACGATCTCCCAACCTCCGTAGAGGGCTTGCAGCACCTCGGGCGCGAGCGGGATGACTTCGTTGGCCGCGGGGCTCGGCAAGACGACGTGGACGCCACCCGGCCGGGTGCGCGTTTGGAGCTCGGCGAGAAGGGCGTTGCGATCGCGAACGCGAGCCGGCGCGAGCGCCGTCGGATCGATCACGACCACGCCGGGGGCCACGTCGGGGAACCAACCGCCGAAGGTCACGACCAACGCCTGGAACCGGCCGGCGAGCTGCTCGTTGACGGCGCGGTTCTCCGCGCCTTCCACGGAGGCGAGGTCGTGATCCAGCAGGAAGACCTCTGCGTCGTGCGCGGCGATGAACAACGCCGCCGGGAGCGCGGCGGCGCCGAGGACCACCGCTACGTCGCCGGGCTCGAGGCGCCGCACGGCCGTCACCAGGGGCCCGTCCACCTCGAGCCCCCAGTGCGTCGGAGTGCGCTGGGCCGCGCGCAGCGCGCGATGCTTCTGCCGCCAGCGCGGGAACGACGGCAGCCGCAACCGGCGGATAATGATCCGGTCCACGTGCTCGAGCAGCAACACTTCGGTGAGGAGGTACTGCCCGGCGGCGCTCTCTTCTAGCTCGCGGACGGCTTCGTCGCCGATTTCCATCAGCTGCTCGCGGGTGAGGGCGTTCTTGTATTCCTCGATCCGCTGGAGGAGAAACTCCTGATACTCCTGCTTGAGCGATCGCGGTGGACGCCGTGTGATGCGGGAGCGGGGCTCGCCGGACAGGCTCAGCATGGCTCGACGTGTACGGTGACTTCGTGGAACTGCAGGTCGCGCTTGAGCCGCTCCTCCACCTCGTCGGCGATCGCATGCGCGGATTCCACGTTGGCGTTGCGATCGACGGCGATGGTGACCTCGGCGTAGCGCAGATCGGACGGCCCGCGCGACCGGATGCCGTACGCCCCTTTGACCCCGGGCACGGCCTGGGCGGTCTGTTGAATCTCTCCGGTCGGGAGAGCGCGCTGGTCCACGAGCACGGGGACGGTACGGGCGAGAATGCCATACGCGACGAAGACGATGATGAGCGCCACGGCGATCGCGATCGCCGAGTCGATCCACCACCAGCCATGCCGGGTGAGCAGGACGCCCACGAGGACACCCACGGTGAGGAAGACGTCCGCGCGCGTGTGCGCGGCGTCGACGACCAACAGCTCGCTGCCCAGCTCGACCCCTCGCCGCTGCTCGTACCACGTCGTGACGACGTTGACGCCGAGCGTCAGCGCCAGAATGGCGAGCTGCAGATCGTTGATGTCGACGCGGTCTGAGCCGCTGAGGAGATGATTCACCGCGCTCCGCACGAGCTCGAAGCACGTGATCGACAGGAACCCGACGATCGCCAGGGCGCCGAGCGTCTCGAACTTGCCATGGCCGTAAGGATGGTCCTCATCCGGCTCCTTCGCGGCAACGCGGACGACGATCAAGGCCAGCACATTGTTCAGCGCGTCCACGCAGGAATCGACCGCGCTCCCGAGGATGGCCAAGGACCCGGACGCGAATCCTACGGCCAGCTTGGCCCCGACGACCGCCAGGTTGGCGACGAGGAGCCCGATGAAGACGCGCCGTACGAGGGCGGACGCCGGCATGGACAGGACTGCAAGGTTATAAGGGACAGCAGTTTAGTCAACGGTCAAATCAAGATGGGAGAAGGGAGAGGGGAGAGGTTCGTCCCGAAGCAGGTCAACTCTCCCTGGGCCGGAGCGTACCTCTCCCTTCTCCCCTCTCCCTTTTCAACCTACCGCCCGGAGGAGCGCCCCCTTCAGGTACCCAGTCTCCGGTACGTTGACCAGTTCCGGATGGTCCCCGCTGGCGCCCACCACGGCGAGCAGCTGCAGACGGCGTCCGGAATCGCGTGCGGCGTCGGCCAGCATATCGAAGAACACCGCCCGGCTCACGTGGTAGGAGCACGAGCAAGTGAACAGGACCCCGCCGGCCGACAGGAGGCGCATCGCCCGGAGGTTGATCTCCTTGTAGCCGCCGAGTGCCCGTGGCACGGTCTGCTTGGACTTGGCGAACGCGGGCGGATCGAGCACCACCGTGTCGAACGTTTCTTCCCGCGCCTCGAGCTCGCGCAGCAAGTCGAAGGCGTTAGCCTCTTGCCAGGCGATGTTCGCGAAACCGTTGAGGGCGGCGTTCTCGCGCCCACGCGCCAGGGCGTCGGCGCTCGAGTCGACGGCGAGCACTTCGCGCGCCCGCCTGGCCAGGTGAAGCGCGAACGATCCGTGATACGTGAACAGATCGAGTGCGCGGCCCGGCCCCGCGTGCTGCCCGACGAGCACGCGGTTTTCGCGCTGGTCCAGGAACGCTCCCGTCTTTTGGCCGGTATGCGGCGCGGCGAGGTAGCGCACGCCGTGCTCCTCGACCGTCACGGTGTCGGGCACGGAGCCCCGTGCCGCCACGACCTCGAGTGCCAACCCCTCATGGCGCCGGACCGCGGAGTCGTTCCGAAGCAGGATCGCGTCGGGGGCGAGCGCCGCTTCGATCCCGGCGAGCACGTCGTCGCGTGCCTGCTCGAGGCCCGCGGAGAGCATCTGGGCGACGACGTAGGCGCCGTAGCGATCGACGACGAGCGATGGCAGCCCGTCCCCCTCGGCATGGACGACGCGATACGCGGTCGCGGGCACGCCGGCGCGGCGAGCCGCGGCCGCGGCGATGTGCCGGGTCCACCACGTCGAGTCGATCGTCTCGCGCCCGCGGGTGAGTAGCCGTAACCGGATCTCCGATCTCGGCGAGTAGAGCGCCTGGCCCAGATGGCGTCCGCGGCGCTCGGTGACGGCGACGATCCCGGGCGCGTCGCCTGGCTCGTCGTAGATGTCCGTTCGATAGATCCACGGGTGTCCCGCCTGCCAGCGCGCCGCGCCCTTGGCCGAGACGATGACCGTGCGGGTGGCGACGGCTCCGTCCGACGGTCCGACCGTCCGACCGGTGGTCACGTCGTCCGGTCCGGCCGGAGTTTGGCGGCCCCGCGCAGGTACATATGTTTCAGCTCGCCCTGCGGCTTGGCCGTGTAAAAGTGCAGGAGCACTCGGATGCAGCGCGGCACTCCATCCGGGACGGCCACCTCCGCGGCTCCCAGGAGGGGCACGTCGCGCCAACCAAGGAGACGCGCGGCGCGGGCGGGATACTCCGCCGTGAGATCCGGCGAGGACGTGAAGATGGCGCTTTCGACGTCTTCGGGACGGAACGCGTTGGCCTCCTGCAAGGCCCGCAGCAGCTCGGCGGTCGCCTCGAGGATCGCGTCTCCGGTGTTTGTGGCGGCGGTCGTAGCGCCGCGCAGTCCACGTAAGATCGTACTCATGGCCCTCGTCGATAGGCTGCGCTTGATGGTGATCACGGACGGCGCCCTCCTCAAGGGGCGCGATCCGGTCGAGGCGTGCCGCCGCGCGGTCGCGGGGGGCGCGACCATGGTCCAGGCGCGGCTGAAAGATGGCACGGCGGGGGATTTGCTGGCGCTCGCCCGCGCCCTCGTCGGCGCCCTGTCTGTCCCCGTGATCGTCAACGACCGCGTGGACGTGGCGCTCGCCGCGGGGGCTGCCGGAGCGCACCTGGGACAGGACGACCCACCCCTCGACCGGCTCCGGCCGCATGTCCCCCCCGGATTCCTGCTCGGGCTTTCGGTCGGGTCGATCGCGGAGGCGGAGCGAGGCCGCCCCTGGCGCGCGGATTACTGGAGCGTGGGCCCCTGCTTCGTGACGGAGCACAAGGCGGACGCCGGCGCTTCGCTCGGCCCCGACGGGTTTGGGGCGCTCGCCCGGCTCGCACCGCCCGGCACCCCCGTGATCGCGATCGGCGGCATCACGGTGGCGAACGCGGGTTCAGTGGTGAAGGCTGGCGCGGCTGGCATCGCGGTGATCGGCGCCGTCTGGCAGTCTAACGACCCGGAGAGCGCGACGCGCGCGCTGCGCGCTTCAATTGCTTGACGCGCTGGATGGCCGCCTCGTGCTCCGCAAAGGTCGTGGAAAAGATGTGCTTCCCGTCTGGCTGCGCCACGAAGAACAGGAAGGGGACGTCCGCGGGGTAGAGCGCCGCGGCGAGACTCGCCCGACCGGGCTGGCTGATCGGCCCAGGCGGGAGTCCCGCGTGGAGGTAAGTGTTGTACGCCGATCGCACGGCGAGATTCTTCTCCCACACTCGTGAAAGCCGGCGGCCGTACGCGTAGCTGACGGTCGGATCCGCCTCGAGCCGCATCCCGCGTGCCAGGCGATTGCGATAGACCGCCGCGATGAACGGACGGTCGGGGTCGTAGCGGACCTCGGACTCGACGATCGACGCGAGCGTGACGAGCTGATGGCGCGACATGCCGAGGGAATCGAGCCGCGCCTGCCACTCGGGGCTCCACTGCTGGACGAATTGATGCGTCATCACGCGCACCAGCTCCCGCGCGCCGATACGCTGGGGCAGGAGGTACGTCGTGGGGAACAGGTACCCTTCGGCGCTCGTGGTGCCCTCGGGAACGCTGAGCCCGGCGAGCAAGGCGGGATCCCGTGCGGCGGCGAGGAACGAATCGCGCGGGATCCGGAGACCCTCCCACGCCAGATCCGCCACCTCGACCAGCCGCAATCCTTCCCGCACGGTGAACCGCTGCTCCACGCCGCGACCCCGCTCGAGCGCCCCGGCGACATCCGACCAGGACTCGTTCTGTCGCAGCAGGTACACGCCGCTCTTGAGGGACGCGCCGAGGCCCGTCACCTTCGCGTACCAGCGGAACAGTCCCGGGCGGCCGATCACGTGGTTCGCCGCGAGCGAGTCGATGGCGGCGTCGAGGGTGGCGCCGGGTGGGATGGTGACGGTGACGCGGGGGCCGTCGGAGCTGCCGCAGGCCGCGAGGGCGAGGAGAAGGCAATTGCGGATTGCGGATTTCGGATTGCGGATTCGAAGGGCGTATTTCCAATCCGCAATCCGCAATCGCCGATCCGCAATTCTTCTCACGTCGCGGATCCCCGTTTTGCATCCAAGTAGTGCTGCAGCAGCAGCGTCGCCGCCATCGTGTCCACGTCGCTCTTCCGTCCCTTGGTCGAGCCGCCCATCTCGCGGACCGCGCGCAGGGCGCGGGACGTCGTCAACCGCTCATCCCAGAGGTCGACGGGCTTGCCCGACACCCGCGCGATATCGCCGGCGAGCGCCCGCGCGGCGGCCGCCGATTCTCCCTCAGTACCCTCGGGGTCGAGTGGCAGCCCCACGACGACGGTGGTCACGGAATGGCGCTCGAGCAGCGTGAGGAATTGGCGCATCGGGAAGCGCTTGCCGGCGCGGCGCGTGAGCGCGACCAGCGGCTGGGCGAGCGTCTGGCTCTCGTCGGACAGGGCGAGTCCGATACGGCGCTCGCCCCAGTCCACGCCCATCACTCTGCCCAGGGCGTCACCCCTGGGCCATGGTCTGGAAGAACTCGGCGTTGGTCTTCGTCCGCTTGAGCCGCTCGAGCAGGAACTCGATCGCCTCGACCGGCGGCATGTCCGCCAGGAAGTTGCGGAGCAGGTACACCTTGTTGAGCTCCTCCTTGCCGAGCAGCAGCTCTTCCTTCCGGGTGCTGGTGCGCTGCACGTCGATGGCGGGGAAGGTGCGACGCTCGGCGATGCGGCGGTCGAGGATCACTTCCGAGTTGCCCGTGCCCTTGAACTCCTCGAAGATCACCTCGTCCATGCGGGAGCCCGTATCGATCAGCGCGGTGGCGAGGATCGTGAGGGAGCCGCCCCCCTCGATGTTGCGCGCCGCGCCGAAGAACCGTTTGGGCTTCTGCAGCGCGTTCGCGTCCACGCCGCCCGACAGGATCTTGCCCGAGTGCGGCACGACCACGTTGTGCGCCCGGCCCAGCCGCGTGATCGAGTCGAGCAGGATCACCACGTCCTTGCCGTGCTCCACCAGGCGCTTCGCCTTCTCGATCACCATGTCGGCCACCTGCACGTGGCGGTCGGCCGGCTCGTCGAACGTCGACGAGATCACCTCGACGTTCGTGCCTTTGACGTTCTCCTCCATGTCCGTCACCTCTTCGGGCCGCTCGTCGATCAGCAGCACGATGAGGTAGATCTCGGGATGGTTTTCGATGATGGAGTTGGCGAGCTTCTGCATGAGGATCGTCTTGCCGGCCTTGGGGGGCGAGACGATGAGGCCGCGTTGC
>DASQIB010000012.1:0-28325 GCA_035631795.1 Gemmatimonadales bacterium | reverse complement strand
TCCTCGAGGGGACGCCGGTCGAGCGCGATGTCCACCATCGCGCCTACCAGGAAGCGCACCATCCGATGCAGGAACCGGTCGGCCTCGATCGTGAACGTCACTCCCACTCCGTCGGTCCGCGGCGCCCACTCGGCGAGCGCCACGCGGCTGCGGTAATGGGGCCGGTCCGAGCCCGGGCCGGTCGCGGCGAGCCCGCGGAACTCGTGCTCGCCGGGGAGCGCGTCGGCCGCGCGGCCGAGCACGCTCAGATCGAGCGGGCGGCCCAAGGCCCACTCGTACGGCCGCCGAAAGGGCGAGTGGGCCGCGTCGTCCGTGCCGATCACGTACCGATAGCGGCGGGCGATCGCGCTCCGGCGCGCATCGAACCGCGCTCGCATCGGGTGCACGCGCTCCACCCAGATGTCACGCGGGAGCAGGGCATTGAGCGCGCGCCGTAACCCGCTGGAGTCCGCAGCCCAGCGCTCCTCCGCCGTGAACCCGACGCCCTGACCGAGCGCATGGACGCCGGTGTCGGTGCGTCCGGCTCCGGTCGCGGCGGTCGGCCGACCCATGAGCTGGGCCAATGTGGCCTCGAACTCCGCCTGCACCGTGCGCGCGTTCGGCTGCCGCTGCCAGCCCGCGAACTGCGCCCCGTCGTAGTGCACCACGGCGAGGTAGGGCCGGCTCGTCACGGGCGAAAGATAGGTTCGTAGAAACGGCCAATCAAGCCACGCAACCCATTGTGGCGTTTGACAAAACGCGATTTTCCCGGGTACGTTTGGCAGGCCCCGAAACCCCCTAGCCCTGTGCCCGCCCCCGCCCCCGCCCCCGCCCCCTCGCACCCCGAATCCTCCCCGCTGCGTCGAGCGATCGCCACTCTGGCCGAGCGCCGCTCTCTCACCGAGCACGAGGCCGCCGACGCGTTCGGCGTCATCATGCGGGGCGAGGCCACGCCCACCGAAATCGCGGCGTTGCTCATGGGGCTGCGCGTGAAGGGCGAAACGGGCGATGAGGTCGCCGGCGCGGCTCGGGCGCTCCGCGAGGCGATGGTCCCGGTCGAGGTGGAGGGCGACGCGCTGATCGATACGTGCGGTACAGGCGGGGGCGCTGTTCCCACCTTCAACATCTCAACGGCCGCAGCATTCGTCGCCGCGGGGGCGGGCGCGGTCGTCGCGAAGCATGGTAACCGCTCGTTCACCTCGAAGTGTGGCTCGGCGGACGTGCTCGAGGCGCTGGGTGTGTCCATCACTCTGGACGCCCCCGAGGCCGCGCGGGTGCTGCGAGAAGCGTGCGTGACCTTCCTCTTCGCGCCCAATTTCCATCCGGCGATGCGGCACGCGACGCCGGTGCGGCGCGAACTGGCGATCACCTCGGTGATGAACCTGCTGGGCCCCCTGGCCAACCCGGCCAGAGTCCGGCGCCAGGTGATCGGCGTCGCCGATCGCGACCGCGCGCCGCTCGTGGCCGCGGCGCTGGCGCGCCTCGGCACCGAGCACGCCCTCGTCGTGCACGCCAGAATCGGCATGGACGAGATTTCTCCCCACGGCGTCACCGATGTATGGGAAGTACGGGGGCCCGATGTGTCGACGTGGGAGCTCGAGCCGGCGCGCTATGGTCTCGGCACCAGCGACGTGGCGGCTCTGGCGGGCGGCGATCCCCCCGCCAACGCGGCCCGCATCGAGCGATTGCTGGCCGATGGCCGGGACGACGCGGCGGGTTATGCCGCGCTGGTGCTCAATGCGGGCGCGGCGATCTATGTGGCGGGACTCGCCCCATCGTACGCGGATGGGGTGACGCGAGCACGGGGGACTGTGCGGAGTGAGGCCGCTCGCGAAGCGCTCGAGCGGCTGCGCCGGGCGACTAGTACTTCCGAATCACGCCTACGACCACGCCCTGGACTATGACATCGCGCTCATTCAGACGGAGCGGTGTCATGGCGGCGTTGGCAGGCTCGAGCCGGATCCAACCGCCCGGCTCGCGATAAAAGCGCTTGACCGTAGCGCTCGAGCCCTGCACCAGCGCGACCACGGTTTGCCCGTTGTCGGCCTGGTTGCGCTCTTGGACCACGATGAAGTCGCCGTCCTTGATATGCTCGTCGATCATCGACTGGCCCCGGACGCGGAGCACGTAGCTGCGCCCGCGGCGCGGGATGAGGTCGTCGGGCACGGCGATCGTGTCATTGCCATTCACTGCTTCGATCGGCTCGCCCGCCGCTACCAGGCCGAACAAGGGCAGCTCGGTAGCGCCGCTCTGACCGCGCGGGGGCACGACTTCGATGCCGCGACTCTCGTTGTGCGCCCGACGGATGTACCCTTTCCGTTCCAGGTTGGTAAGGTGCTCATGGACTGTGGCGAGGGAGCGGAAGGTGAAACGCTTGGCGATCTCCTCGAAGCTCGGCGCGTACCCCTGCTCCGAGATCTGTGCGGAGATGAAGTCGAGAATCTCGCGTTGACGTCTGGTGAGCGGCACGTGTGCTCCCGAACGGAAACCGAAGCTTAATCTACCCGAAAATCGACCGAACGCAAGTTCATGCCCGCCGACCGACTCGAACCCATTCTGGAAACGACCCGCGCCCGGGTCGCCGCTCTCCGATCCCGCGCGCGCGCGCTCGAGCGGCAGGCCGCGGACGCACCCGCGCCCCGGCCCTTCGAGCGAGCCACCGCCGGGCCGGACGTTGGCGTCATCGCCGAGGTAAAGCGACGCTCGCCGTCCGCCGGGGCGATCCGCGAAGACCTACATCCGGTGGAGCATGCGCGCGCGTATGCGCGGGGGGGGGCGGTCGCGATCTCGGTACTCACCGAGGAGCCGCATTTCGGAGGGTCCCTCGACGACCTGGCCCGAGTGGCCGCGGCGGTCGCCGTGCCCGTGCTGCGGAAGGACTTCATCCTCGATGAGCTGCAACTGTACGAAGCGCGAGCGGCGGGGGCGAGTGCGATTCTGTTGATCGCTCGAGCCCTGACGCCGTCCCGCGTGCGGGCGCTCGCGGCGGCGGCTCGGGCCCAGGGACTCGGTGTGCTGGTGGAGGTGCACACAGAAGCGGAGCTCGCCGTAGCCGTCGCGGCGCAGCCCACGGCGGTTGGAGTGAACAGCCGCGACCTGGCGACGTTCGCCGTGGATCTCGCCGGGGCGGAGCGGCTGGTGGCGCAGGTGCCGGCTGGCTTGCCGGCCATTGCCGAGAGTGGCATCGCCACGCGCGCGGATGTCGAGCGCATGGCGGCTGCGGGAGCGGACCTGGTGTTAGTTGGGACGTCGGTCGCGCGCACCACCGATCCGGCAGCGGCCGTACGGGACCTGACGGGCGTTCCTAGAATGGGGAGGGGGAGCAGTCCGTGAACACATTGACGGTGGGTCGTTTCGGCCCATACGGTGGCCGCTACGTCCCGGAGACGCTCATGGCGGCGCTCGAGGAGCTCGACCGCGTGTACGCCGCCGCGCGGGAGGATCGGGCATTCTGGGGTGAGCTCGATGGACTCCTCAAGCACTACGTGGGCCGACCGACGCCCCTGTCCGAGGCACCGCGCCTCGCCGCGCAGCTCGGGACGGGTGTGGTGGTGGCCTTGAAACGCGAAGACCTGAACCACACCGGCGCGCACAAAATCAACAACACGCTGGGTCAGGTCCTGTTGGCGCGCCGCATGGGGAAGTCGCGGATCATCGCCGAAACGGGCGCTGGCCAACACGGCGTAGCCACGGCGACCGTCTGCGCCCGCTTCGGCCTGGAGTGTGTCGTCTACATGGGTGAAGAGGACATGCGGCGCCAGCGATTGAACGTCTATCGCATGGAGCTGATGGGCGCCCGAGTCGTGCCGGTGACCTCGGGGACCCGGACGCTCAAGGATGCGACGAACGAGGCACTGCGCGATTGGGTCACGAACGTCACCAACACGCACTACATCATCGGGTCCGTCGTCGGCCCTGACCCCTTCCCCCGCATCGTCCGGGACTTCCAGGCGGTGATCGGGCGCGAGGCGCGGGCGCAGGCGGTCGAGCGGTGGGGCCGGCTCCCGGGGACCGTCGTGGCGTGCGTGGGGGGCGGCTCCAACGCCATGGGTATCTTCACGGCGTTCCTCGATGACCCGGCCGTGGCCCTCGTGGGGGTCGAAGCTGCCGGGGAGGGACTCGACAGCGGTCGCCACGCCGCCTCGCTCGGTCGAGGTCGACCCGGTGTCTTCCACGGCAGCCTGAGCTACCTGCTCCAGGATGCCGACGGGCAGGTCCAGCCGGCGCACAGCGTGTCCGCGGGCCTCGATTACCCTGGGGTGGGACCTGAACATGCTTTTCTCAAGGACAGCGGTCGCGTATTGTATGAGGCGGTGACCGACCGGCAGGCCCTGGAGGCATTCGCGGCTCTGTCCCGGCTCGAGGGCATCCTGCCGGCGCTGGAGAGCGCACATGCCGTCGCCTGGGTGTTGGCCCGCCGCGGCCGTTGGCAGGCCGGCGACATCGTCATGGTCAACCTGAGCGGACGCGGCGACAAGGACGTCGCCATGGTCGCCGAACTGACGGGAGCCACCCTCTGACCAACGGGCCCGTACCCGAGCTGGCGCTGCCGCCGCAACAGGTCGAGGACCTGATGCAGGTCGTCTCCAAGGGCATCCGGGCCACTCAGCTGTACCTCCCGAACAATCCCGTCTACCAGCGCGCGGTCGACAACATCCGTACGGCGTTCCGCCAGATCTGGCAGGCTACCGACGACCTCGTGTTCGACGTCGGCGAGACGGAGCTGCGCTGGGAAGACAACGTGGTGTACAGCCAGGACCAGCGGAACGAGAGCATTGCCTGGACGCTGTACAAGGACGGCGTACGCTCGCTCGCGTTCAAGCCGGGCGTCGAGGAAACGGAGATCGTGCGCTTCCTCGGGGTGCTGCAACAGGCACGCAACCTCCAGGCCGATGCTCCCGATGATCTGCTGACGCTGCTCTGGTCCGAGGATTTCCAGCTCATTGCCTACACGTTCCGCGAGCTCGCCACCGAAAACGCGGTCCCGATCGAAGCCGGCGAGACGATCCCGACCACACCGCCCACCCAGGTGCGCCACCAGGTCGAGGAGGAAGCCCCGCCCAAGCGCGAAGGCCTGGTGTCGATGGACGACTTCGACACCACGCTCTACTTCCTCGAGGACAGCGAGATCGACTACCTCAAGAAGGACGTCGAGCGAGAATACTCGCAGGATCTCCGGCGCAACGTGCTGTCGATGCTGTTCGACCTGCTCGAGCTCCAGACGTACGGCACCGTGCGCGCGGAGCTCATCTCGATCGTCGAGAACTTCATCCCGTACCTGCTCGGCGCGGGCGATTTTCGCTCCGTGGCGTTCATCCTGCGCGAGACCCGCGCCGTGTTGCAGCGGGCCCGCGAGCTGATCCCCGAGCACCGCCAGACGCTCGAGGTCCTGCCCTCCCGACTGTCGCAGAGCGAAGCCCTGTCGCAGCTCCTGCAGGCGCTCGACGAGGCGACCGTTCACCCGACCGAAGAGGAGCTGTCGGAGCTGTTCCAGGAGCTCAAGCCCGAGGCGCTCTCCACGCTCATGGTGTGGATCGGCAAGCTCCACGAGCCGTACGTCCGGGACCTGGTGCAGAGCGCGGCCGCCCGGTTGGCGCAGGCAAACGCGGCCGAGGTTCTCAAGGCGCTGGCCAGCCAGGACGCCGCCGCCCAGCTCGAGATGGTGAAGCTCGCCGGTCGATTGCGGCTGCCGGGTGCGCCCGAAGGCATGGAGCCGCTGCTCGCGTCGGAGGACCGCACGTTGAAGCTGGCGGTGGTCGAGGCGTTGACGGCGATCGCGAGCCCGTCGGCGATGCGTCTGCTCGAGAAGGCCGTGGACGATTCCGACCGCGACGTGCGCATCGCGGCCGTCCGTTTCCTCGCCGCCCGTGGCTATCGCAACGCCGCGGCACGCGTCGAGTCCATGGTGTCGGGCTCGAAGCTCAAGAACGCCGACCTGACCGAGAAGATGGCGTTCTTCGAGGCGTACGGCGCGCTCGTGGGCACCAAGGGCATCCCGGCACTCGAGAAGATGCTCTCGGCCAAGAGCCTCCTCGGCAAGAAAGAGGATCCCGAGACGCGCGCGTGCGCCGCGATGGCGCTGGGCAAAATCCGCACGCCCGAAGCGCGCGCCGTCCTCGAGCGCGCGGCCCAGGACAAGGAGCCGCTCGTGAAAAACGCGGTGAGCCGGGCACTGCGTGAAGTTGGGGCGGGGGGGGGAAGCGCGTGACCGAGAAGCGGCCCGCCGCCCGCGCGTCGATCGCCGAGACGGTCCAGACCACCGACGGCTTCCTGCGCCACGCCGGGCGGGACTTTCTGGTCGTCCTGTACACGGCCTTCCGGTCCCTGAAGCTCTACCCGCTCGAAAACGCTCAGGTGCAGAAGGCGCTCGACGACCTCACCCAGACCACGCAGCACCTCCTCGACGTCGAGAAGGAGCTCGAGGTCCGCCTGCAGGGTGAATTCATCTTCGTCAATTCCACCCGGCTGCGGCTCGATCTCGACAACTACGCCTCCTTCTCCCACATCCTCGGCGTGCTCACGCAATGTGGGATCGGGGCGGTCCGCATCGACGAGGGCGTCGAGCGCAAGCAGCTGCAGGTCTTCGTGTCGCTGCTCCTGTCCTACGCGGCCAGGGAAGCGACGCCGAACAAGGTGTTCGAGATCGGCCAGAAGCTCGCGGACGGTGGGGTGACCCACATCGGCGTCGAGCCGCCGCTCGAAACCGACGAGGACGCCGAGGACGAAGAGCGCCAGAAAGAAGCCGCCAAGCGGACGTACGCGCGATCGGTCGCGGTGACCAAGGAGGTCATCAACTCGATCCGCATGGGACGCACGGCCAACGTGAAGAAGGTCAAGCGCGCCGTGCAAGCGATCGTCGACCAGGTCTTGAATAACGAGGCCTCGCTGATGGGCCTCACGACGCTCCGTGATTACGATGAATACACGTTCACCCACTCCGTGAACGTCTGCATTTTCTCGGTCGCGCTGGGTCGGAAGCTCGGACTCACGAAGCTGCAGCTCTATGACCTCGGCATGGCGGCGCTGTTTCACGACGTCGGGAAATCGCGCGTCCCGCTCGAGGTCCTGAACAAGCAGGGCGGCTTGAGCGACGAAGAGTGGCGGATCATGCAGGCGCACCCCTGGCTCGGTGTGCTCACGCTGTTCGGGCTGCGCGGATACGGCGAAATCCCCTACCGCGGGATGATCGTCGCCTACGAGCATCACATGAAGACCGACCTCACGGGGTACCCGAAGTCACTGCGGGGACGGGAGCTCTCGATCTACTCGAAGATCGTCGCCGTCGCCGATGGGTTCGACGCCGCCACGAGCCGGCGCGTGTATCAAACGGTGCCGATCCAGCCGGACCAGGTGCTCAAGGAGATGTGGGAGAATCCGCGCCGCGGCTACGATCAGATCGTCGTCAAGGCGTTCATCAACCTGATCGGGATCTATCCCGTCGGGACGTGCATCATCCTCGACACCTACGAGGTCGCCCTGGTCCACAGCGCCAACCCGGACGTCGCGCACGTGCATCGCCCCGTGGTCCGCATCGTCACCACGCCGGACGGCGGCGTCCAGCACCCGGGCTTCCTGGCGGACCTCGCCCAACGCGACGCCGAGGGTCATTTCCCGCGGTCGATCGTGAAGGTCACCGACCCGCTCAAGTACGGCATCAACGTCGCCGACTACTTTGTCTGAGCATCCCATCGCCGCGCGCTGGCGGGCGTTGGGAAGGAGCGCGGGAGGAGGAGGGGGAGGGGGAGGGGGAGGGGGAGGCGGACGGAGGGGGGGAAGCTCGCGGCGCGCCGCCCTGATTCCGTACCTGACCGCCGGGTTTCCCACGCCGGCGTCGTCGCTCGAAGCCCTCCGGGTGATCGCGGGCGCAGGGGCGGACTTCATCGAAGTCGGCGTGCCGTTCTCTGACCCGCTCGCCGATGGCCCCACCATTCAGCGCTCGACCCAGACCGCGCTCGAGCAGGGCATGACGGTCGCCGGCGTACTCGAGCAGATCCACCGGGCGGCGCTGCCCGTGCCCGTGATCATCATGACGTACCTGAACCCCGTCATGGCCTTCGGACTGGAGCGTTTCCTCCGCGAGGCGGCGGCCGCGGGCGCCGCGGGCCTCTTGCTCACCGACTTTCCCGCCGGGGCGGATCCCGCGCTCGAGGAAACGGTGGCGGCGAGCCCGCTCGCGCTCATTCGGCTCATCGCGCCGACGACGACCGGCGATCGCTTGGCCCAGGCGGTGCGGGGCGCGAGCGGATTCCTCTATCTCATCTCGCGGCTCGGCGTCACGGGCGTTCGCGACCGCGTGCCGCCCGAGTTGGGCGAGCACGTCGCACGCGTGCGCGCCGCAAGTCCGTTGCCGTTGGCGGTGGGGTTCGGCATCAGCACGCCCGCGCAGGCCCGCGCCGCGGCCGCGCTCGCGGACGGCGTGGTCGTCGGGAGCGCCGTGGTCGACGCGCTGGGCTCGGGCGGGCCGGACGCCGCCGGTCGCCTGGTCCGGGAGCTGTCCGTCGCCATGGGGCAGGGGCCCGCATGACCGCGAACCGGCTCGTCACCATCTACAGTCAGGCGCTCGCCATCGGGGGGCCGGTGGTGCTCGGCGTCGCGCTGGTCGCGGACCAGCGGTGGACCGGCGAGCTGTTCGACATGGCCGGCATGCTCGTGGCCGCACTGCTGCTGCGCGGGGCGCAGGTGCCGTTGAGCAAGTACTCCTACCTCACGCAGACCAGCCTCGTCGCCCTGGCGGGGAGCCTCCTGGTGGGCGTACCCGCGACCGCCGTCGCGGTGGCGGGCGGCGTGCTCTTGGCAGACTGGTTGTGGCAAAAGAAAATGTTTCGCGCGGCGCTCGTGAACCTCGGACGCGAAGTGATCGCGCTCATGGGCGCGTTCGGCGTATATGCGGGCATCCTCCGGCTCTCCGACGTCACGGCGCCGGGCCTGCGCGTGGAGCTCGTCCCGGCGCTGTTCTTCTACTGTCTCGCGTACTTCGTCATCAGCCGGCTGCTGTTCTACTTCGCCCTGATCATCCGCGGCAAGCTCGAGCAGGACGAGCGCCTGTTGATCCTGCGATACGAGTGCATCGGCTACGGCGCCACTATCATCGCCGTCGCTCTCGTGATCGGCACGGTGACCTACTGGGCCCCGCTCGCCTGGCTCTTCGTGGCCGTCGCGCTCGCGGCGCTGGGCCTCCTCTTCAAGCACACGCTCGAGGAGGCGATCGCGGCCGAGGAGCTGAACAAGATCCACGCGATGGAAGCCGTGATCACGAGCAACATCAGCCTGCAGGACTCGTTCGCGCGCATCGAGCGCCTCGCCCACCGGCTGGTCGATTGGGGAGACTTCCGGATTTATCGCCGGCAGGAGGGCACGCTGCAGCTCGCCTATCGCGGGCAGATCGGGCGGGCGGACCGGGGCACGCCCAGCTCCGACACCGCCACCCTGCGCGAGACGGTCAGCGTCACGGGCGAATCGGTGGTGATCGACGACGTCACGCGCGATAAACGCATTGCCGACGCGCCGATCGTGGTCCAGAGCCTCGTGATGGTGCCCCTCAAGTTCGGGGATCAGGTGATCGGCACGCTGGAGCTCGAGCACCACAAGCGGAAGGTCTATCGCGGCAAGGACGTCGTGACCATCAACACCTTCGCGAACCAGCTCGCCACGGCAATCCACATCACGGAGCTGCGGCGGCCGCTGGTGGAGACGGTCGAGACGCTCACCCAGCAGCTCGGCACGTTGGTGCGCGCCGCGGAGTCCCTCCGCCAGGCTGCTGGGGCGGTGGCACAATCGACCGGTACCATCCGGCAGGGTGTCCTCGCGGAGGAGGGCGAAGTTTCGGGAGGCCTCGAGGCCACCGAGAGCCTGGCGCAAGTCTCGCGCCGCGTGTCCGAAGACGGCACCGAGGCGGCGCAAGCCTCGAGCACCGCCAGCGAGGTCGCGAGCCAGAACCGCCACCAGATCCAAGACGCCATCGGCCGGCTCGTGGCGTTGAAGACGTTCGTCGGGGAAGCCTCGAGCAAGGTCCAGCAGCTGGGGCAAGTCAGCCGCCGCATCACCGGATTCATCGCCTCGATCCGTGAGCTCGCCGACATGACGAACCTGCTGGCGCTGAACGCCGCGATCGAGGCCGCCCGGGCGGGGAAGCACGGCAAGGGATTCGCGGTCGTCGCGGAAGAGGTGCGCCGGCTGGCGGAGCAGAGCGCGAGTGCCGCGGTCGAAGCGGGCGACCTGGTGCAAGACATCCACCGCCAGGTCGGTGAAGTCGTCGAGCAGATGCGGCGCGGGCAGGTGAACGTCGGGGGTGTCGAGGAGCTGTCGTCGGCGGCCTTGCAGGCCCTGGACGCGATCGTGGCGGCGACGGCCGAGGCCACCTCGCATGCCCAACGCATCGCCGCGGCGGCGGGTGAGCAGGACAAGGCGTTCGGCCGCCTCCGCGAGCGGATCCACGCCGTCGCGCAGATCGCGGGGAAGAATCGCGCCGAGGCGGACGATGTGGCGACGCGTGCGGACGAAGCCGCGCGCGGCCTCACCGAACTGGAGCGCGCCACCCGGGAGCTCGAGGACGTCGCCGCCATGCTGCGGGAGCTGACGCGCGGCTTTGCCAGCATCGCCTAGCCGGCTTACCATTCTCCCGTGGCCAAGCGGGAACGGGTGTACGTGGCGCTCGGGTCGAACATGGGCGATCGCGCGGCGCATCTGGCGTACGCGCGCGACCGGCTCGCGGGCCTCCCGGACAGTCACCTGCTCAAAGTGTCCCGCGTCGAGGAGACCGCCCCCCTCGGGCCGGTGCCGCAAGGCCCCTACTTGAACCAGATGGTCCTGCTCGAGACGGCACTCCAGCCGTCGACCCTGCTCGATCACCTCCATGCCATCGAAGCCGAGCGCGGGCGAAAGCGCCGTGTCCGGTGGGGCCCGCGCACGCTCGACCTGGATATCGTCCGGTACGGCGACCGTGTCGTACGGCAACCGGACCTGACCATTCCTCATCCCGGCCTCCCGGAGCGCGACTTCTGGCAGCGGGAACTGGCCGAGCTCGACGTGCCCTCTCCCTCCCGGACGGAGTCCGCCCGTGGCTGACGAACGAAAGCCCGTCACGGTGCACGAGCTGCTGAGCATGAAGCAGCGGGGCGAGCGCATCGTCGTGCTGACCTGCTACGACGCCCTCTTCGCCCGGCTGCTTGACGCCGCGGGGGTGGACATCCTGCTCGTCGGAGATTCGGTGAATCAGGTGCTCGCGGGCGCGGACAGCACCCTTTCCGCCACGCTGGACCAGATGATCTATCACACCAGGATCGTGCGGCGCGGCGCCACGCGGGCCATGGTGGTGTGTGACATGCCCTTCCTGACATATCAGGTGTCCCGCGACGACGCGCTCCGCAACGCGGGCCGCGTGATGCAGCAGACCGGGTGCCAGGCGGTGAAGCTCGAGGGTGGCGCCCCCGTCGCGGAGACGACGCGCGCCCTCGTCGAGATCGGGATTCCGGTCATGGGGCACCTCGGCCTGACCCCGCAGTCGGTGCACGCGCTCGGCGGATACCGCGTGCAGGGTCGCGACGAGCAGTCGGCCGAGCGGCTGAAGGCGGACGCGGCGGCGCTCGAGCAGGCCGGCGCATTCGCGATCGTGCTCGAGCTCGTGCCCGCCCCACTCGCGTCCCAGATCACCAGGGCGTTGACGATTCCCACAATCGGCATCGGCGCCGGCCCCGCGTGCGACGGTCAGGTGCTGGTGCTTCCGGACATGCTCGGGTTGAACGAGCAGTTCACCGCGAAGTTTGTGAAGCGATATGCCGCCCTCGCGGAAGATGTGCGCGAAGCGGTCACTCTCTATGCGGCTGAAGTACGCGAGGGCCGCTATCCTGGACCCGAACACTCGTTTCCAAAATGACCGACCTGTCCCGACGGGAAGTGATCGAGATGTTGAGCGCCGTGGCATTGACCCCCCTCACCTCCGGCGACGCGTACGCGTCGCCGAGCGCCGGCGCAGGCCCGGGGTTCCGGATTCGCACCATCACCGCCGCGATCAACCTTCGCCGCGCGACCGAGCCGGAGCCGGTCGAAGCGGCCCTCGCCTTTCTCAAGCGGGCGAAGCGCGCCGTGGCCGATGCCGGCTACGAGGTACAAACAACGCGCATCGCGACGCAGCCGTTTCTGGAGGAAGCGGCACCGCGCGCGCGGGCCGACGCGCTTCCGGCCCTCCAGGCGCTCGACCGTACGGTCGTGGCGGAGGGCGTGCTCCTGAGCATCGGTCCGGCGCTCGCACCCGACGGCAACGACCCCGATTTTGGCGCATGGGCGTCTGAGCTCGCCCATTCGACGAAGAACGTCAGCTTCAGCGTGCGGGTCGCGTCGCCCGAGCGGAGCGCGTCGCCTCGCGGCGTCACCGCCGCGGGCGAAGCGATGGTGGCCATCGCGCGGTCGACGCCCGGCGGGATCGGCAACTTCCGGTTCGCCGCGGCGGCGAACGTTCCGGCCGGGACCCCGTTCTTTCCCGTCGCCTATCACCACGGCTCGGAGACTGTGGCCGTCGGCATCGAGTCCCCCCCGCTCCTTGCCGCGGCGTTCACCGGCGCGAACACGCTCGCGGAGGCGAAACAGCGGCTGACGACGGCGCTCGAGACGCGCCTGCGTCCCATCGAGCAGCTGGTGCGGGACGCCGCGCGCCGCGACGAGCGGGGCTACGGGGGCATCGACGTCTCGCCCGCGCCCGGGAAGGATGCGAGCATTGGGGGCGCGATTGAGACGCTCACGGGAGTCCCGTTCGGCAGCGCCTCGACACTCGCCGGCTGCGCGGCGATTACCGATGTCCTCAAGAATCTGAAGATCAAGACGTGCGGGTACTCCGGGCTGATGTTGCCCGTGCTCGAGGATCCGGTGCTGGCGCAGCGCGCTTCCGAAGGGCGATTCACCGTCCGCGACCTGCTCCTCTATTCCAGCGTGTGCGGCACGGGACTCGATGTCGTCCCGGTGCGTGGGGACGTGGGCGCGGATCAACTGGCCGCCCTGATCGCCGATGTCGCGGCCCTCTCCACCAAGTTGCGCAAGCCGCTGTCCGCCCGGCTGTTCCCCGTGCCGGGGAGAAAGGTCGGCGAGGTCGCGCGTTTCAGCGATCCCTATCTGACCGATTGCGTGGTCATGAAGGCGGAGTAGCGCGCCACGCGCGAGATCGCCAAGCCAAGCGACGTGCGAACCTGGTCGCGCACCGAGCGCGGCCGAGGCCGCCGCTTGGGCTTCGTTCCGACGATGGGGTTCCTGCACGAAGGACACCTGCGTCTGGTCGACCGCGCCCGGGAAGTCGCCGACCGCGTGGTGATGAGCATCTTCGTCAATCCCCTGCAGTTCGGGCCCCGAGAAGACTTCGGCTCGTATCCGCGCGACCTCGCGCGAGACCGGCAGCTCGCCACGGAACGCGGCGTCGACTGCCTGTTCATCCCGTCGCGCGAGGCGATGTACCCGACGGAGCCGGTGGTGCGCGTCCTCGGCGGGCCCATGGCCGACACGCTCGAAGGAGCCACTCGCCCGGGGCATTTCACGGGAGTGCTCACGGTGGTCGCCAAGCTGCTGCACCTTGTCGAGCCGGACGTCGCGGTCTTCGGCCGGAAGGATTTTCAGCAGGCGATGCTCGTGCGACGCATGGCGGCCGATCTCGATTTCCCATGCGACATCGAGATCGCGCCCACGGTACGCGAGCTCGACGGCCTCGCCCTCTCGTCGCGCAACGTCTACCTGAAGGGCGACGACCGCCGCGCGGCGCTCGCGTTGTCGCGCGCGCTCCGCGCCGTCGAGCAGGCATGGCGTGGCGGTGAGGCCGATCCTCGAGCCCTCGAGCGCCGAGGCCTGGACGTCCTGGCGGCGCCCGGCGTGACACCCGAATACCTCGCGCTCGTGGACGCGCAGCTCCATCCCGTCGCCCGCGTCGATGCCAAGACGATCGTGGTCGTGGCCGCCAAGGTCGGCGGCACCCGACTCATCGACAACGTGGTATTGGGCGAGGGAATCGCGAACGACGTGTCGGTCCGCACGGCCGGGAAAGACTGATCTGGCGCTCCCACCCTGGGCGGTCGTGACCCCGGAGCGCCGCGCCCACATCGAGCGCGTGGCCGCGCTACTGTCGGCCTGGGCGATGGCGCGCGCGACGCCCGACGCGGAGCGGGCGCGCTGGCTCCGAGCCGGGTGGCTGCACGATGCGCTGCGCGACGCCCCCGCGGCGGACGAGCTCGCGCATGGCCCCATGGCGGCGGAGCGGGCGGCGCACGACGGCGAGACCGATCAGGGCGTGCTCGATGCCGTTCGCTATCACTCGATCGGCTACGCCGGGTGGGACGACGTCGGCAAGATGCTCTACCTGGCCGACTACCTCGAGCCCGGTCGCACGTTCGACCAGGACCTACGACGCGCGCTGGCCGCGCGCGTCGTGGAGGAGCGCGACGCCGTCCTCAAGCAGGTGGCGGCGCGGCGCATCTCCCGGATCATCGATGAACGCTGGCCCCTCCCACGCGAGACGGCGGACTTCTGGAGCTCTCTCGTCGGGTACTGATCCCGATCGCGATCCTCGCGGCCGCGACGGGAGCGGCGTGCCGGGGTGACCGGAACGCCTCGGCAAGTCTCCCGATCCCGGGCGAGAACGGCCCACACGTTACCGTCGAAGTGCTGAACGCCACCGGCAAGCCCGGCCTTGCCAAGATCGGGACCCGCCTATTGCGCCGCGCGCGCATCGACGTGGTCGCATTCGGGAACGCACCGGACTCAATCCGGGGAGGAATCCTCGATTCGACCCGAGTGGTCGTGCGCCGCGGGGACGCCGCTGTCGGCGAGAGGATCCGCCGCGCCCTGGGGGTCGGCCGGGTCTTGGTGCAGCTCGACAGCGCCCGGTTACTCGACGCGAGCGTGTTCCTGGGCGTGGACTTTGCGCCGACGCGCCTCGAGTTCCACCCGTAACTGCCCGCACGCCGCGCTGATGTCCAGACCGCGGCTGCGGCGCAGCACCGCCTCCACCGCGTGACGCTTCAGCCGACGCTCGAACGCGAGCATCTGGGTGCGCGGGCTGGGCGAGAGGTCCGGGGCACCACCGGGGTGCAGCGGCAGCAGGTTCACGAGCGCGCCGAGCGGCCGCGCCAGCTCGGCGAGTCGGTCCGCCTGCTCCAGTCCGTCGTTCTGTCCCCCGATCAGCACGTACTCGAGCGTGACGCGCCGGCGGAATTGTTTGAGCGCATTCAGGACGTGCGGGAGCGCGTACTTCTTCTCGATCGGCATCAGCTCGTGTCGCAATTCGGGTGTCGGCGCGTGTAACGACAGGGCGAGCCGGAACTGCTCGGAGCGGGCGGCGAGCTTCGCGAGCGCCGGGACGATGCCGACGGTCGAGACCGTGATGTGGCGCGCCCCGATACCGAAACCGTCCGCACCGTTGAGGATGGTGAGTGCGGCGTCCACCGGTTCCCAGTTGAGGAGCGGCTCGCCCATCCCCATGAACACGACGTTCGTGGGGGTGAGGGCACGGTCGAGCAACACGACCTCGCGAACTTGCGCGACGATTTCCGCCGTGCTGAGGTTGCGCCGGAAGCCCATGCGCCCGGTGGCGCAGAAGACGCAACCCAGCGCGCACCCGACCTGCGACGAGATGCACAGGGTGCGCCGCTTCCCCTCAGGGATGAGGACCGACTCGACCGCTTCGCCGTCGCCCAGGTCCCAGAGGTATTTCTCCGTGCCGTCCTTCGATACCTGGCGGGCGGCGAGCTTTAGCCGGTGGAGCGGGAACGCGGCCTGGAGATCGCGCCTCAGACCGGCGGGCAGCTCCGTTGCCTCCTCCCAGGACCCGACGGGCCGTCTCCAGAGCCGAGGCAAGATCTGTTTCGCCCGGTAGGCGGGCTCTCCGCGTTCGGCGAGCCACGTCTTCAACGCCAGGCGAGCCTGCTCGGGCGTCAGATTCAGCGGATCTGCCACGTAAGTGCCCTCCGGGGAATGCGTTGCATGTCGCAGGTAACTTAACTATCTTCAACCGCTTACGACACTTGGGCCATCGTGCGCCTGTCCGAGCTGCTGACTCCCGCCCGCATCCGAGTCCCCCTACGTGCGACCAACAAAGAGGGGGTCCTCCGAGAATTGGTGGACGTGGTGGCTGTTGGGAACGGGGGCCCGTCGGACGAGGTGCTCGGGGCCATTCTGGAGCGCGAACGACAGTTTCCCACCGGTATCGGATACGGCGTCGCCGTTCCGCACGGGAAGACGCCGGCGCTGACCTGCCTCATGGTGGCCGCCGGCACGACGCCCACGCCGGTGCCCTATGAAACGATCGACGGGCAACCGGTGCGGCTCTTCTTCCTGCTGGCCGGGCCCGAATCCGCCGCGGGCGCACATGTGAAGGCCTTGAGCCGCATTTCGCGGCTCGTGCGCCGCGAGCCGGTCCGGGGGAAGCTCTTGAGCGCCCGCACGCCCGAGGAATTCTACCGAGCGCTATGCGACGCGGAGGCTCCATAACGACCGTCAGCGGAACGTCCCGGCGGACACACCGGTGCGGTGAGCTGCGCGCGGAGCATGTCGGGCAGCGGGTCCGCTTGGGCGGCTGGGTGCACCGGCGGCGTGATCTCGGGGGGATCGTGTTCGTCGATCTGCGGGACCGGGCAGGCATCGTCCAGGTCGCGATCGGGCCGGGGGCCCCGGAGGAGGCACGGCGCATCGCGGGCGGGCTCTCGAGCGAGAGCGTGGTGGAGGTCGAGGGGCAGGTCACCGCGCGCCCCACGAATATGAAGAACCCGGAGCTCGCGACGGGCGAGGTCGAGGTTCAAGCGACCAAGCTCGTGGTGGTCGGCCCCGCGGTGACGCCGGCCATTCCGGTCGCGCGGGGCAAGGGTGAGGAATTGCCGGCGGAGGAGCTGCGCCTCAAGTATCGTCTCCTGGACCTGCGTCGGCCCGAAATGCAGGCGAATCTCATCCTGCGTCATCGCTTGCTGCAGCGGGCCCGGCGCACCCTGTCCGAGCTCGGGTTCCTCGAGATCGAGACACCGATCCTCACCAAGCCGACGCCGGAGGGAGCGCGCGACTACTTGGTACCGTCGCGCGTGCACCCCGGGGAGTTCTACGCGCTCCCCCAGTCGCCGCAGATCTACAAGCAGCTCCTGATGGTGGCGGGCTTCGATCGCTACTTCCAGATCGCGCGCTGCTTCCGCGACGAGGATTTGCGCAACGACCGCCAACCCGATTTCACGCAGATCGACCTCGAGGCCTCGTTCGTCGGGATGGAGGACGTGCTCGGCTATGTGGAGACCGTGCTCGGCGATCTCTGGGAGGAGGGCGCGGAACAACGGATCGCGCGGCCGTTTCCGCGGATGACCTGGCGCGAAGCCATGGAGCGATACGGCACCGACAAGCCCGACCTGCGGTACGACCTGCCGATCGGGGACTGGACCGCCCAGGTCAAGCCGCTCGGGGTACCGTTCTTCCAGTCGGCGTTGAAGCATGGCACTCGCGTGCGCGGCCTCGCGGTCAAAGGGGGCGGCGCCCTGTCGCGCAAGGACGTCGACCAGCTCGCCGATGCCGCGAAGCAATTGGGTGGCGCCGGGCTCGCGTGGGTGAAGCGACAGGGCGACCAGATCTCGGGCTCGGTGGCGAAGCATTTCACGGCCGCAGCGCTCGGAACGATCGGCGTGGGCGACGGTGACGCCGGGCTCATGACCGTCGGGCCGGACCGCGTGACCTCTCCCGTGCTCAGTCGCGTGCGGCAGGAGGTGATCCACCGGCTCGGCGTGAAGCCGAAGAGCGCCCATGCGTTCACCTGGGTAGTGGACTTCCCGCTCTTCGAGCCCGACCCCGACACGGGACGGCCGGTGTTCGCCCACCATCCGTTCACCTCCCCGCACCCGGACGATGTCGCCCGGCTCGACACGGACCCGTTTTCGTGCCGCGCCCTTCACTATGACGCGGTCTATAACGGGAACGAGCTCGGATCGGGCTCGATCCGGATCACGGACCCCGTGGTACAGCGCAAGGTGTTCGCGCATCTGGGATTGTCCCCGGCCGACATCGATGCGCGCTTCGGGTTTCTGTTGAACGGGCTCCAGGCGGGCGCGCCGCCCCACGGCGGATTCGCAATCGGGTTCGATCGCGTGGTCATGCTCCTCGCCGGCGCGGGGAGCCTCCGCGACGTGATCGCCTTTCCGAAGACCACGACAGCCCGCGCGCTGTTCGAGGGCGCGCCGGCGCCGGCGAATCCTGCCGACCTGGCGGCGCTCCACATCGAGGTGAAGCCATGAGTGACGATGTCACACACCGGCTTTCGACCGAAGGCGTGGATCCCCTGATGCTCGCGGGCGTGAACGACGGCAATTTGGTCCAGCTGGCGAAGCGGCTCGGCGTGCGCGTTTCGCTCCGCGGGGACACGCTGATGCTTCAGGGGTCGCTCGCGGCGGTCGAGCGCGCCACCTCCGTCGCGCAGGCACTGGTGGACCTCGCCCGCATGGGGGAGACGCTCGACGTGGGCGACGTCGAGCGCCTCGTCAGCGACGACGGTCACCGGCCGCCCGGCGAGACGAGCGAAGGCGAAACACGGATCATCCTCCCCGGCCTGCGCCGCGTGATCCAAGCGAAGACGGCGGGGCAGGGGGACTATCTGAAGGCCATCGCCGCGCGCGACATCGTGATCGGTATCGGCCCCGCGGGCACCGGGAAGACCTATCTCGCCGTCGCGGCGGCCGTCGACGCGCTCTCGCGCAAGCGCGTCCGGCGCATCGTGCTCGCCCGCCCGGCGGTCGAAGCGGGCGAGAGCCTCGGCTTCCTCCCCGGCGACCTCCACGAGAAGGTGGATCCGTATTTGCGCCCGCTCTACGACGCGCTCGAGGACATGATGCCGCGTGATCGGGTCCAGAAGGCCATCGACAGCCGGACGATCGAGATCGCGCCGCTCGCCTACATGCGCGGCCGCACTCTGTCGGACGCCTTCGTCATCCTGGACGAGGCCCAAAACGCCACGGGCATGCAGATGAAGATGTTTCTCACGCGCCTCGGCGTGAACTCTCGCGCGGTGATCACCGGCGACAAGACGCAGATCGACCTCGCGAACCGCGAAGACTCCGGGCTCCTCCAGGTGGAGCGGATCCTGCCGGGCATCGAAGGCATCGCCTTCTGCTACCTCGGCGATACCGACGTCGTCCGGCATCGGCTGGTCCGGGACATCATCCGGGCGTATGCCGAGGACGTGCAGGGATGATATGAGACTGCCGTCGAAGCAGCAGCTGGAGTATCACGGCAGCCGCTGGGCGTGGGTGCCCGGCCTGGCGCTGCTCGCCTATCTCGTCTTCCCGTCGAGCGCCACGAATGTTGAGCCGCTCGCGGTGGGAGCGCTGGCGGACCGGGAGGTGGTCGCCCCGTTCACGTTCCCCGTCAACAAATCGGATCAGGAGCTCGCGCGGGAGGCGGAAGAGCTCGCGGGCACGGTCAAACCGATTTACCAGTTTCAGGACCGTGCGTTGGACAGCGCACGGACCGCCATGCTGGCGTTTTTCTCGAGCATCGAGACGGCGGCCGATCAGGGGGGCGCCGCGGCCATCGCGCAGGCAGCCAAGGTGCAGGGGTTCGCGCTGAACGCACCCGAGGCCGGGTACCTCACCAAGGGCGGCAAGCGGCACGCCCTCCAAAAGTCGCTGACCGAGCTCTTCGACCGCACGCTCGTCCTCGGCGTGACGGGCCCGGGCATCCTGCAGGTGGAGCAGTCCTCGGAACTGATCGTTCGCCGACGCTCGGGCGAGCAATCGGTGGCCCGCGATCAGGTGTTGTCGTTCGCCCAATATCTCGCGCGCGCGCGGGCGGTGCACCCGGACAAGGGGTCGAGCGTCGGTGACCAGCTGTACGTGCGCCTGGCTGGACACTTTTTCCGGCCCACCCTCGTCCCCAACACGCTCGAGACCGAGCGCCGCCGTGACGAGCTGCGCCGCAGCGTCGATCCCAGCAAATACATCGTGCGCGCGGGCGACCGGATCGTCGGCGCTCGCGAGGTCGTGACCAACGAGACGCACGAGAAGCTCGCGGCCCTCCATGCGGATCTCGTGCGGCGGGGCGCGGCGACCAGCCGCTCTCTCGGCGGCGTGCTCGGTCCGGTGCTGCGCGACTCCTTGATCCTCGGGATCTTTTGGGTGCTGATGATCTTCTACCGGCGGGAGACGTATCACGAACGCCGGCAGGTCGCGCTCATCGGCGGGCTATTCGGTCTCGTGTTGGTGGAGGCGGCGGTCATGGCCCATTTCGTTCCGGGTCACCCCGAGATCGCCATCCTCCCCTTCATGGCGATGATGCTCAGCGTCCTCTTCAACGGGCGCGTGTCGATGATCGGCGCGATGATCGTGTCCATCGTCATCGGACAGCAGCCGGTGTTCCACGACATCCCCGCGCTGTTCCTGTGCGTGGTCGGGGGCGTGACCGCCGCCCTGTCCGTCCGCACGATGCGCAGTCGCAGCAACTTCTACGTCCCGGTGTTGATCATCGCCCTCGGGTATCTCGCCGGCGCCCTGGCGCTCGGACTCGCCGGCAGCTGGACGGTCCTTGAGATCGCCCTCCGCGGCGTGTGGGGCGCCGCGAACGGGTTGGTGTCCGCGGGGCTGACGTTCTTCCTGCTGCCCGTCGCGGAATCGATCACCGGGATCACGACGGACCTGACGCTGCTCGAGCTGTCGGATCCGAGCCGGCCTCTGCTCCGGCGACTCTCGCTCGAGGCACCGGGCACGTACGCGCACTCGGTGGCCATGGCGAACCTCGTGGAGGCCGCCTGCAACCGGGTCGGCGCCGACGGCTTGCTGGGCCGGGTGGGCTGCTACTACCACGACATCGGGAAGATCAACAACCCGCAATATTTCGTCGAAAACCAGACACGCGGAAACAATCCGCACGATCGCCTCAAGGCCTTCCAGTCGGCGCAGATCATCAAAGCGCACGTGACCGACGGGCTCGTTCTCGCGCGCGAAGCCGGCCTTCCGGACGCGGTCGCGGCGTTCATTCCGGAGCATCACGGCACGACGGAAATCACGTACTTCCTCGACCGCGCCAAGAAGAGCGGCGACGGCGGCTCGCCCCAGCCGGGGGATTACGCCTATCCGGGCCCCAAGCCGCACTCGGCCGAAACGGCGATCACCATGCTCGCCGATTCCGTCGAAGCGGCCCTGCGTGTGCTCGAGGATCTGACGCCGAAGAAGATCGAGGACGTCATCAATCACATCGTGCGCAACAAGCTGAACGCGGGCCAGCTCGATGAAGCGCCGATGACGCTGCGCCAGATCGACCAGGCCAAACAGGAGTTCGTGCGCATCATCAGCGGCATGTACCACAATCGCATCGACTACCCGGAGTCCAGCGGTGGCATCACGGCGACCTGGCAGCCCGCGGCCAAGGCATGAGCCGCCGGCCCGGCTCCGGCGCGCGACGGACCGGGTACTCGCCTGGGAAGGCGCTCGAGGGACCGCGCGGGTCGAGCTGACCCTGCTCGACGCCGCGGCGATGCGGCGCCTCAACCGACGCACGACGGGTCGCCGGGGCCTGACCGACGTCATCGCGTTCGCGCTGCCGCAACCGGATGGCTCGCTGCTCGGGGACGTGTACGTCTGTCCGGCGGCGGCGAACCAATGGGTGAACGGCCGGGGCCGAGGGAAGAGGGAGCGGCGCGGGATGGACGAGGAACTGCTCCGGCTCGTCGTGCACGGCACGCTGCACGTGCTCGGCTACGACCACCCTGAGGGGTCGAGCCGGACGCGATCGGCGATGTGGCGCCGGCAAGAGCGGTATGTCCACCGGCTGGTCGGGCGGGCGCTATGACGTTCACCGGCGCCGCGCTCACGCTGGGTGCCGCCCTCGTCGCGGGAGTGGCCGCGTTCTGGGCGGGCCTGCTGGCGTTGGGCGAAGAGGCGGCCGTCGGTGAAGCGCTTCACACCATGGGCGACGCGCCGACCGCCGGCGGCGGTCGCGTGCCGTTGCACCGCGGCCTGTACGTCGCGCGCCTGGCGTTGCTCGTCCTCGGCGCCGTGGCCGCGGCGGAAGCCCTGGACTGGTGGCGCCGCCCCTGGGGGGAAGCGCTCGGCGGGTGGGCCGTCGCTGTCGGCTTTCTCTTCGTCGTGGGTGACGCACTGCCGCGGAGCCTGGCTCGCGTCGCGCCCGAAGTCGCCGCGCTGGCGCTGACGCTGGCCCGTCGCACGCTCGCGCCCTTCGGGCCGCTGCTCTGGCTGCTGGGCTGGGTGGACCGCGGGCTGCATGGCCTCGTCTCCACGCGTCGCCCGCTCGAGCCGGCCCTGGGCGTGGCGCAACGCGACATGCTGCTCGGCGTCTTCACGCTGGCCGATACGCGGAGCGACGAGGTCATGACGCCTCGACTGGACATGATCGCCGTGGATGTGGCCGCCCCGCTCGACGACGTGCTCGAGGCGTTCCATCAGAGCGAGCATACGCGCCTGCCCGTCTACGACGGCACCCCGGATAACATCGTCGGGATCGTATTCGCGAAGGACCTCGTACCTCTCGCGATGGGTCTTACCGATGCGACCGGCACCGGCGGTCCCCGCTGGCAGGCCACGGTGCGGCCCGCCTCGTACGTGCCGGAAGGCAAGACCCTCGACAGCCAGCTGCGCGATTTCCAGCGCGGGCCCGCGCATCTCGCGATCGTGGTCGACGAATTCGGCGGCACGGCCGGCCTCGTCACGCTTGAGGACATCCTCGAGGAAATCGTCGGTGACATCAAGGACGAGCACGACGTGGGGGAGGCGCCGTCGATCCGGCAGGACGGCGACCGGTACTGGGTGGACGGCCGGGTAACGCTGGACGATCTCTCGCACGCCCTGGGGCGGAGCTTCGAGCACCCCGAAGTGTCGACGGTGGGAGGACTGGTCTATTCCGTGCTCGGTCGCGTGCCGCGCGCCGGCGATGAGCTGACCCTCGACGGCTATCGAGTGGTCGTGGAGCGTGTGGACCGTCGGCGCGTGATGCGCGTGCTGGTGCAGAGGCAATCATGATGCTGCCGCTCGTCTTGCTCATCGGCGCCCTGGCCCTCGCCGTGACATCCGCGGCGGTCGGCGTGGCGGCGGCGGCCGTCAGCCAGCTCGAGCTGACGCGCTGGGTGTCGTACAAGCTTCGCGGCTCGGGTGGAGCCGCGGGCGTGCTCGAGAATCCCGGCCGGGTACTCGCCACGGCGAACGCGCTCACGACTGTCGGGACGCTCTGTGCGGCCGCCGTGATCCCGGCGCTGCTCGCCCGAACGACGCCCACAGTGCTCGGGGTGTTTACCGTCGCCCTCGGCGTGCCCCTGCTCGTGAGCGCGGCGTACCTGGTGCCCCGGGTGGTGGGCCGCCGGTGGGCCGAGCCGATCGTGGCCCACGCCGCGCCACGGCTCGAGACGCTGGGCAAGCTGTTCGCGCCCTTCGTGCCCTGGCGCGATCCGTCGCGGCGCACGACGCTCGCGGCCGTGTTGACGAGCGCCGACACCCAAGCCCTCGCGTCGGCCGATGAAATGGCGGTCGTGTCGGGCGTGCTGGCGTTCGCGGACCGCCCCGTGCGCGAGCTGATGACTCCGCGCACCTCGATCGTCGCGATCCCCGAAGGGTTGCTCGCCGCGGAAGCCGCGCACGTGGCCCTGCAATCGGGCTATAGCCGATATCCCGTATATCGCGGGTCCCTCGACGAGGTGGTCGGGATCGCCCACGCGTTCGACCTGCTGCGCCTGTCGCCGGATGCACCGGTCCCCGTGCATCCCGCGCTCGTCGTGCCGGGGACGACGCGGGCCGCCGACTTGATGCTCGAGATGCAACGCGGCCGCAGCCACCTCGCGGTCGTCCTCGACGAGTTCGGTGGAACGGCCGGCCTCGTGACTTTCGAAGATCTCCTGCGGGATCTTGTGTCCGAGATCTTCGAGCCGGCAGAACCGTCGGCGGCCGTCGAGGCGCCGGCCCGTATCGTGGAGCTCGAGGGCAGCGCTCCCGCCAGCCGGCTCGAAGAGACCCTTGGCGTGACCCTCAACGTCGCCGGGGTCCAGACCGTCGGCGGCCTGTTGGTGCACACGCTGGGCCGCATTCCACGGCCGGGGGAGCGGTTCGGGCTCCACGGGCTCGAGTTCGACATCCTCGCCGCGACGGCGACGCGGGTCGAGCGCATCGCGGTGCGTCCCGGGCCGGTCCGCACGGTACCCCTGGAACGCGTCGAAGAGCGCTCATGAAGTCCCACCCATCGCATGGTTACCTTGCATGAGCCTGGAGCGCATCCTCGAAGGACTCGGCAAACGGGAGCCCGCCGCATTGGCGCGTGCCATCACCCTCGTCGAGAACCAGCGGGAGGGGTTCGAGCGCGTGTTATCCCACGCGCACGGGCTCCTCGGCCGGGGGGGAGCGAGGCGGATCGGCATCACGGGACCGCCTGGGGCGGGGAAGAGTACGCTCACCGAAGCCCTCATCCAGCGCTTCCGGGCACAGGAGCTCTCGGTGGGCGTCGTCGCCGTGGACCCCACGAGCCCGTTTACCGGTGGCGCCCTCCTGGGCGACCGGATTCGCATGGAGTCCGTGAGCCTCGACCCGCACGTCTTCATTCGATCGATGGCGACGCGGGGCGCCCACGGAGGACTCGCGACCACGACGGAGGAAGTCGCCGACCTGCTGGAGGCATTCGGCTTCCAACGGATGATCGTTGAAACGGTAGGCGTGGGGCAGACCGAGCTCGACATCGCGCGGACGGCGGAAACCACGGTGCTGGTGCTCGTCCCCGAGTCGGGCGACGGAATTCAGACGCTCAAGGCCGGCGTCATGGAGATCGCCGACCTCTACGTGGTGAACAAGAGCGATCGCCTCGGAGCGGACAAGCTGCGCCAGGAAGTCGAGGTGATGCTCGGCATCAGAAGGGGCAACGCGTTCCGGCACGTCGCACCCCACCACCGGTCGGACGCCCGGACAGCCGGACAGCCGGACCGAACGCGTTTACAGTCCGCCGGTCCGGCGGTCCGACCTTCCGACTCATGGGAGCCTCCCGTGTTGGGCACCGTCGCGTCGACGGGTCAAGGCGTCGACGAGCTCGCGGCTGCCCTCGATCGTCACCACGCCTATCTTGAAGCGAGCGGGCAGCTCGTCGAGCGGCGCCGGCGACGGCTCGCGGCGCGGACGCGGGCCGTGTTGGAGCGTGGAGTGCAGCGTTGGCTCGTCGAAGCGACGCACGCCGAGGAGCTACTGCGTCAGCGCCTCGACGAGGTGGCGGACGGCCGGCGCAGTCCGTACGACGTTGCGGCGGAGATCCTGGATCAGGTGAAGACGGGGGTGGCACGATGAGCGGAGACGCGCGGAAGTCCGTCTACACGGCGGACGACCTCTCCAGGGACGGCTTCGACGCGCGTCGCGCGTTGGGCGGGCCGGGCGAGTATCCGTTCACGCGCGGGATCCACCCGACCATGTACCGTGGCAGGCTCTGGACCATGCGCCAGTTCGCGGGCTTCGGGAGTGCCGAAGACACGAACCAGCGCTACAAGTTCCTGCTCGAGCACGGACAAACCGGTCTCTCGGTCGCATTCGACTTCCCGACGCTCATGGGCTACGACTCCGATCATCCCCGCGCCGAGGGCGAAGTGGGGAAGTGCGGCGTCGCGATCTCCTCACTCGCCGACATGGAGGATCTGTTTCGCGGCATCCCGCTCGATCGGGTCTCGACGTCGATGACGATCAACGGTCCGGCGGCGATGCTGTTCTGCTTCTACGTCGCCGCCGCCGAGAAGCAGGGCGTGTCGGCCGACAAGCTCCGGGGCACGGTGCAGAACGACATCCTCAAGGAGTACATGGCCCAGCATGCCTGGGTGTATCCGGTCGAGCCTGCGCTCAAGATCATCGTGGACATGTTCGAGTGGTGCGCCGAGCGCGCCCCGTTGTGGAATACGATTTCGATCTCGGGCTATCACATTCGTGAGGCGGGCGCCACCGCCGCGCAGGAGCTGGCGTTCACGCTCGCCAACGGCTTCACGTACGTGGAGCGGGGCCTGGCGCGTGGCCTGGACGTGGACGCGTTCGCGCCGCGCCTGTCCTTCTTCTGGGATATTCATAACGATTTCTTCGAGGAAATCGCCAAGCTCCGGGCGGCGCGCCGGATCTGGTCCTGTCACATGAAGGAGCGCTATCACGCGAATCCCCGCTCCTGCATGATGCGGTTCCACTCGCAGACGGCGGGGGTCACGCTCACGGCCCAGCAGCCGATGAACAACGTGGTGCGGGTTGCCTATCAGGCGCTCGCGGCGGTGCTCGGGGGCACACAGTCCCTGCATACAAACTCGCTCGACGAGACGCTCGCCCTCCCCACGGAGGAGGCCGTGCGGCTCGCCCTGCGCACGCAACAGATCATTGCGCACGAGACCGGCGTGGCCGACGTGATCGATCCGCTCGGCGGCTCTTACTACGTCGAGTCGCTCACCGACCAGCTCGAGCGGGAAGCCGAAGCCCTGTTCGCGGAGATCCAATCGGTCGGCGGCGTGGTCCGGGGCATCGAGAGCGGCTGGTTCCAGCGGCAAATCGCCCGCTCGGCGGAAGCGTTCCAACGAGAAGTCGAAGCGGGACAGCGGGTGCTGGTCGGGGTCAACGATTTCCTGAGCGAGGACGATCACCCGGTCGAGATTCTCAAGGTCTCGGGCGATGCCGAAGAGAGTCAGCGGCGCCGGCTCGCACGCCTGCGCGCGGAGCGAGATGGGGCCCTGGTCGCCGAGCGTTTGGAAGCGCTGCGCCGCGCCGCGCAGGCCGACCGTAACGTCCTGGGCCCGATGCTGGACTGCGCGCGCGCCTATTGCACGTTGTACGAAATCCGGCACGCGCTCGAGAGCGTCTACGGCGCGTATCGCGAGCCGGTGTTCTTTTAACCCGTGACCGCCCTCCCGATTCCCGGCCGGGACAACGCCGTGCGCGCCGCGGTGGATCGGCTGTCGCGCATCCAACCCGGCGACTATCAGGTGGTTTCGTGCTACCTGAAGCTCGAGCCGCGCGACAAGACGCGCGGCAAGTATCTCATCAAGATGAAGAATCGCGTGCGCCAGGCGGCCGCCCTGCTGGAGCGGGAGGCCCTGGAGCGCGCCGTGCGCGACGCCGTGGCCGCCGACCTGGACCGGGTGCTGCGCTACTTCGAGGAGCCGAGCCGGCTGCCTCCAGCCCGGGGAATCGCGCTGTTCGCCTGCCAGCGGCTCGATCTGTTCGACGTGCTTCCGCTGCCCCACGTGCATCGCTCGCGCCTCGCGGTCGCCCCGGTGCCACTCGTCCGGGAGCTCGTGGCCCTCGAGGAGGAGGTCGGGACCATCCTCGTCGTCGCCTGCGATCGCACGGGCGCGCGTTTCTTCGAGGTCACGGCCTACGCCGTCGCGGAGCTCGCGAGCTTGACCGCATGGGCCACCCGTCCCGGCAAGTTCCACGGCGAGCGCCAGGCGAAGAAGGGCACCGTGCTGGCGGGCGGGTTCGGCGAGCACAATTACCACATGCGCATCCGGGAAGAGAAACACCGCCATTACGCGCAGGTCGCGCAGCAGATCTTTCACATTCACACGCAGCGTCCGCTCGCCGGATTGGTGCTGGCGGGCGTCGGCGTCGACGCCGGCGCGCTATTACCCCACCTGCACACCTACCTGCACGATCTCGTGCTCGGCGTGGTGCGCCTGAACCCGAAGCGGGTGACCGCTGCCGAGGTGCGCGAGGCGGCGCTGGCGCTGCGTGAAGAGCGGGAGCGGGCCTGGGAGCGCGCGCATGCCGAAGCGGCGCGAGAGGGCGTGGGTACGGGCTGGGCGGTGAATGGTGTGGAGCCCACCCTCAAGGCGCTGCAGCGAGGCCAGGTCCGGACGCTGCTGGCCGACGGGCAGGACGACGATACTCGCATCGACGACGCCGTGGAGGAAGCGCTCGCCCAGCGCGCGCAGGTCGACTTGGTGTACGACGAGCGGGCCCGCCGCGTGGTGGACGGACTCGCCGGCCTGCTCCGGTTCCGTCGCTGATGGCGGGCCCGAAGCGTCCCATCCGGGTGCTCGTGGCGAAGCCCGGCCTGGACGGTCACGACCGCGGCGCAAAGGTCGTGGCCGCCGCGCTGCGCGACGCGGGGATGGAGGTCATCTACACGGGCCTGCATCAGACACCGGAGATGATCGCGCAGGCGGCGATGCAGGAGGACGTGGATGTCGTGGGTCTGTCGATCCTGTCCGGCGCCCACCTCACGCTCTTCCCCCGCGTACGGCAGCTCTTGGTCGAGGCGGGGCGTGAGGACGTCCTGGTCACGGGCGGCGGCATCATCCCGCCGGAAGATGTCGAAGCGCTGAGCAAGCAGGGGATCGGCCGGCTGTTCGGCCCCGGCACGCCCACCGCGGAGCTCATCAAGTACATCGAAGAATGGGCGGCCGAGCATGTGTCGGC
>DASQIB010000011.1:0-23325 GCA_035631795.1 Gemmatimonadales bacterium | reverse complement strand
CTGGGCCGTCGTCATGGGGCTGCTGTCGGCCTTTGTGGCGTACGGCCGGTTTGCGTAGGAGGACAACATGACCGATCGGGAACGGCGCCCTTCGACGCGGAGCTCCAATCGGCCGCATCGTCGGCCCCCAGGCCATGAAGTTCCGCGGCTGGCAGCGGCTAAACACCGAGTACGCAAAGCAGTTCAGGGAGATGAAACCATGAAGAAGTCGGGCGCGAGCCAGGGTCAGACCTTACCGCGGCTCGCTCTCGGCTTCTCGGGCCACCCGCAGCGCCGCCTCAACGAGCGGTTGTAGCGGGCTGAGCTTCTCGGTGCACCGCCGATGGAGTTGCTCGAGTTCAGGGGCGAAGTGCGTGAGGGGCGGCGGAAGGGGATCGACACTCAGCAGTTGCCGGTGCATCAGCGCGAGCGCCAGGTACACCGCGCTACAGCGATCGGTGAGGATGGTGTGGTACTCGAAGCGCTTCAAGAGTGATTTTGCCTGATCCTTGGCGGCGCCCACAGCCAAGGCCAGGTTCTGGTGACCCCGCGAAACGCTGGCGGGCCAACCGATCAGGTCGATGCTTCTCTGGGCGTGCCGGACCGCCGCGTCGAACGCGGCGCGGCACGCGATGCTCCAATCGTCGCTGCCGGTCGCCGTGCCGATGTCCCAGCCCGCTCCCGAGGCATGCGTCCGTCGAACGAATGTCAACTCCGTGGAAAATCCGCGGCAGGGGAGGTACTTGCGTACCTCGCCTACGATCCAGTCCTGAAGCTCGATCTCCGTCAACTCCTCGCGCCGCACCGCCCCCCTGAGGCCCTGGCTCTGAGATGTAAAAGTACCGCCCGCCCGTTCGGGGGGCGAACGGGATGACCGGGCCCACACCGATCGGTGGTCATGGGGTCGTGGTCAGCAGCACCGGCGCGTGGTCGCTCGTGCCGACGTCCGCCTCGACGACGCAGCCGGTGGCGCTGGCCGCCAGGGTCGGTGACGCCAGCACATAGTCGATCCGCCAGCCGATGTTGCGGGCGCGCAGGTTGCGCCACGGCGCCCACCACGTGAAGAGACCCGGATCGTCGGGATCGAACGCCCGCCCCAGGTCGGTGAGACCGCTGTCGAGCAGCGTCTCGAGCAGGGCCCGCTCGTCGGGTCGTTGGCCGATCGCGTTGAGCTTGCGCTCCTTGGGATGAACATCGAGGTCGGTCCGCGCAACATTGATGTCGCCGCACACGAGCAGCTCGCGCCCCTCGGCGCGCACTTCCCGGACCCAATCGGTGAGGCGCGTGAGGAACTGCAGCTTCGCGGCATAGTCCTTCCCGCCGTTCGGGACATAGACGGACGCGATCACCCGGTCGTCGATTTCGGCCTGCACGATGCGCGATTCGACGTCGAACGGCGGGTGGCCAAAGACCGGATCGGCGGCGACGAAGTCGCGGCGAATCAGCAGCGACACGCCCGAATAGCCCTTGCGGCCGTGCCAGTACGCGTGATACTCGACGAGGTTGCACGCTTCCGGGATCTGCGTCGCTTCGGCCTTCAGCTCCTGCAGACATACGACGTCCGGTCGCTCGCGCTCAAGCCACTCCCGCACCTCAGACGCACGCGCCCGGATGCCGTTGACATTCCAGGTGGCGACTTTCATCGAAACTTTCCCCTCCGGCTTCCCCGTATCTCCCGGTAACCGCTACACACCGCCCGTTCCACGCACGGAGGGCACATGAGCTCGGTCCGCAATCCCGGGAGAGTGGCTGGACTCTGGTACCTGCTCCTTGTTCTGTGTGGCCCGCTGCGCCTCATCTACATCCCCAACAAGCTGTTCGTGCACGGCGACGCGACCGCGACCGCCGCGAACATCGCCGCGCACCCGTGGCTCTTCCGATTCGGCATGGCGAGCGACCTGTTCGGCGCCGTGGTCCTGATCTTCCTCGTGCTGGCGTTCTACCGGTTGTTCAAAGGCGTGGACCAGCAGCTCGCGGTGCTGCTCGTGATCACCGGCGGCGTGATGCCGGCGCTCATCAACTTCGTCAACGTGGTGACCGACGCCGGCGCCCTCATGGTCGCCCAGGGCCCAGGCTTCCTGTCGGTCTTCGACAAGCCGCAGCGGGATGCCCTGGTCATGGTGTTCGTCCAGTTGCATCACCACCAGATTGTCGCCGCCGAGGTCCTGTGGGGGCTGTGGCTCTTCCCGATGGGGGCCCTGGCGTACAAGTCGGGATTCATGCCGCGGTTCATCGGCGTGTGGCTGTTCATCAACGGCTTCGCCTACGTGGTCCTGAGCCTCACGGGGCTGTTCTTCCCGGACTACCAGGACAAGGTGTTCATGTACTCCCAGCCTGCCTTGTTCGGAGAGCTGGCCATCATGCTGTGGCTCGTGGTCAAGGGGGCGACCCCGCTTTCTTCCTCACGAGAGCAAGCGAGCTTATCATTTTGAGCGAAGCGAAGGATCTGCTATTCGATCCCGAGAGCCGAAGCAGATCCCTCTGTTCCGCGCGCGTTCCGCGCGCTTCGCTCAGGATGACACGCTACGCGCGTGTCTAGATAGAAAAGATGTAGTAGGTGCGCATGACCCACCAGGATGGTGGATCTGGTCCTCGCGACTGTCATCATTCTTGCGCGGGCATGACGTGTTTTCCTCTCTTCCTCTTCCTCTCCTCCCTTTTACCTATAGAGTGAGCGAGCCTGTCATCCTGAGCGCCGAGTAGGCTTGAGGGCGGACCCGACTGTCAACACCCCCTTCCCCCCTCCCTTTGCTGCGCTCAGGGCAGGCACGGTCGGGAGAGCGCATGGGGCTCGCAGCGGGCTCCGGCCGAGCCTGAGCTCGATCCTCCAGTCCGGAACCGCCCTCCTCGAACGTTGTCATATCGAACATCCGGCTGCGGCACCGTGTCGCACGCCGTACCTTTCCGTTTTCAGAGCGAGGCACCGATGAGCGACTTCATCTTTCTCTATCGCAACTCCCCCGCCGCACGCGAAGCGGCGATGGGCACACCCGAACAGCGCCAGAAGAACATGCAGCGCTGGATGGCGTGGATGCGGGACCTCGAAGGCAAAGGACACCTGAAGAGCGCCGGACAACCGCTCGACCGCTCGGGAAAGCTGGTGCGGGGCGGCTCCAAGGCGGTCACCGACGGCCCGTTCGTCGAGGCGAAGGACGTGATCGGCGGCTACTCGATCATCGAGGCACGGGATCTCGCCCAGGCCGCCGAGCTGGCCAAGGGCTGCCCGGCACTCGACGGCGCGGAGGGCTCGGTCGAGGTCCGGCCGGTTCTGGCGCTCGAGATGTAATGCCGCACGAGCCGGTGGACCTGCACGAGCACCTCTTCCGGCATGAGGCGGGCCGCATGACCGCCTCCCTCACGCGCCTGTTCGGGGTGCAAAATTTCGCGCTGGTGGAAGACGTGGTGCAGGACGCCTTCTGCCGCGCCCTCGAGATCTGGAAACTGCGCGGCGTGCCCCCCAACCCCTCGGCGTGGTTGATGACCACCGCGCGCAACCGCGCGCTCGACGTGATCCGCCGCGAGCGCACCGCGCGGACCTTCGCTCCCGAAGTCACCCGATTGCTCGAGACCGAATGGACCGCCGCCGGTGTGGTCGCCGAAGCCTTCTCCGGCGACGTCGTGCTCGCGGAGCAGCTGCGCATGATGTTTTCCTGCTGCCATCCCGATCTCGCCGAGCCGGCCCAGATCGCCTTGATCCTGAACATCCTCTGCGGGTTCGGCGCGCCGGAAATCGCCGCGGCGTTCCTGACCAGCCGCGCCGCGATCGAGAAGCGGATCACGCGCGGCAAGAGAGTCCTGGCGGGGTCCTCCACCCTGTTCGATCTCTCGAATGCCGACTTTGCCGCGCGGCTGTCCGCGGTGCACCGGGCCCTCTATCTCCTCTTCAACGAGGGCTATCACGGGGCCTCGACACAGGGCGCGGTCCGCGCCGAGCTGTGCGAGGAGGCGATGCGCCTCACCGCCCTGCTGCGCGAGCATCCCGTCACCCGGACGCCCCCCACGTTCGCGCTGTCGGCTCTGATGGCGCTGCACGCGGCACGCCTGCCGGCCCGCATCGACGCCGCGGGCGAGCTGCAGTCGCTCTGGGAGCAGGACCGCTCGGCGTGGAATCACACCTTGATCGCCGAGGGCCAGGAGCTGCTCGATCGGTCCGCGGCGGGCGACGAGCTGACGCCCTACCACGTCGAAGCGGCGATCGCCGCGATACACGCCACGGCGCCCACCCTGGAGGCGACCGACTGGCACGGAATCGTCACGCTGTACGATCGGTTGATGGACATCGCGCCGTCGGCCGTCGTCGCGCTCAACCGCGCCATCGCGATCGCGCAGCGCGACGGGCCCGACCAAGGGATCGCGGCGATCGAGCGAATCTCAGATCGGGAGCGGCTCGGCGCCTACCCCTTCTTTCCCGCGGCCCTGGGCGAGCTGGAGCGGCGGCGCGGCAACGTGGGCGAGGCGCGGACCTACTTTGGACGGGCGCTGCGGCTCGCGCGGAGCGATGCCGAGCGGCGGTATATCGAGAGGCGCATCCCCTCAGCGGAGTGACTCGTCGAGCCCTGCATCCGCCAGGCTTTGCGGCGGACGAATGCGGAACACCTTTCGACATCCCGAGCACAGCATCTCGAGCGCGCGCTCGGGAAGTGCTTCGCGCCGGCTGCAACGGGGACACACGGCATAGCCGGAACCCCATTTGACGGGCAGATCCACCGCGTCGTAGGGACGCGCCACGACGGACCAGGCATCCGGCCGTACGGTGACGATCTCGAGGCACTCGCGCGGTACGCTGAGCGTGCGGTGGGTCAGGTCGAGCCAGGCGGCTTCCGGCGTCAGTCGGATGACCCGATACCAGGCGCCACGTCGTACGCCCACATTCACGTCACCCGCCACGCGGGCCCAGGGCGGCACGTCGGGCATGGTCTCCTCCGGCTGATTCCCACACCACTCACTCGGTATCCCGTAGGAACCTTCGCGCGCGAGACGGCGCACGGTCCGTGACACCGGTCACCCGCGTGGGTCCTCACCCCCTGTCCCCCTCTCCCTTCGGTCCTCACCCCCTGTCCCCCTCTCCCTTCGGGAGAGGGGGGACTAGACTTGTGGGTTCGAATTGAGACGTACGGGTGCCGCGAGCCCTCGTCAGACGACGGGGCGCCACAGGAAGAAGCCCACCGCCAGAATCGCCTGGCACACCGCGAAGGCGACGGCCACGCGAGTCAAACGCCGCCGAGGCACGACCAATGCCAGCCAGAAGAACAGTGGGAACAACACGGCCGTAAACCTGCCGAGCGAGATGAAGAGGTGGGCCGCCACAGGTGGAAAGATGTTGACCGCAATCCACAGCCCGTACGCGATCCCCAGGCGTCGTGTGACAGGGAGGATCGACGTGGCCGCCCAGAAAAAGGCAGTGATGTCGCCGACATAGACGAGCACTTCACTCACCTTCACGCGCAGGTCCTCGGCGGTGCGCACGGGATCGGGCGCCGGACCACGCCCCAGCAGCGGCATGCCCCACGCGGCTTGCCCGTGCATCCACGCCAGGGCGTCACCGAATCGCCCGTAGAGATACGCCGAGAAGATCGCGGTGCCCGCGAGCGGCGCCAGGGCGGCCAGGATGGCCGCGACCCGCCGTCGGTCTCTCCACCAGGGAAGTGGACTCGTCGCGTCGTCGGGAGGACTCGACGGAGCGCTCGCCGCGAGCCACAGCAACGGGAGCGCCAGCCAGAAGCCGTTCGGACGGGCGAGCCCGGCCGCGACGCCGCACAGCGCGGCGAGGAGCAGGTGTCGCCGTCGCATGGCGTAAAACGCGCCGACCGTGAGCAACAGGAACAGCGACTCAGTATAGACCACCGAGTAGAATAGGGCGAACGGGTACGTGGACACGAGCAGGATCACCGGCCACGCCTTGTCTTCACCCAGCTCGAGCGCTGCCAGGCGGTACAACACGACGATCGCGCCGGCGAATGCCGCCAACGAGACGATGGTGCCGGCGAGCAGCGGATGGCCGCCGAGCAATGCCCCGCCCCACCGCATCAACAGCGGATAGAGGGGGAAGAAGACCACGTTCTGGTGCAGGAACACCGAGCGGTCCCACTGATAGCCGGTGGTGGCGATCTGGTGGTAGAAGTCCGTGTCCCAGCGCGCCTGAAGATTCACGAGCTCGTTCGGCGACACGCGCCAGAGCGCCTCGGCGGTCGGGGCCGGCACGGTTCCGATCAAGGTCACGGCGAGGGCACCTAGGAGGAGCACCGGCAACCGGGTGCCGATCAGACTGAGCCACACGGCGGACCGAGCCGTCGGGGGCGGGCGCCAACGCGGGAAGTCCACGGCACGGCCTCCTTGCGACGCTCAGCAGCGAGTTGCGGGTTGAATCCTGTCGTGTCAGCTGCTGGTCACGGAAATATGGTACTTCTTGACGATGCGTACGTCAGGGTTGAGGTAACGTTGTCGCCAACGTATCGTAGCCACACATCACTTCTGTCCCGCTCACTCGAGGCCCCGTCATGCACACTCGTCGGTCCGCCACGTGGCTCCTGCCGTGCCTATTCTCCGTCCTCGTCGCCGGCCGTTTCGCTGCAGGGCCTGGTCCAGTGGCCCCCCCGCCCCCGCCCCCGCCCCAGATGCTCGCGGGACTTCGCTGGCGCAACCTCGGCCCGTTCCGCGGCGGTCGCATCGCGGCGGTTACCGGCGCCATCGGCCAGCCCGGCGTCTATTACATCGGCCTCCCCGCGGGCGGCGTCTGGAAGACCACGAGCGCCGGCGAAACCTGGTTTCCGGTGTTCGACTCGATCACCGTCGCCTCGTCCGTCGGCTCGGTCGAGGTCGCACCCTCCGAGCCCGACGTCATCTACGTCGGGATGGGCGACATGATCACGGGCGGCTCCATCAACGAGGGGAACGGCGTTTACAAGTCCACCGACGCGGGCCGCACCTGGCAACACCTCGGGCTGGATGAGACCAAGCAAATCCCGTCGATGCTCGTCGACCCGCACGACCCCAACCTCGTGCTGCTCGCCGCCCAGGGCGACGTCCACACGAAGAGCGAGGCGCGCGGCGTGTTCCGCTCGACCGACGGGGGAACGACGGGGACCAAGACGCTCTACGTGAACGATTCGACGGGCATCCAGAAGATCACGTGGGCCGTCGATCATCCGGAGATCATGCTCGCGACCACCGTGGCGCACTATACGCCCCCGACGCCGCCGCAGAACCGCACCGGCGGCGGGGCCAGAAGTGGAACGGGCCCCACCAACACCGCGCTCTACAAATCCACAGATGAAGGCGTGACCTGGCACGAGATCACGGGCGGTGGCTTACCGCGTCTCTACGGGCGCACGTCCGTCGCCGTGGCGATGCACAGCAACGCCCAGCGCATGTTTCTCATCGGCAACTTCGGGCTGTACCGCTCGGACGACGGCGGGACCAACTGGCGCCAGATGGACGCGGCGGACCGCCGCATCGCCAATGGCCAGGGCGGCTACAACTGCGGCGTCTACGTCGATCCGCAAGACCCCGATGTCGTCTACACGATCAACACGTCGAGCTACAAGTCCACGGACGGGGGCAACAGCTTCACCGGCTTCAAGGGCGCGCCCGGCGGGGACGATCCGCAGCAGATGTGGATCGATCCTACCAACGGCCGGCGCATCCTCCTCGGTCTCGACCAGGGCGCCGTCGTCACGCTGGACGGTGGCGAGACCTGGAGCTCCTGGTACAACCAGTCCACGGAGCAGGTCTACCACGTCGCCGTGGACAATTCCTATCCCTATTGGGTGTACGCGTCGCAGCAGGACGCGGGTGCCGTGCGCGTACGCTCGCGCGGCAACCTTGGCGCCATCACGCCGCTCGACTGGGACCCGGTGAACGGGTGGGAATGGGGCACCGAGCTGCCCGATCCGCTGCACGCTGATGTCGTCTACGCCAGCGGCTCAGGCATCGTGAAGATCAGCTACCCGAGCGAGCAATGGATCGACGTGAGTCCGAACCTCGACCCGGCGCTGAAGGGCCGTGTCACGGCGTCGCAACCGCTCGCATTCGCACCGTGGAACCAGCACGAGCTGCTGGCCGGGCTGCAGTACGTGATGGCCACGACGGATGGGGGTGCCCATTGGACCAAGCTCAGCCCCGACCTGGGCTACGCGAAGGGCGTGACGCCACCGCCGGACTCCCTGCGCGGCCAGCCCGGCCAGCCCGTGGCCGGCGCGATCGAAGCGCTCTCCGCATCGCCGCGGGCGCGCGGCGAGATCTGGGTGGGCACGAGCAACGGCCTGATCGAGCTGACGCGCAACGAAGGGAAGAGCTGGGAGTACGTGAGCATCCCCAACCTGCCCGATTCCACCCGGGCGGACATTTCGAGCGTCGACGCGTCCCATCTGAACCCGGCCGAGGCGTACGTCGCCGTGGACCTGCACCGCACCGGGGACTACCACCCGTATCTCTACCGCACGCGCGACTACGGCCGGACGTGGACGCTGATCGTGAGCGGCCTGCCCACCGATCAGCCGAGCGGCAGCTTCGCGCGGGTAATCCGGGGGGACACCGAGAAGGCGGGCTTGCTGTTCGCGGGCACCGAGAGCGGCATGTACGTCTCGTTCGATGACGGCGACCACTGGCAATCCCTGCAACTGAACCTACCCAACACCTCGTGTCGCGACCTGGTGATCAAGGGGAATGATCTGGTGGTGGGAACGTACGGACGCGGCATTTGGGTCTTGGACGACTTCTCCCCCCTGCGGCAGATCGCGTCCGCCGGCGAGCCGGTCCATCTGTTCGCGCCGGGTGACGCGGTGCGCGTGCGCCGCAACGTCGGCTGGGACACGCCGTTCCCGCCCGAAGTGCCGCACGCGCTCAACCCGCCTGACGGCGCTCTGATCTATTACTCCCTCGCGGCGAGGCCCGCGGCCGATATCACGCTCGATGTGCTCGACTCGGCCGGCGCGGTGGTGCGCCACCTGTCGAGTGTGCACGCCGCCCCGGTGGCCGAGGCGGCGCGGCCACCCGAGCCCAACTTCTGGTTGGCCACGCCCGAGCCGCTGCCGACGGCCGTCGGCACCAACCGCGTGAACTGGGACATTCGTTACGACGCCCCAGCCGCCCTGACGCACACGTTCGAGATCAACGCCAACCCCGGCCTCACACCGCCCTCGCCCGTGGGGCCGTTGGCGTTACCCGGCACGTACACCCTGCGACTCACCGTGGACGGCAAGCGTTACAGCCAGACCGTGAAGGTGCGCAACGACCCGCGCTCGCCGGCCACGCTCGCGGACCTGCGCGCCCAGCACGCGCTCCAAATGGCGATCTACCGCGCCCTTCAAGCGTCGTGGGACGCGTATCATCAGGTCACCGCGATGCGCGCGGCAGTGGCGGCCGATACAGCGACCGCGCCCGCCGAGGTCGCTATCGCCGCGAAAGCGCTCGACTCGACACTCGCGGCGGTGGCGGGCAACCCCGACAGCGTGCGCGGATTCGGGCGGCGTGGCGCGCAGGGACCGCCCAGCTTCGCGAGCGTCGACGCCAACCTCGTGCGCCAGCTCAACGGCCTCGAGACGGGCGACCTCGCTCCTACCGCCGCGATGCGGCGTGACTACGACGGGGCGTGCGCCGACCTGCAGACCGCCGTGGCCGCGTGGGCGAAAATCGACGGCACGGGCCTGGCAGCGTTCAACGCCGTGCTCACGCAGCACCATCTCCAGATTATCGCGGCGGCCGCGTCGCTGCCGGTCCCCGTGTGTGCAACGGTGAAAGGGCGTCCGTGACGAGGATTGCCGCGCTCACCGGCTTCGCGCTCGGGCTCGGCGTCCCGCTCGCCGCGCAGAACGCGGACGTGGCCCGGTGGCGGCGCCAGGCGCAAGCCGTCACGATCATCCGGGACGATTGGGGCATCGCGCACGTGTACGGGAAGACCGACGCGGACGCGGTGTTCGGCGCCGAGTACGCCCAGGCGGAAGACGATTTCAATCGTGTCGAGACCAACTATCTGAACGCCCTGGGGCGACTCGCGGAAGCCGAAGGGCCGGGGGTGCTGTACCAGGACCTGCGCCAACAGCTGTTCATCGATCCCGACTCGCTCAAAGCCGGGTACCGGGCGAGCCCGCCGTGGCTGCGCCGGTTGATGGATGCCTTCGCCGACGGCCTCAACTTCTATCTCTACACGCACCCAGAGGTGAAGCCGCGCGTCATCAGACACTTCGAGCCCTGGATGGCGCTGTCCTTCACCGAGGGAAGCATCGGCGGCGACATCGAGCGCATCGACGTGCCCGCGCTGGCGGCCTTTTATGGCGGCGAGTCCGGCGCCCGCGTATCACATACGGAAGGGAGAGACGGGCCGGATGAAGACCCAGGCGGTTCGAACGGCATCGCGATCGCGCCGCGGCTCACGCGTGACCACCATGCCCTGCTCTGGATCAACCCGCACACGTCGTTCTATTTCCGCTCCGAGCTGCAGATGGTGAGCGACGAAGGGCTCGACGCGTACGGCGCCGCCACCTGGGGACAGTTTTTCATTTATCAAGGGTTCAACCCGACCTGCGGTTGGATGCACACGTCGAGCGGCGTGGACAACATCGACGAGTTCCTGGAGACCGTGGTCGAGCGCGGCGGGCGCTATTTCTACCGCCACGGACAGCGCGAGCTGCCGGTCGTCACGCGCACCATCACCGTCCCCTTCCGCACCGGCAGCGGCACCGGGCGGCAGACCTTCACTGTCTATTACACGCGGCATGGACCGGTCGTGCGCCGGGAAGGCGACCGCTGGGTGAGCGTGAGCCTGATGCAGAACCCGGTGAACGCGTTGATCCAGTCCTACTCGCGCACCAAGGCGCGCGACCTCGGCGCGTTTCGCAAGATCATGGCGCTGCACACCAACTCGTCCAACAACACCGTCTTCGCCGACGCGTCGGGCAACATCGCGTACTTCCACTCCAACTACATTCCGCGGCGCGACACCGCGTTCGATTGGACCGGGCCGGTCGATGGGAGCGACCCGGCCACGGACTATCATGGCGTCCTGACGGTCGACGAGACGCCCAATGCCATCAACCCATCCTCAGGCTGGGTCTACAACTCGAACAATTGGCCCTGGTCCGCCGCAGGGCCGTCGAGCCCGAAGCGCACAGCGTTCCCCCGCTATGTGGAGACCGGGACCGAGGAGACACCGCGCGGTTACCACGCGCTGCGCCTGCTCACGGGCTCCTCCGATTGGACCGTGAGCTCGTTGACGGCCGCGGCGTTCGACAGCTACCTGCCGGCGTTCGAGCGCATGCTGCCGCCGCTGCTCGACGCATATGACCGTCTGCCGCCGGGCGACTCCCTCAAGTCGCGGCTCGCCGAGCCGATCGCGGTGCTGCGCGGCTGGGATTACCGCTGGGGCGTGGGCTCCGTGCCCACGTCGGTCGCCGTGTTCTGGGGTGTCGCGGTGACGCGGAGTGTCCGGAGCGAAGCGCGCGCGGCTGGGATGTCGCAGCAGACCTACGTGATCACGCGCGCGACGCCGGAGGTGCTCCTCGACGCGCTCGCCACCGCGACGGATACGCTCGCCGCCGACTTCGGAACCTGGAAGACGCCCTGGGGCGAGATCAACCGCTTTCAGCGGCTGGACGACGAGATCGCGTGGCATTTCGACGATGCAAAGCCGAGTATCCCCGTGCCGTTCACCTGGAGCGGGTGGGGCTCGCTCGCGTCGTTCAGCGCGCGCGCGTATCCCAATACCAAGAAGTGGTACGGGACGAGCGGCAACAGCTTTGTGGCCGTCGTGGAGTTCGGGGACAGCGTGCGCGCGCGGGCGGTGACGGCCGGTGGGGAGAGCGGTCAACCCGGTTCGCCGCACTTTCAAGACGAGGCGGAGCGGTACGCGACGGGGAAGCTACGCGAGGTGTATTTCTACCGGTCGCAGCTCGGCGGGGGGCACACCGAGCGGGAGTACCATCCGGGGAACTGAGCGAGAGATTACGGCTTTGGGCTCCGTCCACTCCGAATCAACATGAGCAACGCCCCCACCAACCCTACCCCGCTGGGATCGATCCCAGCGACGTAGTCCACCAGCCCCCGGGCGACCATGCGGAATTGAGCGCTATACGAACTCATGACTCATTAATGAAGGAAGGCCCCGTAAGGTTCCCCCATCTCGCCTAGACCCTGAAGAGATAGCTCACCTTCGCAAAGAACCCGTCGGAGACCCTCGTCAGACCCCGGAAGCGGAACGCCGTCGGCTCGACCATGCTGTCGCCGTACCCGAGATAGGCCACAGTGCCGGGCGTCGGATGGTAGGAGAACAACCAGTCCACGCGGAACGCGTTGCTCGCGCTGGCGGTGGTGCGCGTGAATGTCCCGCTCACCGGGTCGCGAATCAGGATGGCGCCGTTAGTGCGAGAGTCGTCGCGGAGTGCCGCGGTCTCGTTCGATGCGTACTGCCCGATCACCCGCAGAAAAATCGGTCGCGACAGCTGATACTCGATCTTGAGGCGCGGGACGCGGATCCGCGACACGATGCTGCCGTCGTCCGGGCGGTTCACCTGCTGGTGCTCGTAGATCAGCTCGGTGCGGAGCTGCCCCGTGGGTCGCCAGGTCAGGTCCAGGTTCCCGAGGTAGAGATGACCGTTCGCCCACTCGAAGAAGTTCTCGTCCTGCCCCACGAGGAGAAACGCCGAGAGCGAGAAGGTCTGGAAGCTCGGCGTCTGGACGCTCGCCGCGTAGTCGACGTTGGGCAGCCGCGGCGTGCCGGTGAACGGGATCGTGTCCACCGTGGCGCCGCGCACCCGCTCGATCCAGTAGTTGCCGTACAACAAGGCGGGATAGCCGAAAGATTCGATCGACCACGCCAGCCCGACCTGCCAGCCGCCCCGCAGCGTGAATCCGGTGGCGAAGTCGGCCTGCCGGTCGTCCGGCGTGTGGCCCGCGGAGAAGTGGCGATACTCGTCCCACGTGTACGCCAGGTACACGTTGGCGTTGAAGCTCTCGAGCCACGAGCCCGGGGCGCCCACGATCGTGTAGCTCGGCGTCATGCTGTTGGAGACCGCGTTCGGCCGCGAGATGAACCCGCTCGCCGCGCGAAAGCTCTCCCCCACCCCGCGGCTCAGCACCGTCAGACCAAAGCTCCGCCCGGAGCGCACCAGGCTCGCCCGCCAGATCGGGCCCCACAGGAGGGGACCCGCCGCCGAATCGCGCGTCACGCTCCCGCCGCCCTGGAAGGTGAGCGCCCAGGCCCGGCCCAGCTCGAGCCGGCCGTCCAGCGCGGCCACGCGATTGAACCCCGCGCCGTCCACGCGGTCCGTATACACCAGCCCCAGACTGTTCTGGCCTCCCGTGCCCAGGTCGCGGCGCAGGCGCAGGGCGTTCATCACGGGATGATCGGTCCCGCTCGCCGACGCGTCGGTGCCGTCCACGCCCGAGAGAGCGGCGATCGTGGTCCCCCCGAGCTTTCCGGTGAGCTTCACCGCGCCCTGGGGATCCCCCAGCTGGCGCGTGTAGATCAGCTGGATCGGCGACTGAAAGAGCTCCAATCCGTCCAAGAAGAACGGCCGCTTCTCGGGATAGTTGAGCGCGGTGCGCGGGTCGAACTGGATCTGGGGCACGTCGGCCTCCACCTGCGAGAAGTCCGGCCGCACCGTGCCATTAAGCGTGAGGTTGCTGGTGACGCCCCAGCGGACGGTCGTGCCGAGCCGGGGGGGGGCGCCGCCGCCGTACGTCCAGCCGGACGGCTGCGGCGCGCCGGTCAGCGTGCTCGTCGCCTCAGGGGTGACGTCGAGCACCAGGCCGCGCGCGAGGCCGGTGAGGCCGGTGAGCGTGCCGTCCTGGGCCAGGAACGAGGCGCGCGTCTGGAGCACGCGGGTCCAGGTGTGCTGGTGGCCGGTGGCCTGCTCGACGCGAATGACGTTAATCCCCCAATCCTGTGGATCGCGCGCCTGGTAGCGGAGCGTTTTGAACGGGATCCGCAGCTCGACTTCGTAGCCCCACGCCGTGAGATGGCCCTTCGATTCGTACACGTAGTCCGGGCTGAGATCGAGCGAGTACGCTCCCGTGCTCACCGCCGACAACGTGGTGGCGATGGTGCGCGCCGCGTCCACCAGCGCGCCGTCGGCCTGGGCGCCGAGGGGGTTCACGCCGAACACGAGCGCCTGACGGCGGTCGTTGAACGTGTCGAGCACGATCTCGACGTAGTCGTCGCCCGTGATCTTGTCGCGGTCGGCGAGGGTCGCCCGCACGCTCGCCGAGTCCTGGTACGCGCGGATCCCGAAGTAGATCGCGTCCGGCGCGTACCACACCAGGACCACGGTCGAGTCCTCGGCGGGACGGTTGTCGTTCGGCAGGTACTGGGAGAAGTCCCGCAGCACCGCGGCGCGGGCCCACACCGGTTCGTCGAGCCGGCCGTCGACGGTGACCGTGGCGTCGGCGATCCGCGGCACCGCGATTGCCGTCCCGGGCGGCGTGCCCTGGGCCAGAACCCCCGTTAGTGCTAATGAATTAGCACTTATGCAGAAAAAAAGAGAGGTCACGGGTGCAGGCACGGCGTCAGCATACCCAGGCCGTAGATCGCCGCGGCGCCCGCGACGATCACCAACGCCCGCAGCGGGAAGCGCCGAGGCTCCCTGCCGCGCGGTTCGTCCAGCAACGCCCGCACGCGATACTCGAGCGTCGAGGGCGCGGCCATACCCGCTCCCACCACGATACCACTGCCGTACGCCGCGGCGCGCATGATCTCGACCAGATGCGCGCAATAGTCCGACGCGCGCGCGCCGGTGTCGATCACGGCTTCGTCGCACGTCCGCTCGCGCTCGAGCCGCACCCGCCCTGCCGCGAGCCATACCGCCGGGTGGAACCAGAACACGACCGTCACGGCCTCGAGCAGGATTTCGATCATCACGTCGCGCCGGCGCACATGCAGCAGCTCGTGCAACAACACCAACCGGAGCCGCTCGGCGGACCAGTGTGCGGCCGCCGCAGGCAGCGCGACCACGGGGCGGCGCACTCCCCACGTCGCCGGCACGCGCACCGCCGCCGAGACGAGGAGCGTCACGGGGCGCGCGACCCCGGCGAGGCGACCGGCGGTGGCGAGCGCCTCCGCAGCGTCGGGCCGGTGCAGACCGGTGGCCCGAGCACGAATGCGACGCAGCGCCACGAGCCCGGGCACCAGACGGAGCGCCGTCACTACCGCGCCCGCGGCCCACAGGAGCCCGAGCAGGACGGCGCCGCGGGCGGTGCGGGGCACGGCGATCGCCACCCACGTCGCCGGCACCTTGAAGAAGTGGGCGGGGAACAGGAGGCCCGCGAGCGGCAGGAGCACGGTGCCCGCGATCACGAGCAGCCACAGATCGTGGCGATCCCGGGCCGGCGTGCCGCGCAACGCGACGGCCGCGACCACCGCGCCCACCACGAGCAGCACGATCTTCGCGAGCGCCGGGACGGGGGCGAAATCCACGCTACCGCCCCTCGCGCTGGGCGCGCCGCACCAGATCGCGGAGACGATCCAGGTCCCGCTCGGTAAGCCCCTTCGCGGGCACCTCGAGGAGCGCCGCCACCGCGCCCGGACGGGATCCACGGAAGAACGTGCGCACCAGGTGCTGGAGGGCGCTGCGCTGGGCGTCGCTCGGCGACACGGTGGGCTCGTACAGGTAGCGCGCGCCGTCCCGCCGGTGGCGCACGTGACCCTTGCGCTCGAGATAGGCCAGCATGGCCCGCACGGCGGAGTAACTCGGCGGATCGGGCAGCTCGCGGACCACGTCGCCCACGGCGGCCCGGCCCAGCCGGTACACGACGTCCATGATCTGGCGCTCGCGGCGGCCGAGGCTCTCGTGTCCGGCGGCTGGCATGAGCGCCAATATGCTAATGGATTAGCATGCTGGCAAGGTCAGCTCACGCTGCTCGTCTCGATGCGGAACTCCTTCACCGCGGCCCGTCCCAGCCAGATGAAGAGCGCGAGCACGAGCAGCTGGGTCACCACGAAGGGGGGCTCTTTCTGCTGGGGCGCGGCGACGATCAGGGCCGGAATGCGGCGGAACAACTGGTTCACGAGGACGAAGACGTTCAGGTAGAGCGCGCCGATCGAGCCCACCGTGTAGATGTTGCGCCAGGGCCCCGCGAGGTGCTTGACGTAGCGCGCGACGATCACGAGGGCCAATATGATGAGCGAGAGAGTCCCGACGATGTGCCCCGGGAGCAGCCTCGTGACCGGAAACCCGAACCCGGTGACGTTCGTCAGGACAGTCGTCACGAGGAACACGCCGGTCCAGCCGTCGAGCCGCTTCCCGGCCATGAGCCCTCCGGCCACGACGCACCCCGCGACGATCCCGACGAGACTCAGCACTACGTGAATCAACGTGAACGTCGTGAGGCCGAAGATCATGGGCGTGACCCTTCGCGTCAGGGAAGCGAGGCCGTGACTCAAGCGGTAGGATTGATCTAGCGCTCGCCGTTCGAGACGGCAAGCAATGCGCCTATGAAGGCGTTCCCCATCGCGCCGCCGATCGAGCCCATGCTCGCCAAGCTCGCCGAGAGCCTCCCCGACGACGGGCGCTTTCTCTACGAGCCCAAATGGGACGGCTTTCGCGCCATCGTGTTTCGCGGCGCGTCCGATGTCTACATCCAGAGCCGCGACCTGAAGCCGCTCGACCGCTACTTCCCGGAACTGCACGAGGCGCTGCTCGATCAGCTGCCCAAGGCGTGCGTGATCGACGGCGAGATCGTGATCGCCGGGCCGCGCGGGCTCGACTTCGACGCCCTGCAGATGCGGCTCCACCCCGCCGCGTCGCGCGTGGCCAAGCTGGCGCAGGCGACGCCCGCGTCGTTCGTCGCGTTCGATATCCTGGCCGCAGGCGGCAAGGACAAGCGGAACGTGCCGCAACACGAGCGGCGGGCGCTGCTCGAGAACCTCTTCGCCGAGGTGGGCCCACCGCTCTACCTCACGCCCATGACCGAGGACCGCCGCATCGCCGCGCAATGGCTGGAGCGGTTCGAGGGCGCGGGACTGGACGGCGTGGTAGCGAAGCCGGCGGGGGGGACCTACGAGCCGGGCAAGCGCGCCATGATCAAGATCAAGCATGCGCGCACGGCGGACTGCGTTGTGGCCGGTTTTCGGTGGCACAAGACCGGGAGCGATGCCGTCGGCTCGCTGTTGCTCGGGTTGTACGACGGCCACCGCCGGCTGCAGCACGTCGGCGTCACCTCGTCGTTCACCATGACGATGCGCAAGCAGCTCGTGAAGGAGCTCGCCCCGCTCCGCAAGAACGCGCTGAAGGACCATCCCTGGCGAGACTGGGCCAGGACCGAGAGAGCAAGGGGCCGCATGCCCGGCGGGCAGAGTCGCTGGAGCGCGGGCAAGGATCTCTCGTGGGAGCCGCTCCGCGTCGAGCGGGTGTGCGAGGTGAAGTACGACCACATGCAGGGAGACCGCTTCCGCCACGCCGCGACGTTCCTGCGCTGGCGGCCGGACAAGCAGCCCAAAGACTGCCGCTACGATCAGCTCGAGGTCACGGCTCCCTACGACCTCGCGAAGGTCTTCTCGTCGGGGTCGAGACGCTCCTGACGGGGCCGGAGCTTGACCGGCACGTGCTGCAGGTTCACCCGGATGCGCGTCCATGTGGACGACCGGCCGCGCATCGAGTCGACCAGCACATCAGCGGGCTCGAGGTGTGCCGCGGCCTTGGGGTGGCGCGTTTTCCATCGTTCGAGCCCCGCCAGCGCGTCCTGCTTGCGCTTCGCGCGACCAATCTCGATCAGGGGATGTTTCGCGGCGCGCGCCCGTGACGGCTGCACGCGCGGCGGCTCGCCGCGCTGCTTCTGGTAGTGCGGGGGCCACGGCGCGTCGCCCAGGCCTTCCCGCTCGTGCCGCGCCGAGAGCTCGAGGAGTCCCTCGAGCGACCCCGCAGCGTCATCGATCGCGGCGTGACGATCGCCGATCTTCGCGAACCGCTTGGGCATGGTGGCGAGGGTGAAGTCGGCGGGGTCGATCTCGTCCACCTCGTCCCACGAGAGCGGCGCCGAGACGCGGGCATCGGGAGTGGGCCGCACCGAATAGGCCGAGGCGACCGTGCGGTCCTTGGCGTTCTGGTTGTAGTCGACGAACACGCCATGTCGCTCTTCCTTCCACCACTTGCTCGTCGCGAGCTGAGGCGCCCGGCGCTCGACCTCGCGCGCCAGGGCCAGGGCGGCCCGGCGCACCTCGCCGAAGCTCCAGCGCGGCTCGATCCGCACCACGACGTGCATGCCTCGGTTTCCTGAGGTCTTCGGCCAGCCGGTTAGGCCGAAATCATTCAAAGTCGCGTCAGCCACGTGGGCCACCTGCCGCACCTGGCGCCACTTGATCCCGGGCACGGGGTCGAGATCCACGCGCAGCTCATCGGGATGGTCCAGGTCTTCGGCGCGCACGGGGTGGGGGTGCAGCTCCAAGCAGGCCAGATTGGCGAGCCAGGCGAGCGCGGCGGCATCGCGCGGCACGACTTCATCGGCGCTTCGCCCGGAGGGGAAGCGCAGCGATACCACCTCGATCCACGGGGGTCGGGACTCCGGCGCGCGCTTCTGATAGAAGAACTCGCCGCCGACACCGTTCGGATAGCGGACCAGCATGTTGGGCCGCCCGCCGGCCCCGCGCAGCGCGCCCTCGGCCACCGCGAGGTAATAGCGCACGAGATCGAGCTTCGTGTATTTCGGCTTGGGGAAGAGCACCTTCTGCGGGTTGGAGATCGCGATCTCGCGCCCGTCGAGCACGAGTGCTTCAGCGCCGGGGGAGCGCGGCATCAACTCTCGCCGGCAGGGGCCGCGATGTAGGTGAGCTCGCGGCCCTCGGCGGCGCAGCGGAGCATCAGCGCGCCGCGGCTCATGTCACCGCGCCCGATGAATTCCTGGGGAACATGCAATCGAGGCCCCAACACGTCCTGCAGCGGCTGCAGGTACTTGGGCGTCGCGATACTGCCCAGGAGCACGACCGCGTCGCCCGGACTCAGTTGCTCTGCCAATCGAGCCGCATCGCGACGCAGCGGGCTCGTGAACCGTCGATTGCCCGGATCGACCGGGACGCGCGCGACCGCGCGCAACCCCGCAAGATCGATGATGGCGCTCGCGGGACGGAGCCCTAGGCCCGGCACGATGACCTGAACACCGGAGCACCCCTCCGGCGGATCGGCGAACGCCGACGCGTAGGCCAGCTTGCCCCGAAAGTACAGACCACTCATGAAGGTGTAGACCTCGCCCACGGTCGCACCCTCGCTCGTTCGAAGCCGTTGGGCCAGGGCAGACCGACCCTCCCTGCGCAACAGAAAACCCGCGCGCTTGCCCGCGCTGTTCGCGGGTGAGAGCAGAAAGACTCGGCGCGCGAGCATTAGAGCCGGTTCTCTAAGACAGCCTCCGCGACGGCCTTGAGATGGACCTGCATTTCAGTGTTGAGCTTCTGAATCGCTCGCTCTATGGCTTTCAGCTGCTCCAGGATCTCGTCCTCTTTGGACATCGTATGCCCTTGTTTCGGGGATATGGCACAATCTAACCGGTTCGTTGGCGGGCTACGCCACGGCCCGGCCGCCCGCGGCGAGCCACGATCCGCTCAGGATCAAGAGCAATCCGAGCAACGACGTCAGCCCGACATGCTCGTGCAGCACCAGCACACCGACAATGACCGCCACCACCGGGTTCACGTATGTAACGATGCTCGCCCGGCTCGGGCCCGCTTCGGCGATCAGCTGGAAGAACACCACGAGGCCGAGCACGGTGCAGACCACACCCAGCACGGCGATCGCCGCGAGCGCGGCGGGCCCCGGCATTCCCTGCGGGGGCCGCACCAGAGCGGCCGGAAGCAGCACCACCGTGGAGAGCACCAGGCTCGCCGCCACCGGACCCAGCGGATCGAGATCGGCCAGGTACCGGCTCACGATGATGGGTGCGGCGGCATAGCCGAGGGTCGCCGCGAGGACGAGCGCCGCGCCGAGCAGCTCGTGGGGCCGGCCGCCGACATCCACGCCGAGCAGGGCGATCACGCCGCCGAGACCGATCGCCAACCCCACCACGCCGAGCCCGGTCGGCCGGTGGGCGGGCGCGAACCACACCGACAGGAGCGCCACGAGGAGTGGCATAGTCGCGATGAGAATCGCGGTGAGCGACGACGAGATGTACTGCTCGCCCATGGCGATGAGGACAAAGGGCATCGCGATTTCACACGCGGCGTACGCCGCGATCCACCAGAGTCGCCCCCGCAAGCCTCGGAAGACGTGGCGCCGGAGTACGAACGGCAGCAACACCACGGCGCCGAGCGCGATCCGCCCCCAGGCGACGAAGGCGGGGGGGACGCCAGCATCGACGGCAATCTTGATGAAGAGGTACGGCACGCCCCAGATGACGGAGCTCAGCGTGAACAGCAGCCAGGCTCGGGGGGTCACGTCACGGAGCGAGAAATACCAGTTCGCGTAATTCGCACTCGCCTTCCCAAGTCGGCCAGTGGCCCCGATGGAGCTGTAAGAACCGGCGAGTTACCTCGATCGCGTCCCGCTTCGATGGCGCCTCGAGGGTAGCGAAGCCGCCGATCACCTCCTTCGCTTCGGTGAACGGCCCATCGGTGATCGTCACCTTGCCCCTCGCGATCCGCAGGCGGACGCCCGACCCAGTCGTCCCAAGTCCGCCAGTCGAAACCAACGATCCATCGTTCAGGGAGTCCCGCGTCAGCTTGTCGATGGCGTCGAGCAGCGCCTGAGGTGGAGCCCCCTGGTTCTCGGCCGACTTCACGATCGAAAGGAATCGCACGTCTACCTCCCAGACTTGACGTTCATGACGTTGTCACGACCACCCGCGTCCGCCCCCCGCCGTCCCCATGCGACGACCGCTGCCAGAGTGCCCACCACGAAGGGGAGCACCGCCGGAGCCAGGCCGAGCACCGCTATGGTACTGATCGTTGCGCCGATCATGATAATCACCAGCCCGGCCGCGGCGACGGCCGTGAGGCCCTCGCGGATGTGCAGGAGCCCGGGCAGGATCAAGCCGAACGCGCCCGTCACTTCACAGACGGCGACGAACTTGAGGAACAGCGGCGGGAGCGGCGACACTTTCGCCAACGCAGCCAGTGGCATTGCGAGCTTGAACCCCCCTGCGAACAGGAACACGGCGGCAAGGAGCCCCTGGATGACCCACAGCGTGACCCGGGCCCGCTTAGTTGTGAATCGCATCGGTGGTGTCTCCCCTGTTTGAGCCGTGGAGCCGGTGGATTTGAGCTCCTACACAGGCGTCGAACGACGTGGATCGGAATCGACACGACGGGGAACCCGATAGGCGATCTCGGGTTAGGTCCCTCCCCAGACAGCCTTGATGTCGACCACCGGCGTGCCGTCGATCGCCTCGATCGGCCCCACGCGCAGCCGGGTCCCGGCGATTTCCCGCACGGTCACACGATGGAGCCCCAGCGGGTTGGGGCGATGCGGAGACCGGGTCGCAAAGACGCCGGCGAGTGGATTCTTGGGGTCGCCGCGGGGGTGGACCTGAAGAACATCACGATCGGCCAGGTGCAGCCACGTGACGATGACCAGCTCGTCGCCCGCCGCGATGCCGAGCAGAGCAGGAGCGAACGTCGGATCCACCTCGAGCCACGCGTCGGGTGCTCCCTCCGACCCCTGGCGCGGTGCGTCCTCAAGCGCTCGGAGGGTCGAACGAATCTGACCGACCTGGTGAAGCGTGTATCTTTTCCGCAACGGAGTGACTCCCATGAAATACGTCTTGCTCTACGAGTCCACGCCAGACTTCCGTTCGAAGGTTCCGGCGCACATCGAGGCGCATCGCGCCCTGTGGAAGACGTTTCACACGGACCGGCGGCTGCTCATGGTGGGCCCGTTTACCGACGAGCCAGCGGGCGGCGCGATGGGCGTGTTCTCGAGCCGCTCCGCTGCCGAGGAGTTCGTGCGAGCCGATCCCTTCGTGACGCATGGGATCGTGGCGCGTTGGACGATCAGGGAGTGGAACGAGGTCCTGGCCCCCGGATAGCTTACTTGCCGAAAATCTCCGGCAGCCGTCCGATGACGCTCTTCCTGCCGTCGGACGTCTTATAATAGTCCCTGTCGGCACGAACGGCGAATCTCTCAGGAGAAGACGATGGGCAAAGGGACGATAGCCATCCTGACCGGCGGCGGAGACGTCCCCGGTCTCAATCCCGCCATCCGCGCGATCACGCTGCGCGCGCTGCGCGACGGCTACGAGGTCGTCGGCATTCGGCACGGCTGGGGCGGGCTGGTCGACTATGTACGCGACGCGAAGGCCGACAACAGCGAGAACGTCCAGGCGCTGACGGAAGTCGAAGTCAATCGCGTCGGTCGTACGGGTGGCACGTTCCTCCACACGTCCCGCACGCGCCCCAGCCACTTGCCGCTCGAGCGGGTGCCGGCGCACCTGACCGGCTATGACCAGCCGATCAACGACGTGACCAGGGACGTGCTCAAGAACTTGGAGCACATCGGTGTGGACGTGCTGATTCCCATCGGCGGAGACGACACGCTCAGCTATGCCAAGCGCCTGCACGACGAAGGGGTGAATGTCATCGCCATACCGAAGACGATGGACAACGATGTCTACGGCACCGACTACTGCATCGGCTTCAGCACCTGTGTGACGCGCACGATGGAGCTCGCGCAGCGGCTCCGCACGTCGGCCGGTTCACACGAGCGCTTCCTGGTCGTCGAGGTGTTCGGGCGCTACGCCGGGTTCACGGCGCTCCTCCCAACGATGGCCGGCGCAGCGGATCGCTGCGTCATCCCCGAGCATCCGGTCAACGTGGACCGGCTGGCGGAGCTGCTGACGCAGGACCGGAACAAGAACCCGAGCCGCTATTCGGTCGTGCTCGTGTCGGAAGGCGCACGCCTCACTTCGCAGGACGGCATGAGCTTCGAAGGCGCGGAGACCGACATGTTCGGGCATCGCAAGCTGGGCGGGATCGGCGACCAGATCGGAACGGCGCTCAAGGAAGCGTCGGCGAAGTATAACAAAGGTCGCCGGATCGACGTCGTGAACCAGCGGCTCGGCTATCTCGTCCGCTCCGGCGATCCCGATGCGCTCGATTCGATCGTCCCGATGGTCTTCGGCAACCTCGCGCTCGGCCTGGTGGGAAAGAAACAGTACGGTCGTCTGGTCAGCATCCACCGCGGGTTCTACGACACGGTGCCGATTTCCAGCGTGACGTCGGAGAAGAAGTTCGTGGATATCAAGAAGTACTACAATACGGACCGGCTGCGGCCCATCTACCAGTTCGATGGCGCGCCGCTGTTCATCGTGACGAGCGACTGATCGCTCAACATCGGACAGCATCGCTAGTGAGGACGAAATGCGAACCGATGGCGCCCCGAGTATACCGGACGGCCTTCATTCGTCACGCTGACGACCGCCGAGAGGACGTCGACGTCG
>DASQIB010000010.1:0-13189 GCA_035631795.1 Gemmatimonadales bacterium | reverse complement strand
GTGACGACTCGGCCCCGATTCCAATACCGCGCCCCCAACTTCCTGGGCGCGCCGTTCGCGACTGCGCCCGACGCGCGTTTCGAGCCCGCGCCCGCCGACGGCGTCCTGCCCGACCGTTTCTTCTCGACCACGAATCTTCCGACCTACGTGCGGGCCGGGGGGGGGGGCGCGTGGCGCCGGCCGCGGCTGCCGCGCATGGATTGCGTGATCGTTCTCCATCCCGCCGGGGCCCTGGTGGTGACCGAGCCGCGCCGCGTACGCAAGGGCCAGCTTGTCGCGGTCGGCCTGGCGGAGGATGGCAGCGAAGGGATCTACGTGCACACCGAGGGATTCCTCGGCGGCGCCCACAGCGCGAACGAGTTCGGGTTCATGCAGTCCGAGGTGTCCCGAGAGAAGCCGGTCGATTACAGCGTGCTGGCGCAGCTCCTGGGAGAGGAGAAGCAGCGCCCCGGCAAGATTCTCTGGGTCGTGGGTCCCGCGCTGGTCCACGCTCGGGCGCGGGAGGACATGATCTGGTTCATTCAGAACGGCTACGTCCAGGCGTTCTTCGGTGGGAATGCCGTGGCGGTCCATGACCTCGAGGCGGCGATCTTCGGCACCACGCTCGGCATGACGAGCTCGGGCCAGGGCGTCGAGGGTGGCCACGCGCTGCACATGCGGGCCATCAACCAGGTCCGGCGGGCCGGCGGCATCACCGCGGCGGTCCGCTCGAGCCTGGTGACCTCGGGGATCATGCACGCCCTGGTGACCCAGGGTGTGCCGTTCGTGCTCGCGGGTTCGATCCGCGACGACGGGCCTCTGCCCGAGGTGCTCTCCGACACGCTCGCCGCTCAGGACGCGATGCGGCAATTCACCGCCCAGGCAACCTTCGCGGTGTTCGTGGCCACCGCGCTTCACGCGATCGCGGTCGGCAACATGCTGCCCGCGTTCGTGGACGCGCCCTCCCCGGACGACCTTCGGCCGCTCACGACCATCTGCGTTGACCAGACCGAGTTCGTGGTGAACAAGCTGCGGGACCGGGGCACCCACCAGGCGTACGGCGTGGTCACGAATGCCCAGGATTACATGCACGTCCTGCGGTTCTATGTGGAACGATGGGAGCAGGCGCAGGCCCCGGCGACCGCGCTACCCTGACGCCGGGCCGCGGGCCGGGGTGGGCGAAGCTCGCGGAGGCGCTCGCACAGCGCGTATCCCCCGCCGAGATCGAGACGATCTACCTGTTCCGGCCGTGGAAGCGGGAGGGGCGGGAATGGGGCACGGCCGTGGTGGCGTGCAAGGGCAGCGGCGCCGGTGACCGGTTGCGCGTCTATACGGCCCGCTACATGCTCATCGTGCGCGGCAAGGAGCGCGGGCAGTCGCGTATCGAGATCACGGAGACGGGCGTCTCGCCCGCCGATGTCATTGCGCGGGTGATGCAAGCGGCCGCGGAGCGGAGCGGGGATTCGGAACCCCCCGTCGCGGTGGGGCCGGCGGTGTGGTATGAAGGTTGACGGCGCCAAGCTGCTCGAGGAGTTCCGCCGGTACCTGGGGGATCACAACTTGCCGGCGACCCAGCAGCGCCTGGCCGTGGCGGAGGCGGTCTTCTTCGCGGGCGAGCACCTTTCCGCCGACGATGTCGGCCGGCGCGTGGCGAAGCGAGGAGCGGTGGCCGTCGGCACGGCGACCATCTACCGGACGCTCGACCTGCTTGTCCGGGCCGGCCTGGCCAAGGAGCACGAGTTCGGCGAGGGCTTCAAGCGGTACGAGCCGCTCGCGCCGAACCAGGCGCACGAGCATTGTATCTGTTCTTCGTGCGGCCGGGTGACCGAGTTCTCGAACGACCGCCTCGAGCGGATGATCGCCTTGCTGGCCGAGGAAGTCGAATTCCGGCCCGATCACCATCGGTTGGAGATCTACGGGGTGTGCCGGAGCTGTCAGCAACTGAACCCTTTAGCGCGCGCGAGGTGACGGGTTGATCGAATCGCGACTGTTCGTGCCCACCAAGGCCTTCCTCACCAAAGGCGTCGGTCGGCACAAAGAAAAACTCACCAGCTTCGAGATGGCCCTGCGAGACGCCCATCTCGCCAACTTCAACCTCGTGCGGGTCAGCTCGATCTTTCCACCTCACTGCGAGCTCGTTGACCGGGAGGAAGGGCTGTCGCTGATGAAGCCCGGTCAGGTCGTGTTCGCGGTGATCGCCGAATCGTCCACCAACGAGCCGAGTCGTCTCGTGGCGGCATCGATCGGCGTCGCGATGCCCGCGGACGCCTCGCATCACGGGTACATCTCCGAGCATCACAGCTACGGGCAGAACGAGGTGACATCGGGTGAGTACGCCGAGGATCTGGCCGCATCGATGCTCGCGACCGTCCTGGGGGTGCCGTTCGACACCGACAAGGCGTGGGACGAGCGGCGGGAGCAGTGGCTCCTGTCCGGCGAGATCGTGCGCACGATGAACATCACCTCGACCGCCGAATGCGGCGACGATGGGCGCTGGACCACCGTCGTCTCGGCGGTCTGCTTCTGCGGGTGACCCCGTCGTTCGCGATCGCGTTCATCGCCGGGCTGCTGAGCTTTCTCTCGCCGTGCGTCCTGCCTCTCATTCCGAGCTACGTCGGGTTCCTCACCGGGTTGACCCTCGAGGAGCTCGAGGTGCGACGCGGGACGGCGTTGCTTCACGCGATCTGGTTCGTCGCGGGATTCTCCCTCGTCTTCGTGGCCCTCGGGGCCACGGCCTCCGCGCTCGGAGTGGTGCTCCTGCATTCGCAGGTCTGGATCGGTCGCGTCGGCGGCGTCATCGTGATCCTCTTCGGACTCTATCTTCTGGGAGTACTGCGCCCCGCCTTTCTCATGCGCGATCGCCGGATCGAGCTGGCCCGTAAGCCGCTCGGCTACGCCGGATCGGCGCTGGTCGGAGTCACGTTCGGCGCCGCCTGGACGCCGTGCATCGGACCGATCCTCGGTGCCATCCTCACCATGGCGGCCGCGCAGGCGAGCCTCGCGCTCGGCGCGGGCCTCTTGACGGCGTACGCGCTCGGCCTGGCCGTGCCGTTCCTCCTCGCCGCCGTGGCGCTGGACCGATTCCTCGTCTGGTTCCAGAAGTTCCGGCCTTACCTCGCGTGGGTCGAGCGCCTCGCGGGCGTCCTGTTGATCGTCCTCGGGCTCCTGCTCGTCACCGACCGCTTCACCCTGCTCGCGAGTTGGCTGCAGGGGCTCACGCCGGAGTTCCTGAAGAGCAGACTGTAGGAGGCAGCGCCGCGACGTATTATTATGGAACTACGCCGCCCATTCTCTTTATATTCCTCCGCGATTCCCTGAACAGAGGGTCATGTCCATGAAACGGAACTACCTGCTGCCCGTCGCCACGCTGTCGATCGTAGGGCTGTTCGCCTGCGCGAAGGGCGAGCAGACGAGCCAGTCGGCGGATTCGACGGCCCGCAATCTGACCTTGGCGCCGACCGAATCCACGGCTGCCATGAAGGACGTGCCGTCGCGGGCGACCGAGGCGGCCAGGCCGGCGACGGAGCCGAAAAAGGCGCCTCTGCCGAAGCCGGCGCCCGCGAAGCCTGCGCCCCTGATGCTCGCCGCGGGGACCCGGGTCCCGACGACGGCGAACGACTCTATCAGCACCCGGTCGGCCAAGGCGGGTGATCCCTTCACCGCGACCGTCAGTCAGGACGTGAAGGACGCCACTGGCCGCGTGATCATTCCCGCGGGGTCGAGCGTGTCGGGCACCATCACTGCAGCGGAACCCGCGCCCAACCCGAACTCCACCGGCAGGATCGAGCTCTCGGTGACGAGCGTGAGCGTGCGGGGAAAGAGCTACCCGATCGACGCGTCCGTGGTCTCCAAGGACACGGTCATGAAGGGCCGTGGCGTGACCAAGGCGGACGCGGCCAAGGTCGCGGGCGGTGCCGTGGCGGGCGCGATCCTCGGGAAGATCGTCGGTAAGAACACGAAGGGCGCCGTCATCGGAGGCGCTGCGGGCGCCGCCGCCGGCGCGGCCGCCGCCCGCGCGTCGCGTGACATCGATGTAGTGATTCCGAAGGGTGCGGCGATCATGATCAAGCTGGAGAAACCCCTGACGGTCTGACCGTTGCGTCAGTACCCTGCCGCGCCGCCGCCGCGCCGAGGATCGGCGACCCCGACCCAGCCGGCGGCGGCGCGCGTGATGGAGTTGACCTCCGTCTTGTAACTCCACGAGCTCACCTCATGCCCCATCGCCACGAGCGAGTCGAGCGACCGCGGCACGAAGCCATCGGGTTCGACATGTAACACATCGGGCACCGCTTGATGATGGATGCGCGGCGCGGTCACGGCACTCGGGAGCGGCATGCCCTGATCGATGACGTCCGTGATCACCTGATACACCGCCGTGGGAATCCGCGACCCACCCGGCGAGCCGAGCACTAGGAACAGGCCGCCGGCTGGGTCGACCACGATCGCCGGCGTCATGGCCGAAAGCATGCGTTTTCCCGGCGCGATGGCGTTTGCTTCGCCCTGCACCAGGCCAAACAGGTTCGGTCGACCGGGTGCGGTCATGAAGTCGTCCATCTCATCGTTGAGCAGAAACCCGGCGCCCGCCACCGTCACCGCACTGCCGAAATCGTTGTTGAGGGTCGTGGTGCAGGACACGGCGTTGCCCTCCCCATCCACGATCGAAAAGTGCGTCGTCTCGGGAGGGGGATCCTCGGAAGGCGCGCCACCGGCGGCGATGAAAGGTGTCGCCCGGTGCGGATCGATTGCCGCCCGCAGCGTGTCCGCGTACGACTTGGACAGCAAGCGCTCGAGCGGCATGTGCACAAAGTCGGGATCGCCGAGCAGCGTGTTTCGGTCGGTATAGGCCCGGCGCATCGCCTCTGTCTGCAGATGCATGAGCGTGGCGCTCCCGAAGGGCGGGAGCGGCGTATATCCCTCCATCACGTTCAGGATCTCGGCGAGCGTGACTCCGCCCCCGGAAGGAGGCGGCATGGTGTAAACGGTGTAGCCACGGTAGCTGATCGCGATCGGTTCGCGCCATTTGACCCGATACCCGGCGAGGTCCTCCCGGGTGATCAGTCCCCCCCCGCGAGACATCTCCCGCACAATCAGGTCCGCAATGGTGCCGTGATAGAACACGACGGGTCCGCTATCAGCGATGAGCTCGAGCGTGCGCGCCAGGTCCGGCTGGACGAACCGCGTGCCGGGGGGTGGGGCCTCGCCGTTCACCAGGAACTGAGCCGCGGAGGCGGGGAAGCGCGCCAGCCGCTCCGCCTCGCGGCCGATCTGACGGCTCCGCACGCCGTCGAGCGAGTGTCCATCTCGCGCGAGCCGTACCGCCGGCTCGATGAGCTCCTTCCACGAAAGATGCCCGAACTTGCGATGCGCCTCGTACATGCCAGCGACGCTACTCGGCACGCCCACCGAGCGGGGCCCAGTGAGCGAGGCGTCCGTCGGGACGCCGGCCGAGTCGACGTACATGCCGCGCGTCGCGGCGGCGGGCGCGGTTTCCCGGAAATCGAGCGCGCCCACCGTGCCGTCGTGCGAGCGGATCATCATGAAACCGCCCCCGCCGATGTTGCCCGCGACGGGGTGCACCACCGCGAGCGCGAAGGCGACCGCCACCGCGGCGTCGACGGCGTTCCCACCGCGGCGCATGATCTCGATGCCCACATTGCTCGCGATCGGATGTGAGCTGACGACGACCCCGTGCTCGCCCTCGACGGGTCTCGCGCGGTCACCGAGCGGCCAGCCGGCGGCGATGAGTGGGCCCAGCGTGGGCGGCGGCGGGGCGGGCTCGACGTTTGGGGGTGCGAGCGTCGGCAGCGTGGGAAGGTCGGGCACCACGGGAGCGATCTCCGGTGGCTTGGTCCCGCGAGCGCAGGCGACGAGGAGGAGCAGGCCGAGAGCGAGCGGTCGACGCATGCCGAATTGTGCACGTTGACCCGACTTCGGGTCAACGTCTAACTTGGGGGCCATCCGACCCCGTACATGACCGGCACTCCCACGCCTCCCGACTATCGCGACCCGCGGCTCACGGAGCAGCGGAATCCGCGCACTCAAGGCATCGATGTCGCGTCGACGCTCGAGATCGTCGACCTGATCAACGCCGAAGATGCGACGCTCGCGCCCGCGGTCCATGAGGTGCGAGCGGAGCTGGCCCGGGCGATCGACCTCGTGGTGGCGGCGTTCCAGCGCGGTGGGCGTCTCATCTACGTGGGCGCGGGCACCTCGGGCCGGCTGGGCGTGCTCGACGCCAGTGAGTGTCCACCGACGTTCGGGACACCGCCGGAGATGGTGGTGGGCGTGATCGCCGGGGGGTATCAGGCGCTCGTGAAGAGCAGCGAAGGAGCCGAAGACGACGTCAACGCCGGCATGGCCGCGATGGACCAGGCGCGGGTGGCGCCCGCCGACTTCGTGCTCGGCATTGCGGCGAGCGGCACCACGCCGTTCGTGCGCGCGGCGCTCTCGCGGGCGCAGACGATCGGGGCGTCCACGGGTCTCGTTTCGTGCTCCGATCCGCCGCGCGTGCTCGTCGAGACATGCGACGTGGTCATACTCCCCAAGGTCGGTCCCGAGGCGCTCACGGGCTCGACGCGCATGAAGGCGGGTACCGCGACCAAGCTCGTGCTGAACACGATTTCGACCGGTGCCATGATCCGCCTGGGGCGGGCGTACGGAAACCTCATGGTGGACCTGATGGCCCTCTCCGACAAGCTGCGGGACCGCGGGGAGCGCATCGTCATGGAATGCTGCCGGGTGGACCGCATCCGCGCGCGCGCGGTGATCGAGGCCGCGGGCGGCAGCGTGAAGCTCGCGATCGTGATGGCGGCCAAGGGCGTCGCGAGGGCCGACGCGGAGCGCCTGCTCGCCGACGCCGGCGGGTTCGTGCGACGCGCCGTGGGCGACCCGCCGCCGGTCGCGTGACGTCCACCCTCGCCGTCGGCGTAATGTCGGGCACCTCGCTCGACGGCGTCTCGACGGCGTTGGTCCGCCTGTCGGAGCAGCCGCTCGACGCGCAGCTCGTCGCGTTCCGGCAGGACGCCTACTCCGCCACCGAACGCGCGCAGATCATCGATGTCATCGCGCGCGGCGGCTCGAGAGAGCTGGCACTCCTGCATGTGGCCCTGGGCGAGCGATTCGCGGCGGCGATCCTTCAGCTCCTGGCTGAGGTCAAAGTGGCCCCGCGGGACGTCGCCTTCGTCGGGTCGCACGGACAGACGATCTGGCACGAGCCGGGGCGCGCGACCCTGCAGCTGGGAGACCCCGCCGTGATCGCGGAGCGCGTGGGCGTGCGCGTCGTGAGCGACTTTCGCGCGCGCGACGTGGCCGCGGGCGGGCAGGGCGCGCCGCTCGTCCCACTGGTGGACGTCCTGCTCTTCGGGCACCCGGAGCGCGGGCGCCTGCTCCTCAATATCGGCGGCATCGCGAACGTCACCTGGGTGCCGCACCGGGGCGAGACACCAGGCTCGCTGGCCTTCGACACGGGCCCGGGGGTGGCGGTGATCGACGCGGTGGCCCGCCGGATCGACCCCGCGGCACCGTACGACGTCGGGGGCGAGCATGCCCGACGTGGCCAGCGATCCGCCCGAGTCTTGGACGCGTTACTCGCGGATCCATTTTTCGCCGCGCGTCCACCGAAGAGCACCGGCCGCGAGCAGTTCGGCTCGGAGTACGCGGAGCGCCTACTCGCGACCGTGCGCGAGGCGGGCGGCTCGGAGAACGACGCGGTCGCGACCGCCGTAGCGCTCACGGTGGAAACGATCGCGCGCGGCATCGAGCGCTGGACGCCGGCACCACCGGCGGACGAGCTCGTGGTTTCGGGCGGCGGCGCCCGTAACCCGGTGCTACTCGCCCAGCTCACCGCGCGCGTGCAGCCTCGCCCCGTCGTCGGATTCGATCGCCTGTTCTTCGATGGCGAGGCGAAGGAGGCACTCGCGTTCGCCTTCCTCGGGTTTTTGACCATTCTCGGCAAGGCGGGCAACCTCCCCGCCGCCACCGGGGCGCGCGGGCCCCGCGTGCTCGGCCACGTGACGCCCGCGTGACCACCTCGCTGGCACGGCTCGTGTTCCCCGCGCTGCGGTGGCGACGGGAGAGCTTTGACCACGAGCGCGTGAAGATCGACCAGGCGCTCGCCGCGGGTGTGGGCGGGTTCATCATCTTCGGGGGCACGCGCGAGGCGGTCGCCGCCCTCACCGCCGAGCTACGCCAGCAAGCCGGGCGCCCGTTGCTCGTCGGCGCCGACCTGGAGCGCGGGCCGGCACAACAGGTTCAGGGCCTCACGGAGCTGCTGCCGCCCGCGGCGCTCGGCTGGCTCGACGACCTCGACGTAACGACCGCGTGCGGGATGATCACGGGCGCCGAAGCCCGTTGGGTGGGCATCAACTGGGCCTTCGCGCCCGTCTGCGATCTGGACCTCGAGCCCAGGAACCCGATCGTGCAGACGCGATCCTTCGGCGTGGACCCGGTGCGCGTCGGCGAGCACGCGGCCGTGTGGATCCGCGCGCTCCAGGAGCACGGGGTGCAGGGATGTGCCAAGCACTACCCTGGACATGGCCGCACGACCGAGGATTCGCACGCGACGTTGCCGCGCGTGCGCGCCGCGGCGACGGAGCTGCAGGAGGTGGATGGGAAGCCGTTCGAGTATGCCATCCGCGCCGGGGTGGGGAGCGTGATGAGCGCGTTCGTCGCCTATCCTGAGTGGGATCATTCAGGTCGCGCCGCGAGCTTTTCCTCGGAGATTCTGGGCTACCTGCGGGACACGCTCAACTTCGGCGGGCTCATCGTGACCGACGCTCTGATCATGGCGGGAGCCAGCGCCGCGCAACCGGTGCCGGCGGCCACGGCTGCCGCGGTGGCGGCTGGGTGCGACGCCCTCCTGTACCCGTACGACTTTCAGCGCGTAGTGGCGGCACTCGATCGCGCGGTGGGCACCGATATTCCAACTGCGCGCGCGGACGAAGCGCTGAGCCACTACGACCGCGCGCTCGCCGACTGGACCGACCTGCCTGATCAGGGCGAGCCCGATCTCTCTGGGCACGCGTCGCTCGCAGACGGAGTGGCGGACCGCGTGACGCATCTCGTACGGGGAGAGGCACCCGAGATGCGCACGCCACTGGCGGTGTCGATCGTCGATGACGACGTGGGTGGGCCGTACACTATTCCGCCCCGAGATGTGTTCCATCAGACATTGCGAGCGGCCGGTGTCCCGATTGCATCTCGGGCTTCCGGTACCGGACACCGCGTGGTTCTCGTCTACTCCGAACCTCGATCCTGGAAGGGCCGGGCGGATCTCGGTCCGAAGTCACGCGCCGCGCTGCGACGTCTTGTGCCGGGCGCGCAGCTCGTGGTCCTGCTCGGTCACCCCCGCCTGGCAGCACAGATTCCCGGGACCGCGCCGATCCTTCTCTGCTGGCATGGGCAGGCGTTGATGCAGCGGGCAGCGGCGAGATGGGTGCTGAGCAGGGTGAGCGGTACGTCTCACGGCTTGCCTTGAACGGTTCTCAGGTACGCGGCGACCTGCATGGCGGGCACCGCGTAGATGATCTTCCCCTGCGATTCCCGATTGCCGCCGTACAGCACCGCCGCCACTCGGCCCGAGCGATCGAAGATGGGGCTTCCGGACGATCCCGGCGCTCCGAACCCGTCCACCTGCACGACGTTGGCCAACGTCTTGGAGACCGTTCCGACGGTGAGCGTCGGGTCGGCGACGATGCCGGTCTGACCCATGTGCTCCATGGGGAGGTCCTCGCCGAGCGGGTACCCGACGATGGCAACCGGGTCGCCGCGCGCGAGCGCCGTGGGTTCCGTCGCGAACCCCGCGACGCGAGGCGTCCCGCCGTGGATGTCGACCTTCACCGCCCCGACGTCGGCCGAGTCGGCGACGCTCAAGAGGCGCGCGGGAAACCACTGACGGCTGCCCGAGAATTTCACGGCGATCCGCACGGGCCGGCGGTTCCCGCCCTCGCCCACCAGCACATGCCGGTTGGTGATCAACGTCCCCTGCGAGTCGGCGGCGAACGCCGTGCCGCCGATGATCTCGGTGTCCGAAAATTGGACCACGACCATGGCGACGGCGTCCTGGTTGCGCAGCGAGATCGCGCGATAGTCCATCGCGGCCGCGCCCGCCAGGCCGCGCTGGCGTGTTTCGGCGGCGTCGAGCTCGGCGCGGAGCCGGGCGATGGCCCGTGCGTCGCCGGTCGAGCCCGCGGCAGCGAGCTCGGTGCGCAGATGGGCGACCTCGGCCTGCGATTCGCGCAGCGCATCGCGCACGCTCGCGAGCTCCGTCCGGAATCGTGCCAGGAGACGCTGCGCCTCGCCGGCCAGGCTGTCCGCGCGGGCCTGCAGCTGCGCGAGCTCGCGCGCGTCACGGCGCGTCTGCCATTGGGTCCAGGTGAACGCCGCCAGCGCCAGCACCAGAATCCCGATGAGGAGCTTGGTGGTGCGGCGTAAGTGACGCGTCTGTCGCGCCACTTCGACGGCGATCCGCACGGCGGTGCTCGACCGCCGCGGGGCGCCGGGGGCGGGGGCGGGGGCGGGGATGGCGGCATACTGCACCCGCGGCGCGGACATTCGCTCCGCGGACGCGCGCGTCCCATCCGACACGGTGTCCGGCACACCGTCGCCCGAGAGGATGCGGAACTCCACGGCCGGGCCGTCTTGTCCGAAGGTGATCACGTCGCCGTCGGCGAGCATCACCTCTCCGGTGATCCGGGCGCCGTTCACGAACGTGCCGTTCGTGCTGCCCAGATCGCGCACGACGAACGTCTCGCCGTGGCGCACGATACCGGCGTGCCGCGCCGACACGTCGAGATCCCGCTCCGCGTCGAAGCGGACGTCCGACAGCGGGTGCCGGCCCAGGCCGATGTACGCTTTGCGAAACGACTCGATCTGGCCGGCGCGCGCACCCGAGAGGAACTTGAATTGCGCGGTCACTGGTTCCGGTTGACCAGATAGAGCGCGAGGGCGGCGGCGGCGGCGGCCAGGAGCAACGCGATCATCCGCCAGCGGCTGCGCGCCGCGGGCTCAGGCGCCCGGCTGCCCCGATACACGGGCACGGGCTCCGTGCTGGTCTCGGTGTCGATCAATGGGTACACCTGATGCCCGACCTCCGCGCTCGCCTCCGCCGGACGGAGCCCGTCGCCGTCGAACCGCACGATCACCACGGTGATGTTGTCCGGCCCGCCCCGCTCGTTCGCGAGGGCGACAAGGCGGTCACAGGCCACGGACAAGTCGCGCTGCCCGGTGACCACCTCCGCGATCTCTTCCTTCTTGACCTGCCCCGATAGGCCGTCGGAGCACAACACGAGGATATCGCCCCGGCGGACTTCCTGGTGCGTGAGGTCCACTTTGACCTTGGCGTCGGGGCCGAGCGCTTGAAGAATGATGTTCTTGCGCTCGCTCTTCTCGGCTTCCTCCTCCGTCAATTCACCGGCCTCGACCAGGCGCTGCATGAGAGACTGATCCTTCGTGAGTTGCACCGCTTCGCCATGGCGAATGAGGTAGGCGCGGCTGTCGCCGACCTGCGAGAGGAAGACGCGATCGCCGAGCAAGCCGACGGCCGTCGTCGTCGTCCCCATCCCGCGGACTTCCGGGTGCGCCGCCCCGTACGAATGGATCTGACGGTTGGCGGTCTCCACTGCTTCCTTGAGGCGATAGGCAAAGCGCTGGGGCGTGACGTCCGGTTCGGCACCCCAGCCCTTCACCATTTGGTCAAAGATGGTCTCCGTCGCCATCTGGCTGGCGAGCTCTCCGGCGGCGGCACCACCCATGCCGTCCGCCACGACGAACAACGAGCCACGCTCCCCCACATCGTGCGCGCGCACCGTCGACTGGAGCGACGCTTCACGGCGCGTGAGGTCCGCCACGAGGAAACGGTCCTCGTTGTGGTCGCGCGTCCTCCCGAGGTCGGTCTTGCCGAAGACCTCGATCCGGATCGGTTTGGCGGAGCGGCCGAACATGGTCACCGCTGGCACTGCTCGAGGATTGTGCGATACGGGTCCGGCAGTGGATCGAGCTCCGTGGCCTTCCGCACCCACTCGCACCCCATCGTCCGATCGTTCCTCTGGAAAAGCGCATTCCCGACGACGAACGCCGCGTACGCCTTGTCGTTCCGCGCGAGTCCGGGTGCGTTGAAGATGTCGGTCGCGGAATCGAGGACCATGCGCGCGGTCCGCGGCTCGAGTGTGTCGATGAGCTTCTCGAGCATCGCTCGCGCGCTCGCGATGTCGACCATCGAGGGAGGGCGCTCCCGGCGTGGTGGCGGCGACGGCCGGCGTGCGGGCTTGGTCGGCGGCGCGGGCACGCTGGGTCGCCCGGCCGCGGTATCGGGCGCGCGACCGGCGTCGACACGAGGGACCGTGTCCGCACGGGCGGTGGTATCGACTCTTTTCCCGCCGCGCAACGCGAGCGCCGCACCTGTGGCGCCGAGCACGACGAGCGCGCCGGCCACGATCGGCAGGCGCGAGCGCCGTTTCGCCGGCGTCGACGGGAACACGATCGGCGTCGGACGGCGCAGTCGCTCCGTCGGGGCATCGGCTTCCGGACGGGTCGGGGGGAGCGGGGAGCCCCGGCTTCTCCGCGGCGCGCCCAGGACCGCGGCCACGTCATCGGCGAACTTGGCGGCCGACTGATAGCGATCGATGGGGCGACGGGCGAGCGCCGAATCGAGGGTCGCCTGCAGCCCGGGTGTGAAGTGCAGGTCGGGCCGCACATCGGCCAGCTTCGCGGGGTCGTCCGTGAGCCGCTTGACCATCGTGTCCTGGACGGTGCTGCCCTCGAACGGGAGCACACCCGTCAGCATCTTGAAGAGCACGAGCGCCAGGGAGTAGACGTCGCTCCGTCCGTCCAGTGGGTCGCCGGACAACTGCTCCGGGCTCATGAACTCCGGCGTCCCCACCACGAGCCCGGTCTTGGTCACCTTCTGGCTGTCGTCTCCTCCCACGGCCTTCGCGATTCCGAAGTCGACCACCTTGACGACATCCGACCCGTCCCGGGCGCGGGCGAGCATGATGTTGTCCGGCTTCAAGTCCCGGTGCACGATGCCGAGATCGTGCGCTGCCTGAAGGGCGTCGGCCACCTGGAGGAAGATGCTGGCCGCACGCGCGGTCGGCAGCGAGCGCTCGCGCGTGAGCAGGTCCGTCAGCGGCTCGCCTTCGACGAACTCCATCGCGAGGTAGATCAGGCCGTCGGGCGTCTCCCCGAAGTCGTAGATCGCGCACACGTTGGTGTG
>DASQIB010000009.1:0-12938 GCA_035631795.1 Gemmatimonadales bacterium | reverse complement strand
ACCCCTGGGGACACGCGCCCGGGGTACGGATGGGAGGACCGTCCAGTCCCGGACGTGGCCGTCATCGACTCGCACGTCCCGCGAGCCGACTTCATCCTGGTGACGCACACGCACTACGATCATGTCCTGGATGTTCCTCATATCGCGCTGAACACCCACGCCGCAGTCATCGGAACCGAGAGCACGGAGAACGTGCTTCGGGCGTACGGAGTGCCCGAAGCGCAATTGATCACCGTACGCGGCGGGGAGGATTACCAGTTCGCGACGTTCTCGGTGAAGGTCATTCCAAGCATTCACAGCGCCTTGGATCACAAGCATTACTTCAGCTCCGCTCGGGCACCAGAAGGGATGAAGGCTCCGTTGACCCTGCAGCAAATGCATCCCGAGGGCGGTACACTCGCATTTCTGATTCGCTTTCACGGCCATCAGATTCTGGCATTTGGAGGGATGAACTACGTCGAGCGCGAGATCGAAGGATTGCGACCCGATGTTGTCTTGGTTGGCGCAGGTGCGTCTCGAGCGGAGATTTACGACTACACCGGCCGCCTGATGCGCGATCTCGGTTTCCCAGCGATGGTGCTTCCGACACATTGGGACAACTTCATGGCCCCGTATGGCGCATCGCAGCAACCGGCGTTGGACGCACTGCAGTCCTTCTTGCGGGAAGTGACCACGGCCTCACCGGAGACGAAAGTCATTGTTCCGAGGTACTTTGAGCCCATCCCCCTACCAGCGGCGACGGGCTACTGATCTACCACCCGTACTCCGGCCGGAGGGGAAAACGTGAGCTCGCGTCCGGGGACGCCCGCGTTCACCTTGAGGTCCGTCAGGATCACCGTGCGCTCCTGACCGGACGCCTCGCTGATGTCCAGGCAGCGCACCAACCCGTCGTCCTTCCCCACCCAGATCACGGCCGCGCTATAGGGTTGGTCGGGTTTCTTCGGCACGAGCCGGATGACGTCGACGAGGTGGTGGTCGAGGGAATCCGCCCTGACGTAGTGCGCGGTGTACCGCTCGTGCGGCGCCTCTACGAACTGCCCGATCAGATTCGGCCCGGTGGCGCCGTACTCGGGGATGCGGGAGCGGATCACCTGCCCGGGCGTGGTGCTCGGCGTGTATAGCCACAAAAAGCGCCCATCCGCCACGATGCGATCGCCCCTCGGGTCGGTGAACCGCATCGCGAACCGGCTGGGGCGCATCTGATAGAGCCGGCCGTGGGTCGTATCCGGCGCGCCGATCATCGGATTCGTGATCACCTGTACGAAGTCGGCCGAGAAGGTCGTGATGGTCTGGTAGATCTGGCTCGCGTGATCGAGGGCAGGCCAGGGGTCGGGGGCCTGGAGCGCAAGGGAAGCCACGATCGCCAAGCAACTCCGCACTCCGCACTCCGCGTTCCGCACTTGCCTCACGCCCCCACGGATGCCGGCTCTGCGACCCGCCGGCCGATCACATCCGCGATAACACGGATCTCACGCATCAGCTGCGCGAACTGCTCGGGGAACAGTGTCTGCGCGCCGTCGGAGAGCGCTTGCTCCGGGTTCGGGTGCACTTCGACCATGATCCCGTCGGCGCCCGCGGCCACCGCGGCCCGAGCCATCGGGATCACCTTGTCGCGCAGCCCCGTTCCGTGGGACGGGTCCGCGATGATGGGCAGGTGGGACAACTTGTGCACGACGGGAATCGCGGTGAGGTCGAAGACGTTTCGCGTCGCCGTATCGAACCCACGGATGCCGCGTTCGCACAGGATCACGTCGTGGTTCCCTTCCGCGAGTACATACTCGGCGGAGAGCAGCAGCTCCTCGATCGTCGCGGCCATGCCCCGCTTCAGGAGCACCGGCTTCTTTGCCCGGCCGGCGGCCTTGAGGAGCGTGGAGTTCTGCATGTTGCGGGCACCGATCTGGATGATATCGGCCACTTCGGCCACGTAGCTCACGCCCTCGGGGTCCATCGCCTCTGTGCAGATCAAGAGGCCCGTCTCCTCGCGCGCCTTGGCGAGCAGCTTGAGTCCCGGCCGGCCCAGTCCCTGGAATGCGTAGGGAGACGTCCGCGGCTTCCAGGCGCCGCCGCGCAGGATCACCGCTCCCGCTTCCTTCACCTGGCGGGCCGCCTCGATGATCTGGCGTTCGCTCTCGACGGAGCAGGGCCCGGCGATGGTCACCACCTCGGTCCCCCCGACCGACACGCCGCCCGGCAGCCGAACGACGGTGTTCTCGGCCTTCCATTCCCGGCTCACCTGCTTGTACGGCTTGGTGACGTGGATGACGTCCTGCACGCCGGGAAGGCCTTCGAGCCGCGAGGCGTCCACGCGTCCGTCGTTGCCCACGAGGCCCACGGCGGTGCGCTGCGCGCCGGGCATGGGGCGCGCCTTGTAGCCCATCTCCTCGATTACGGCGATGACCCGGCGGACTTCGGCTTCCGTGGCGCCGTGTCGCATCACGATGAGCACCGCTACCGGCCTCCCCCTCCCCCTTCGCCTCCGATGGTGAACCGATCGCCATCCCGGGCCGCCGTGATCCGGCCCGTGAACCGCGTCCCGGCCGCTCGGGCCGGGTCCGAAGTTTCTACCGGGGGATAGAAGTGCGTCAAGACGAGGTGCCGCGCCCCGGCCTCTTTCGCCAGGTCACCGGCCTGCTCCGGCGTGAGATGGATGTCGAGCGCCATCTCCTTGGGGAGCGAGCACTCCGCGAGCAGCACGTCCGCTCCGCCCGCCCACCGGGCGAGCTCGCTGGAGGGGCCGGTATCGCCGGTATAGACCAGCCGGCCCTCTGGCGCGACGAGCGACAGCGCGACGCTCTCGGGCGTGTGCGGCACGGGGAACGTCTCGAGGCTCACGTCCTTGTCGAGCGGGAACGGCTCGCCGTCTTGCACGTCGAGAATCCCGATCGGGAATCCCGGGTCGAGCAGCCAGGGTCCGTAGCCTTCGGCGAGCTGCTTGATGAGCCGCACGACGCCGCGTGGGCCGAGGATCACGAGCGGTTCCTGGCGGGGGGGCCGTGCGACGTACTTGAGGGCATAGACCAGCATCGGGAGCTCGCCCCAATGGTCCGGATGGAAATGTGACACGATGACGTGGCTCACCTGTTGCCACGGCAGATCGAACTGCGCGAGCCGGTGCAGGGTGCCCGCGCCGCAGTCCAGAAGGATCTTGAGGCTCCCTCGTGCCACCCAATGGCACGCCGAGGTACGGGTCGCCGAGGGCGCGACCGTCCCCGTGCCGACGGTGACCAGGTCCACTTACGCGTGTTCCATCTGGCCGAGGCGGACGCCCACGATGGTGGAGACGCCGGGTTCCTGCATCGTGACGCCGTATACCGCGTCGGCCGCCTGCATGGTGCGCGGATTGTGGGTGATGACGATGAACTGGGTCTGGTCCTTGAACTCGGCGAGCAGCCGCACGTAGCGACCCACGTTGGCGTCGTCGAGCGGGGCGTCCACCTCGTCGAGCAGGCAGAAGGGGCTCGGCTTGGTGAGGAAGATCGCGAAGAGGAGCGACACGGCGACGAGCGTCCGCTCGCCGGACGACAGGAGGTGGATCCGTTGCGTGCGCTTGCCGCGCGGTGCGGCATGGATTTCGATCTCGCTTTCGAGCGGCTCGTCTTCGTTGGCGAGGCGCACGTCGCATTCGCCCCCGCCGAACAGCGTCTGGAATACGGTACGGAAGTTCTCGCGCACCTTGCCGAACGATTCGAGAAACATGGTCTTGGCGGTCTGATCGATTTCCCGCGCGGCCTGCTGAAGTGACTGCCGCGCCGCCACGAGATCGTCGCGTTGAGTCATGAGAAACTCGAGGCGCTTCGTTTCCTCGGCGTGCTCGTCCACCGCGAGCGCGTTCACCGGGCCGACCGCGTCGATCGCGGCCCGCAGGCGCTCATCCTCCTGCCGCAGCCACTCGAGATCGCCCTCGACCTCCGGTGCGTCCGCGAGCAACCGCTCGAGTGGCTTGCGCCACTCGGCTTCCACGCGCGCGACCAGCCCCGCGCGACGGCCGAGCACTTCGGTCCGCTCGAGCTCGAGCTTGTGCTCCTCCGCGCCTCGCGCATCGAGGGCCCGTCGGACTTCGTCGAGCGCCGACTCCGCTTGGGCCAGGCTCGCCTCCGACTGCTCGACTTGAGCTTCCGCGTCCCGCGCCGCCCGTTCCAGGGCGCCGAGGGCGTGGCGCCGCTCCTTGAGCGTGTCTTCCCATTGGGCCCGTTGCGCCGTGAGCGTCGCGGCCTCGCGCTCGAGCTCGTCCATCTCCCGCGCGAGCGCGGCCGCCTGGTCCCGGGCCTCCTGCGCCATCGCCGCCGCCCGGCTCGAGCGCTCCTGCGCGGCCGCCAGCCGTGCTTCGACCTGGGCGGCGTCCACTTGCCATTGCACACGCTGCTCGCGTGCCGCTTCCTGTTGCGCTTCGAGATCCGCCAGCCGCGCCCGCTCGCCGCCGAGCCGCTCATCCAGGCGGACGCGCTCGACCTCGTGTTGCTCGAGTGCTTCGTGCAAGATCGCGAGGCGAGCCTCGACCTGCTCGAGCCGCGCCGAGAGGCGCTCGACTTGCGCCGTGACGTCCGCCGCTTCCCGCTGAGCGTGCGCCGCCGCGCGCTCCGCGTCGCCTTTCACCGCGCCGGCCTCGAGCTCCTCCTGGCGGGCCCGCTCGGCGCGCGCTCCCGCTTCGACGAACTCGGCTTCGGCCGCGGCGAGCTCGCCCACCGTCCGCTCGAGCGCCGCGGCGGTCGCGCCACGGCGGGCCTCCGCCTCGCGGGCGTCCTGGTTGAGCGTCTCGAGCTCGGCACGCCGCTCCAGGGGCCCACCGCCGCCCGCGCCGTTCGTCCCCGCGAGGAACACCGCGCCGTTGGCCCGGCGCAGCGCATTCCCGCCCTCGAGCACTTCGTGCCCCGCGAGCAACGCGCGCACCCAGGCGGCCGCCGGACCGTCCACGCGCAGGGAGTCCTGCAGCGGATGACCGTCGGCGGCGAGCCGGGGCCCCGGGACGGCCGGTAACAGAACCAGCGGGCCCGGCTTGGCGCTCGCGTGCCATTGGCGGATGGCATCGACGGCCGCGGCGTCGCGGACGAGCACGGCGTGCAGCCACTCGCCCAGCAGCTGCTCGGCGAGCGTCGCGTCGCTCCGGCTCGTGCGCACGAAGTCCGACAGCGGGCCGATGACCGCGTCGCCGAACTGCGGCTTGGCCTTGAGCAGCGCACGGGCGGCGGGCGCGAGGCCGACGCGCTCGCGCTCGAGCTCGGCGAGCGCGTCGCGCCGCGCCGCCACCTGCGCCAGTGTCTCCTCCGCTTGGCGACGAGCCGTCCGCTGGTGCGTCTCTAGCTCTTTGAGCTCCGTCACGCGCCGGCGCGCGCGCTCGAGCGCTTCGACGGCCTGGACCGCCTCACGCGCCTGCGTCGCGGCGCGATGGGCGAGCGTGCGCACGTCCATCGTGGCTGCGCGCTCCGCCGCGTCGCGGGTCAACCGCTCCTGCGATGCCTGCGCCACCTGCTGGCGGAGCTCGGCCCGCTCCCGTTCGAGCGCCGTGCGCTCGCCCTCGAGCGCCCGGAATCCCTCGGCCCGGCGCTGCAGGTCTTCCTCGCGCTCGCGCACGACGTTGCGCTGCGCGAGCAGCCCGTCACGGCCGGCCTGCTCGAGGGCGGTGCGGCCGGCGAGCTCCCGGCTGACGGACGCCAAATCCCGCTCGGCCGCCGCGTGCTCGGCGGCCGCGGCCTCGCGTTCTCGCTCCGCCTGCACGGCGCGCGCCTCCTCCTGCTCCCGCCGTTGCCCTGCCGTGGCTCGGCGTTGTCCCGCATTGCGGAGCCGCTCGGCCGCCAGGGCGAGGTCGCCCTCGAGCCGCCCCACCTCCAGCTTGGCATCCGCCAGACGCCGCTCGACTTCCGTGCGACGGGCCTCGCCGGTGTGTCGCGCCTGCGCCCGTGCCTCACGCTCGCGCTCCGCCTCCGAGAGTCGCCCGCGCTCGGCGGGTAGTGCGCTCGCCAGCTGCTCGGCGCGCTGGCCGAGGCCACCCAGCGCCAGATCGAAATCCTCGAGCTCCCGCCGCACCAGGGTCAGCGCCACGCCGAAGCGCTCTTCGATCATCTTCTCGTAGCGTTCGGCCTTGCCGCGCTGCCGCGCGAGGCTCCGGACCTGGGTCTGCACCTCGCTGACCAGGTCGTCGAGCCGGGCGAGGTCCGCCGCCGTCTCCTCGAGGCGACGCTCGGTGCTTTTCTTACGGTCGCGGTACAGGCCGATCCCCGCCGCCTCTTCGAACAGCGCGCGGCGCTCCTCGGCTTTCTCCGAGAGAAGCGCGTCGATCATCTTCGCTTCCATCACCACTGCGGCGTCCGCCCCGAGGCCGGTGCCGCGCAACAGATCCTGAACGTCGCGGAGGCGCACCGGCGATCGGTTGAGCAAATATTCGCTCTGGCCCGAGCGCGAGAGGCGTCGCGTGACGACCACTTCCTGATACGCCACCGGGAGCGTCCCGTCCGAGTTGTCGAAGACGAGCGACACCTCGGCCACGTTCACCGGGCGGCGGCCGGTCGACCCCTGGAAGATCACGTCTTCCATCTTGCCGCCCCGCAACAGGCGCGGCGATTGCTCGCCCAGGACCCAGCGCACGGCGTCGGAGATATTCGACTTGCCACATCCGTTCGGCCCGACGATGGCGGTGACTCCCGCCTCGAACGGCAGCTCCACCGTGCCCGCGAAGGACTTGAATCCCGCCAGCTCCAGCCGGGTCAATCTCATGGTGTGGTTGTCATCCGGGTGACGAGAGTGGCCGACACGCCTGCGCGCTTGAGTTGGCGTTCGAGAACCGCGGCCTGCTCGGGAGTTTCGAAGGCACCCGCCAGCAGCCGCCCAGCGTCCCACGAGACCGCCGCAATCCCGTGCGCCCGAAGGCTGTCCCTCGAGGTTCTCCCCGGCTGGCTCAACGCGAGGGAGTACGGCGCGCGCAGAACGTCGCCCTGGCCGCGATCAGCCAGTCGGCGTGTCCACAGCACCGAGCGGGCGCTCAGGGCCGAATCGCGCGTCGGATAGGCACCGGCGAACACGCGGTACCACACGCTGCCCGCACCACCACTCCCGGCACGCGCCTCGAGCGCGACCGGCGTCACGAACGGCGTTATACCCTCCGCGCTCAGCCGGTCCGCCAGGGCGAGCGCCTTGTCGAGGCCGGCATAGGCCGCGAGCTGGACGGTCCAGGCGAGGGAATCGGGTCGCAGCGCGGGTGCGGCGACGACTGGGCGCGCACGGGGCATATGGGCGGGCGCGGTTCGCGCCGGTGTGGAGGGGGGGCCGTGCTCGGCTCCGCGCGCCAACAATCCCCAGCCGCCCGCAGCGCCGGCCACGAGCGTCGCGGCGACCACGACTGGGCGTGCTGCCCGCCGCCGGGTGGGCCGCCGGGCCACGGACGCCGAGATGCGGCCCGGCGGGGGGGCGACCGAGCGGGCGTCCGGCGCGGGAACGGCCATCGGGCCGGGTGTCCACCGCTCGCGCACGACCCCGAGCAGCGGGACACCCCGTTCCATGACTGCGGCGATCCCCTGACCGATCGACGACTCGGGCTCGTAGCCGTCGGGCGACAGCACGATCAGGCCGTCGGGAACGGTCGAGAGTCGGGCGAGCGCGCCCGCGGACAGGAACAAGACCAGAAGCGCTCCTTCCACCTGGAATCCGCCGTGCAACTTTTTCCATCGTGGATTCGCGAACAGATCACCGGCGTGGGCGGTCGCGGCTCCCGCGGCGATGAAGAACACGTGGTCGATCTCGTGCGCCGCTTTGGTGAGCGATACGTCGTACTCGAAAGCATCGACGATACCCTCCGTGGGCGACAGGCCGACGGTCTCGTGGAGCATCGGATGCTCGAGCCACAGGTCCACCAGCGCCACGCGCCGATCGTTCACCGCGGCGGCCCGCGCGACGTCCCACGCCGCGCCCGCGGCCCACTTGAGATCGCCCGTGGCGGGGACGAGCGCGATCAGCGCCTGGCCGGTGACGAGCGACGGCACCAGCGCGTCGAGCCGCGACCGGGGCAGGGGTCGACCGGTCACTGGGTGGGTTGGTAGATCCAGAAGGGGCGGCCGAGCTTCCGGCCGATCGCTTCGGCCTGCGCGCGCGTGGGGTACGGACCCAGCACCACGCGATAGCCTTCGTCCGGATTCTTGGGGTCGAGCACTCGCGCGGCGAGGCCCGCCCGCGTGAGCTGCTGCGCCATCTCGGACGACCACGCTTCGTTCTGCGATGTCGACACCTGCACGTACATCGGCCCTTCGGGCCCCGCCGTGTCCGACGCGGCTGGCCCGCCAGGCGCTCCGGCGCCGCCCGACGCGTCGGCGTCGGCGAACGCCCCGCGATACGCGCCTCGCGGCCGCCACGCGGTGAGCGTCCACCAGTCGGCCGCGCCGCCCTTCACGCGGCCGGTCTCGACCAGTGAGTCGGGCCGGTAGGCTACGACGTCGTCGCCCTGGCGGACGAGGAGCATGCCCTCCGGCGCGACGGCGGGAAGATCCACGCGCCACTGGCACGCCACCGCGCCGACCAACCGCTTTACGGGCAGGTCCACCACCCACACCGAATCGCCCGAGCTCGGCTTGGCCAGGAGCCACCGCCCCAGGGGGTCCAGGCGGATGGCCGCGGCGGGGAGGGGCAGGGCAACCCCGTCGATTTCCTCACGCTCGTAGCGGTCGATGGCCGCGAGGCCAGGCTCGGTGCGACGCGCGACGTAAATGCGGTGACCCGAGGGCGAGAATACGAGTGCCCGTGGGTGGTCGGGCAGTCGGATGAACGATGCGTCTCGTCGACCGAGAGGGTCCATCAGTACGACGCCCGAGTCGGCCGCGACCGCGACCAGATCGCCCCAGCGCGTCGCGGCGACGTCGCTCCCATTGGGGAGCGGCCGACTCGTGGGCGGCTGATCGGCGGCGGCGGTGACGAGATTGGGCGGTTCGGCCACGACCAGACGCTGATCGGCGGCGCCGAAGAGCTGCAGGGGTGTGCCGGGCAACGGCTGGGGCCACGCCACACGGATGCGCCGCGCCACGGACACGACGTGCCGCTTTTCGTCGACCGTGTACAGCGTGCCATCCGGCCCGAGCGTGGCCTCTTGGATACCGCTCGCCACGGTGTCGACGCGCGCGCTTCCCAAGTCGAGGCCGAGCACGTCGTACTTGGGAATCGAATCCGTCTGGGGGGTCTTGCCTTTCTTACCCTTCTGGCTCTTCTGGACGGTCGTGTCTTTGGTAGGCGTGGTGACGTACAGGAATTCGGCTTCGGGGTCGAGCCCGATCACGCGTCCGACCGGCGGGAGCTTCCCCCGCATCGCGGTCGGGAGCTCCGTCAAGGCAGGGAGCTTGTATGCGCGGGGCACGCCCCCCTTTGCCGGGATGCGAATCGCCACGCCGGTGGTGCGAGCGGCAGCCCCGGCCGCCTTGCTAACTGATTGCTTGGCTGGCGCTTGTGAGGAGGACGAGGTGGACGAGGATTCCGCGGGCGCCCGGGACCGGCAGCCCCAGAGCGCCAGGCTGGTGAGCAGCAAGTACGATCCGCGGGTAAGCAAATGGCCTCGCCGGACAAGATAGGCAACCGGCGAGGCCAAGACAAGTGTTTAAGCGATGCGGAGTTAGAACGTTGGGCCGAGGCTCAGTGTCCAGTACGAGCTATTGAAGTCTGGCCGGTTGAGCGGCTTGGTGTAGTCGAGCCGCAACACGACGAATCCGAGGAAGTTCATCCGCATCGATGCGCCCCAGCTGCGGAGTGGCTCGCGATAGATCTCCGGATCCTGACCGTTGCGTTTCAGGACGACGCAAGAGCCGGGCGTTCCGTCGCAGGACGTGCCGTTCCAGGCGAGCCCCACGTCGTAGAAAAGGGCAGCCTCGAGCGGCGGGAACCCGATCGGGAGAAAGCCGAGCACGAGGCTTCGCGTCAATGGGAAGCGCAGCTCGACGTTCGCGACCGCGATCTTCGAGCCGATGAGCTGGTCGAGAGCCGTGCAGCCTGTGAATCCTGCGGTCGTATTATTGGTCCCGTTCAGGCATTCGTGGTTGATGAGCGACCCCGAAGTGTATCCGCGGATCAGTTCCGTACTGCCAAGGAACTGGGGGAACAGGTTGGCGTCGCGCCCGTAGCGTCCGTAAAAAACGCCGCGGACGGCGAGCGTAAACGGCCGCGCGAAGAAGTAACGCCGCCAATCGGCCAGGCCCTCGGTGAAGCGCCACGAGCCGAACGTGGGGGAGACTTGGAACCGCCAACGCGAGCCTGCGAACGGTCCGACCCAGCCGAACAGCGAGTTGTCGTGCACCAGCGCCACCTGCGGCCCGTAGTAGCTGATCGATCCCCCGTCGACCGTGAACGGGTCCGTCACATTGGCGAGGCCCCCAGTAGTGCACGTCGGCACGCATGTGTAGCTCTGCTTCAGGGTGTCGATGCCGATATTCGAGAAGTGACCGCCGAACTCGACGCGCGTGAAGCGGCTAAACGGATAATAGCTCTGCGCGAACACGTCGCGGATTACGAACCGTATCAATTGCGGCGAAACCACCTCGGAGTCTGGTGCGGTCCGGCCCGGCGTCTGGAATATCTGGTCTTCCGCCGGCAGGAAGAAGTACAGGGGATTCTGCGACCCGCCGATCGCCCAGTTCATGCGATGCGTCTGGTTGATATAGGCGGCGAGGACCTGCGCCTCACTCAATCGCCCGTTCACGGCGCCCGAGAAGAGCAGCGTGTGGTTCCCCAGCATGTCGGACAGCGCGATAGCGGTGCCGCCGAAGAAGCCACGGCCGAAGTTGTCACGCTCGTAGCCGATCGTCGGCTGGGCGACGTAATCCGGCGTGAAGCGGGTGCGATACGGCTTGAACGTGAACTCGCTGGTATCGGGTAGCGCGGGCGAGGAGTCGATGAGCGACTTCACCGACACGGTCGCGAGTGCCGACGTATCCGACGTGGGCGATGGCGTGCTCGACGAGCGGAGCCCGGTCGGGGACCGGTAGATCGACGCGCCGGCCCGCGGCTCCGTGGCGGCGGGCGTGCCCTTCGCCGCAGTGGCCTGCGCCGGGGTGTCGCCGGCGATGGCGCGGCGCTCCGCGGCCAGGAGTGAGGCGACGAGCGGAACGGCCGGGGCCTGATACGGCTGGCGCCTCAGCGAGCGGGCGTTGTCGACGGCGTAGACGTTGTATTCGCCGTCTTCGTAGTACGCGAATGCCAGGCGGTCGGCTTCGTGCGCCCACGAGAGGCACGGCGACAGTGGCGTGATGCCGGACACGCCAGAGTACACGTTGGTGAGTTGATAGATGTCCTTGGTCTCGAAGTCGTACAGGAAGAGGTTGCTGATGCCGTTCCGATCCGACACGAAGGCCAGGGAGTGGCCGTCGGGCGCCCACACCGGGTTGATGTTCTTCCCCACGTCCATGTGGCTGAGCATCTCGATCGTGCCCTTGTCGAGATGGTACAGCGCGAGCCGCATATTGCCGAACGTCAGCTTGTCGAAGTCCGTGCCCGGCCCCCGGTCGGTGGCGAACGCGATCGTCTTGCCGTCGGGCGACCAGGAGGGCTGGAGGTCCGCGTACTTGTCGTTCGTCAGCCGGTGGAACCCCGACCCGTCCGCGTTCACCATGAACAAGTCCGAGAGCCCGCCATCGTAGCCCGTGAACACCAGCTGCTTCCCGTCGGGGGACCACGACGGCGTGGTGAGCCCGCTCAACGGAATTCGAATGCGACGCTCCTCCCGGTCTTTCTTGATGTCGAGAATGACCAGGTCGTCGCGATCGTTGTGCTTGGCCGCGATGGCGAAGTACCGGCCGTCCGGCGAGAACGAGCCGGCCGAATTAATGAAGCGGAGACTCTCGAAGTTCGAGTTCAGCGTGGATTTCACGAGGCGCCGCAGGACGCGGCCCGTCTCCGCATCCGCGAGGTACAGATCCACGAAAAAGTTGTTCTTCTCGCTGAAGTACGCGATCTCGCGGCCGTCGGGCGTAAGCGCCGGGGCGATGTGTAAGGTGCCCTCGGAGCGTTTCTCGGTGAGCAGGGGCTGTGCGATTCGCCGGGCCCGGTAGTGATCCGCGAGCTGGGGCAGATACGTCGTTTGCACCGCGTCGCGCCACTCGCTGATGAGGTCGTCCAGCGTGATGCCGAGCGTCCGCTTGAATCCTCCTTCCGCGCCGGTCTGCACCGACGCCTGGAGAATCTGCCCGATCGACTCGTCCCCCCACTTTTCCCCGATGTACGCCCAGATCGCGTGCCCGAAGTAGTAGGGGAACACGCGCTCGTACGTCAGGTCCTCCAGGGTGGGGAGATGTCCCTCCAGAGAGGCGTCGCGCAACCACATCGAGGTGTGGGGATCGATCGGGCCGACCGAGAGGTATTCGGCCATCCCCTCGATGAACCAGAGCGGCAGGTTCGCGTGGATATACGTCTGCATGCCGGCGCCGATGCGACCGCGACTGATCACGTCGTACTGGAACTGGTGCACCATCTCGTGTCCGATGACGTGCTCGAGTTCCGCGTACGATCCCGTGAACGGCAGCAGCATGCGATGCTTGGCGAACTCCGTCACGCCGCCCAGGCCCTCGCCGCTCGCGTCCAGAACGTTCGTTTGCTGGAAGTCCGACTGCGACGCGTAGAGGATGATCGGCTTCCGGCCCTGGAACTGGTGGTGGAGGATGCGGGAGAGGCGGGCGTACCAGCGCTCGGCCATCCGCGCGGCGTCCAGCGCTCCGGTGCGCTCGGCTGGATAGTAGTAAACGTCGAAGTGTTCGGTTTCGATGATCCGGAAGTCGAAGTTCGAGTACTGGACCTTGTTCTGGCCGAAGGAATCGTAGAACTGCGCCATGAGGGGCGCCGCACCGAACAGCGCGAGCGCCGCCGCCATCCCACCGATGCGTCGCATGAACGTCATCCTTTCGACCCACTCTCGGGGGTGCCCGCGGCGAGCACCGGGGCGTCGCCCCACAGGCGCTCGAGCTGGTAGAACTCCCGCAGCTCTG
>DASQIB010000008.1:0-1997 GCA_035631795.1 Gemmatimonadales bacterium | reverse complement strand
GGTCCGGAAGCCGTCCCAGCGCTTGAACATCCGCTCGTGGTCCATGCGCTTCCAGCCCCAGTAGGCCAGGGTGACCTCGCGCGCCTCCCGAAGCTGGGGCGGGCGCTCCTCGGTCGTGGAGCAGCCGGCTTGCGCGAGGGCACGGACGGCGTCGCGTACCGTGGAGGCCACCGCTGCCGTCGGCCGGGCCAGGCCGTCGTCCGCGTACCAGGCGACGCGCAGCCCCTGCAGACCCGGCGACCCCCGCCGGACGGATACCGGCACGATGCCCGAGTCGTATCCATCGGGTCCGGCCATGACGCGGAGCGCGATCCGTAGGTCGCCCACGTAGCGCGCCATGGGGCCGACCTGGCTGCGTGGGTCGCTGAGCCCGCCCGGCAGGCCATAGGCGCCGGTCACGGGTACGAGCCCAGCCGTCGGCTTGAGCGCGGCGATCCCGCAGTAGTGGGCGGGAAGCCGGATGCTCCCGCCGGAATCGCTACCGATGCCGAGCGGCGAACCCGCCGCGGCGACGATCGCCGCCTCACCGCTGCTGCTGCCGCCCGGCGTGCGCTTGATGTCGTACGGGTTACGGGTTCCACCGTGGATTGAGTTCCAGCTCTCGACGCCTACCCCTCCGGGCGGGCAGTTGGTCTTGCCGATCAGGATGGCGCCTGCGCGGCGCAGGCGGGCTATGACCGTCGCGTCCCGATCGGGGATGTGCTTGCGCTGCATGCGCAGTCCAGCGGTCGTGGGCAGGCCCGCCGTGTCGAAGATGTCCTTGACGGTGAAGGGGACGCCGTGCAGTGGTCCGAGCACAGCGTTGGGGCGGTTGCGGCGGTCGGCCAGGCGGGCTTCCTTGATCGCGCTTTCGCCGGTCGCGAACACCACGGCGTTGAGCCGTGGGTTGACCGTATGGATGTGCTCGAGGTGAGCCCGGACGACCTCGACGGACGAGAGCCTGCGCGTGGCTATGGCATGGGCCAGCCATCCCGCCGACGCACCGATCACATCTCTCACGGCCGGGGAGATTAACGTTCGGGCCGCCGGAATTGAGCCCTTAACCCGCGATAGTCGCGACTATCGAAGATATCCCGCCAGGAAAGTGTCGGTTAGTCGCGACTATCCAACATGACCCCGGGGGCCGCCAGGAAAGTGTCGGTTAGTCGCGACTATCCAAGGTATGCCGCTATGAAAGTGTCGGTTAGTCGCGACTATCCAAGGTATTGCGGGGGCCGGCACGTCGATAGGCGCGACTATCGCAGCAAGCGCCGCCCGTGGGTCAGACCGTGTCCCCCGGTTTGATGTCGAGCACGTTCACGCCCGGCCCGACCAGCTCCTGGAGCGCTTTCGGCCGGCCGACCAGCGGCGGAAATGTCCCGAAGTGCATCGGCACGACGGTCTTCACCCCGAGCAGCTTCACAGCCTTGGCCGCGCGGTGCGGCCCCATCGTGTAGAAGTCGCCGATCGGCAGAAAGGCGGCGTCGAGGCGATTGAGCTCGGCGATGATCGCCATGTCGCCGAACACGTCGGTGTCCCCTGCGAAGTAGATCGTGTAGCCGTTCTCGAACTCGATCACGAGACCGCACGCCTGCCCGCCGTAGATGACGTGATCGCCCTCCGTGATTCCGCACGAGTGCTCGGCGTGCACGAGAGTCACCTTGATCCCGTCGACGTCGACGGTTCCGCCCTGATTGGCGCCTATGACCGATTCGCCGTCGATCCCTTTCGAGCCCAACCACGCGCCGATCTCGTAGATGGTGACGATCTTCGGTTTGGTCGCGCGGGCGATCTCCAGCGCGTCGTATACGTGATCGAAGTGACCGTGCGTGATCAGCATGAGGTCGCAGCGGTCGACGCGCTTCAGCGCATCAGGTGCGACCGGGTTGTTCATCACCCACGGATCGATGTAGATGTCCTTGCCTTTCGCGCTCTTGACGTGCCAGGTGCCGTGACCGATCCAGGTGAAGCTGACCTCAGCATTGAGCGCCATCTGCCCTTCCCCCTTTTACGTCGTG
>DASQIB010000007.1:0-5884 GCA_035631795.1 Gemmatimonadales bacterium | reverse complement strand
CTCCCCACCCTGCCCCGTCCACTGCCGGCTGGTCGCGAGCGAGAGCGTGGCGACCCGGGAACCGTTGTTGGTGCTCCGCACCTCGGGATCGGCCCCCAAGTTCCCGATTAGCATGACCTTATTGAGACTCCGGCTCACAACAGACCTCCAGACTCTGAGCGGGTCTGGGACCAAGGGCGACAACAGTATATGACCCGCAAGTTATTCTGTCAATCAAAGATACGCCACTTGGGCTAAAGTTTTGCAGACACCCCGTCTGCTTGAATGGCAGCCCGGAGAACCACGGCATCCTCCACCGGCCGGCGGTAGTACCGGGCCCGCCGCGCCACCTCCCCGAAGCCCAGAGACTGATACAACCGGCGGGCTCCAGCGTTCGACTCGCGCACTTCGAGGTACACCAACCGGACGCCACGCTTCCCGAGCAGCGCCACGACGCCCTGGATGAGCGCGCGTCCCAGGCCGCGGCGTCGATGGGCAGACGCCACGCCAAGGTTCAGAATCTCGCCCTCGTCGGCGGCGGCATGGGCCACGACATAGCCCACGACGGTCCCGTGCTCCTCGGCCACGAGGAAGAGGACGTCCGAGGCCATGCACTCGCCGAAATCGTGCGCCGACCACGGATCCGAGAAGACGGCCCGCTCGATCGCGCTGACGTCATCGACGTCAGCCGCCCGGGCGGGACGGATCGCGTAGCGGCCGGCCATGACGGGCCTCCCATTTGACCTGCGCTTCCGCGGGCCGCCCGTAGACGGGCTCCGCGCCCAGAGGGTCATCCAGAGCGCGCGCCGCGCCCTCTCGTGTGAACAACGAGAGCAATGTTGTCGCATTGGGGATGAGACTTTCCAAGTAAACCGGCGCCGCACCGCTCCAGCGGAGCACGTCCTCGGCATGACGCGTTGCGCCATCGCCGACCACCACTTTCGGGCGTACCGGTGCGATCCGCGCAAAGTCATCGAGGGTCATCACGGCCGGCGCCACGAGTGTCTCAACCGCCCCGGGGCGCACCACATACAGCGCACCGAAGACCTGACCACGCAACGCGTCATAACACGCGGCGATCGGGACGGGTCCGAGCTGTGTTGCGACCGTGGCAGCCGCGGCCATGAGGGAGGGGACGGCGCGGAGCGGCAAGCCCGCCTGTTGTGCCAACCCTTTCGCCGCGGCCCACCCGATGCGTAGACCGGTAAAGCTCCCTGGTCCATCAGCGATCACGATGCCCTCGAGATCCGCGGGCCCGATGCCCGACTGCTTGAGAGCATGATCGACGAGACCGATAATCTCGGCCGCGTGACGGCGCGCTCCCTGGACGAAGGATCCTGTCTCCGCAAATGGCGGATGACCCACCGCCACGCTCGCCAGGTCGGTGGCAGTATCCATTGCGAGCCAGCGGCCACTCGTCACGCCCCCTCGAGCACTCGAAGAGCGGGGTCGGGATCGTGCGCGAGCAGGAGATGACGGTCGAGCGCCGGTGCCCACGCCCCGGCGCGCTCGGGCCATTCTATCAACACGATGGCGCGCTCGCGCTCCATGTCCTCGAACCCCAGATCGCGGGCTTCCTCTTGAGACTTGAGTCGGTAGCAATCGATGTGATAGACCGGCCGCCCCCCGGGGGTCTCATAGCGGTGCACCAGCGCGTAAGTTGGGCTGGTGGCGGGTATTCGGGCGCCGAGCCCGCGGCAGATCGCCTGGACGAGGGTCGTCTTGCCGGTGCCGAGCTCGCCCGAGAGCCCGACCACGGCCGGCGCCCGAAGCTCGCGCCCGAGCGCTTCACCGAACCGGTTGAGTTCGTCCGCGGACAGGCGCATGCCGCACCGCGTCCCCGTCGGCCCGGAGCTCGAGGATCTGGTCGCGTAACACCGCGGCGAGCTCGAAGTCGAGCTCCTCCGCGGCGGCCTGCATCTGGCTCTCGAGCAGCCGAACGAGCGCCTCTCGCTCCTTCGCATCGGCGGGCCGATGCACGCGCCCGTCGGCCGGCTTGGCGGTCTTGGCGTCCGCGAACCGCGTCGCGAACCGCACCTGATCGACCGATTTCACGATCGAGCGAGGAGTGATTCCATGCTCCTGGTTGTACGCGAGCTGCACCGCCCGCCGCCGGGTCATTTCATCGAGCGCGCGCTGCATCGAACCGGTCACACGATCGGCGTAGAGGATCGCCAGGCCGTTCAGGTTGCGCGCCGCCCGGCCGACCGTCTGGATCAGCGAGCGGTCGGAGCGGAGAAAGCCCTCCTGGTCGGCATCGAGGATCGCCACCAGGGAGACCTCAGGCAGGTCGAGCCCCTCGCGCAAGAGGTTGATGCCCACGAGCACGTCGAACTCGCCCAGCCGGAGGCCGCGAATGATCTCGACCCGCTCGATGGCGTCGATCTCCGAGTGAAGGTACCGCACGCGCACGCCGTGTTGCTGCAGGTAATCGGTGAGATCTTCCGCCATGCGCTTGGTGAGCGTAGTGACGAGCACGCGCTCGTTTTTCTTCTCTCGCAAGCGGATCTCATGTAACAGGTCGTCCACCTGCCCCTTCACGGGCCGAACGTGGACTTCGGGGTCGATGAGGCCCGTGGGGCGGATGATCTGCTCCACCACCACGCCCCCGGAGAGGCGGAGCTCTGCTTCGCCCGGCGTCGCGGAGACAAAGAGGATCCGCGGCACGAGTCCCATGAACTCGTCGATCCGAAGCGGCCGGTTGTCCAACGCCGACGGCAGGCGGAAACCGTAGTCGACCAGCGTCTGCTTGCGCGAGCGGTCGCCCTCGTACATGCCGCCGAGCTGGGGCAAGGTCTGGTGCGACTCGTCGATGATGCAGAGGTAATCCGCGGGGAGGTAATCGAGGAGACAGGCCGGCCGCTCCCCGGGAGCCCGACCCGTGAGGGGCCGCGAGTAGTTCTCGATGCCCGTGCACCGCCCCACCTCGAGCAGCATGTCGATATCGAAGTTGGTCCGGGACTCGAGGCGCTGCGCCTCGAGCAGCTTGTTCTGGGCCCGCAGCTCCGCCAGGCGCTCCTTGAGCTCTTCGCGAATGGCTCTCACGGCGCGCTCGATGGTGGGCCGCTCTGTGACGAAGTGGGTCGCGGGATACACCGCCGCCCGGGCCAGGTCGGCGATCGTGTCCCCCGTAACCGGGTCGATCTTGGCGATGCGCTCGACCGTATCGCCCCAGAACTCCACGCGGACCGCCTGCTCGTCATAGGCGGGGAACACCTCGACCGTGTCGCCCCGCACGCGGAACGCCCCACGCTCGAACGAGACGTCGTTGCGCACGTATTGCACGGCGACCAGCTCCTCCAGCAGCGCATCACGCCCGCGCTCCTCACCAACCGCCGCGGTGACGAGCCGGCGCTTGTACAGCTCCGGATCACCGAGGCCGTAGATCGCCGACACGCTGGCGACGATCACGACATCATCCCGCTCCATGAGGCTGGACGTGGCGCGCAGCCGTAGGCGGTCGATGTCGTCGTTGATCGACGAGTCCTTGGCGATGTACGTGTCCGTCTGGGGCACGTACGCCTCGGGCTGGTAGTAGTCGTAATACGAGATGAAGAATTCGACCGCGCTTTTGGGGAAGAACGCCTTGAGCTCCCCATAGAGTTGCGCGGCGAGCGTCTTGTTGTGCGACAGCACCAGGGTGGGGCGGTTGAAGGCGGCGACGAGATGCGCCATGGTCATCGTCTTGCCCGACCCGGTGACGCCGAGGAGGGTCTGATAGCGGTCGCCCCGGCGCAGGCCCGCGGTAAGCTCCTGGATGGCCCGCGGCTGATCCCCCGCCGGCGCGAACGGGGAGACGAGGTCGAACGGCATCAGGGAAACTTAACTGGTCGGGACTTGTGTCTGCGGGCCCGACTCGCGGCGCGAGACCTCCATCACGCCTTTCACGCGGCGAATCGCCCGGATCACCTTGTTCAGGTGGGTCTGGTTTTCCACCTCCACGAGCACGGACCCGAAGACCGCTCCGTCGCGCGTGAGCAGCTCCGCCGACCGGATATTCGTCCCCGACTCGCTGATCGCCGTGCAGATGTCGGCGTAGAGTCCGCGGCGGTCCTCCCCCCCCACCGCCAGGCGCACGACGAATGTCTCCCCGTCGGATTCCTGCCAGTCGATCTCCAGACGGCGCTCCGCCTCCGCCGAGAGGATGAGGAGATTGGGACAATCGGAGCGATGGATCGAGATGCCACGGCCCTGCGTGACGTAGCCCACCACGGGGTCGCCGGGCACGGGCTGGCAGCACTGCGCGTAGCGCACCATCAGGCCGTCGACGCCCTGAATCTTGATGCCGCGACCGAGACGCAACCGCTCGATGACGCGTCCGAAGGCCGTGGGCTTTGGCGCCTGCAGCTCGTCGGCCGGAAGATCGGGATACAGCGCCCGCATCACCGTCCCGAGCGCGATGTCGCCCCGCCCGACCGCGGCCTGGAGCTGCTCGGCGCTCCCGACCGAGAGCGCGGCCGCGGCGGCGCGCAAGCGGGTGTCGTCCGGGGGATCGAGCCGACGCCGGCGCACTTCGCGCGCGAGGATCTCCTGGCCGAGCTCGAGGCTCTTCTCGAGCTCTTCCTGGCGAATCCACTGCCGGATCTTGTGCCGCGCGCGTGCGGTTTGCACGTGTGCGAGCCAGTCCCGCGAGGGCTTCGCCTGCGGGCTCGTCATGACCTCCACCGTGTCGCCGTTCTTGAGCGGCCGATGCAGCGGCGCGATGCGGCCGTTGATGCGGGCCCCCTGGCAATGCTGCCCCACCTCCGTGTGCACCGCGAAGGCGAGGTCGAGCGGCGTCGCGCCTTTGGGAAGCCGCTTGACATCACCGCGCGGCGTGAAGACGAAAATCTCGTCCTGATACAGGTCGACCTTCAGAAACTCGAGGAACTCCTCGGGCGTGTGCGTATCCTGCTGCAGCTCGAGCAGCTGCCGGAACCACGCGAGATGGCGGTCGAGCTCGTCCGGGCTCTTCCCGCCTTCCTTGAAGAGCCAGTGGGCGGCGATCCCGTATTCCGCGGTGTGGTGCATCTCGCGCGTGCGGATCTGGATCTCGTACAGCTGGCCACTGGGTCCGAAGACCGTCGTGTGCAGGGACTGGTACCCGTTGGACTTGGGACTCGCGATGTAGTCCTTGATCCGCTCCTGGAGCGGGGTCCATTTGTGGTGAATGACGCCGAGGACGTGATAGCACTCGGGGATGTTGTTCACCAGCACGCGCACGGCGAGCAGATCGTAGATCTCCTCGAACGGCTTGTCGCGCTTCTTCATCTTCTTGTAGATCGACCAGAGATTCTTGGGCCGACCCGTGATCTCGGCCTCCGTGAGCCCGGCGTCCTTCAACTCATCCGCGAGCGGCTCCCGCAGGCGCTCGATGGTCTGCTCCCGCTCGACCTTGCGCGCCCGCACCTTGCGCGACAGCGCGCGGTAGTCTTCGGGCTCGAGGAACTTGAACGCCAGATCTTCGAGCTCGGCCTTCACGCCCGCCATGCCGAAGCGGTGGGCCAACGGCGCGTAGATCTCACGGGTCTCGAGCGCGATCCGGCGCCGCTTCTCCGGATCCAGATGCTCGAGCGTGCGCATGTTGTGGAGACGATCGGCGAGCTTGATGATGATCACGCGCGCGTCTTTCGCCACCGACAGCAGCAGCTTGCGGTAGTTCTCCGCCTGCTCCTCCGCCGTCGACCGGAACGTGAGCGTCGACAGCTTCGTGAGCCCGTCCACCAGCTCCGCCACCTCCGGGCCGAACGTGCTCCGGATGTCCTCGATCGAGACATCGGAGTCTTCCACGACGTCGTGGAGGAGCGCCGCGGCAATGGTGATCGAGTCCATCTGCTGCTCGGCGAGAATCGTGGCCACGGCCACGGAGTGCGAGACGTAATCGTCGCCCGATTGGCGCTTCTGGCCGCGATGCGCTTGCGCGCTC
>DASQIB010000006.1:0-6117 GCA_035631795.1 Gemmatimonadales bacterium | reverse complement strand
GCGAGCGCAGAGCACTGGAAGACGTTTTGTCAATCCTCGGGTCCGGGGAGGCGGGCTTGCTGGAAGACGTGTTGCGGGTATCGTAGCCGGGGCCGCGCTGGACGACCGGCGTGGCGGGGGTAGGTTGGAGGTGACCTCGGGAGGCGCCGCGAGCGCCGAGGGACGAGTGAACCCGTTCTATCACCGCATCTACAAGGTCGTGCGCCACATCCCCAAAGGTCGCGTCGCGACCTACGGCCTCGTGGCCCGGCTCGCGGGCCGACCCGGCGCCGCCCGCACCGTCGGGTGGGCGCTCTCCGCGCTGCGCGATGATTCGGATGTCCCCTGGTGGCGGGTGCTCAACGCCGCGGGTCGCATCTCGCTTTCCGGGGCCGATCACGGAAGCGTGGTGCAGCGAGCGCTCCTGCTGCGCGAGGGCGTGAAGTTCGCGCCGGGCGGCGCCGTGAATCTGGCGGTGTTCGGGTGGCCGGCGGAAGCCTACGACAGCGCGGCGGCCGCCCACACGCGCGCCGCCTCGTCCCGCAGATCGCGCAGGTTGAAAGGCTTGCGGACGTAACGCAGTCCCCGCAGCCCATCGCTCCTGTCGGGCGACCCCCCTCTCGCGCCGGTCGACACCAGCACCCGCGCCTTGAGCTCCGGGTGGGACTCCAGTAACTGATCCACGAACGACTGATCGCGTGTCCGCGCCTCGCGGTCCGCGAGGATGAGGTCGTAGCTCCGACTGCGCGCCAGATCGAGCCCGTGCTGCGCGCTCCGGGCCACCTCCACCGTGTGGCCGTCGCGGCCGAACAGCGCTTTCACGATGCGCCGCACAGCCGGGTCGTCGTCGACGAGCAGGATGGCACGCTTCGCCGGCGTCGACGCTCCGATCCGACGCGGGTCCGCCGTATCCCGTCGCGTCGCGCCGGTGGCCGCGAGCGGCAGGTCCACGAGGAACGCCGCGCCTCCTTCGGCCGGGCGGTCGACCGCGATCCGACCGCCGTGCGCCTCGACGATGGAGTAGGTGATCGAGAGGCCCAGGCCGGTTCCCTGACCCGGCTCCTTGGTCGTAAAGAAGGGGGTGAAGAGGTGCGGCAGCACGTCGTCCGGAATGCCGGGTCCGGAATCCGCGACGCGGAGGCGCACGCGGTCGTCGGACCACGAGCGCAGCTCGATCCGGCGCGGCCGGTCGGGCGGATTCTCCGACACGGCCTGCGCGGCGTTGCTCAGGAGGTTGATGACGACCTGCTGCAGCGCGTGGCGATCGCCGAGGACCGGCGGAACCGGCGCCAGGTCCTTCTCGATAGCCACGTCCTTGAGCTGGAGGTCGTAGCTCATGAGCAGGAGGGTGCGCTCGATCACGTCGTTCAGATCGACCGCCACACGCTCCTCCGTCCCCTTGCGGGCGAACGTCAGCAGGTTGCGCACGATGCGTCCCGCGCGATCCGCTTGCTCGTGGATGACGCGGAGATGCCCGCGATCCTTGGTGCCGAGCTCCTTCTGCTCGAGGAGGAACTCGGACAAGCCGGCGATGGAGGTGAGCGGGTTGTTGAGCTCGTGGGCCACGCCCGACACGAGCTGCCCCACCGCCGCGAGCTTCTCGCTCTGAATCAAGTGCGCTTCCATCGCGTGCTGATCCGTCACGTCCTCCACGAGCACCACCACGCTCTGGTCCTGCGCCGGCGCCGCGATCCGGGCGGCGTTCACTCGAATCGTGCGGCCGAGGCTCGCCGATCGCAGCACGAGCGGCTGCGCGCGCTCGCCGCGCCGGACGGCGGCGAGGAGATCGACCAGGGCGGGGGACCCGCCGAGCAGCGCTTCGGCGAGGTCACACCCGATCACAGCCGGAATCGGCGCGCCCAGCAGGGACGCGAGCGCGCGGTTCGCCCGCCGAACTTGACCCGTGTCGTCCACCACGGCGATGCCGCCGGACAGAGCGTCGAACGCCGTTTCCCACTGCTCCTTGGCGTGTCGCACCATCTCGAAGAATCGGGCATTCGCGATCACGATCGCGGCGTGCGTGGCCACGGTGGACAGCAGGCGGATGTCCTCGGGTGCGAACGACCCATCTCGCGGGTTGGCGATCACCAGTGTCCCCACCACCACGCCGTGGGCGCGGAGGGGCACGGCGGCGGCAGAGTCCGCCACGATCCCCCCCGCCAGCGGGGTGGGCTCGCCGCTCGAGCTGCGCACGAGCTCGAGCCGCTCACGCCCGAGCGAGCGCGCGACCAGACCGGGATCCTCGGCCTCGATCGTTCGACCGGCCAGGGGCGCGAGGGTCCCCTCGGCGGCCGTGACGGCCAGCGGCCGCGGCTCGAGGCCGGCCTCGCCGTCGGGGGCCAGGGCGACGAGGGCCCCCTGCGCGTCGAGAAACCGCATGGCGTAGCGCACGACCTGCTCCACGATCCGGTCGAGCTGGAGGGAGCCCGAGAGGATGTAGGACAGCTCCTGGAGGGAGAACAGCTCGGACAGACGGCGGTTCAGCTCGTCGGCTGAGCGGCGTCGATCGCGTTCGCTCCGCTCGAGCCGGCGTTTGAGGTGAATGGCGCCCGCACCAAGCCCGATGGCGGCGAGGGCCAGCACGGCGTAGGCGGTCACAGGTAGGAAGCGGTCCAACGGCAGCCCTCCCTCGAGGTCACAACAATAATCTGCTTGACCGTCAGAATCCCGACTCATAGATTCGGCTATCTCGCTACTTGAGAACAATTCTCAACTAGTCTTTTGGAGCTCGATGCGAACACTCCTCATGTGGGAAGTGTGCTGGGCTCTGGCTACCGGCCTGCCCTCTCGTGGCTTTGCGCAGGAGCGCACCACGGTGGGCGGCTACGGGGAAGTGCATTTCACCAACCCCACCGGCCCCAACACGCCCGGCGTCGTCAACCTCGCGCGCTTCGTCGGCTACCTCGCCCACACCTTTGACGACCGCCTGACCTTCCGCTCCGAAGTCGAGATCGAGGACGCGAAGGTCGAAGGTGGCCGGCCCGGTGGCGAAGTGTCGGTGGAGCAGGCATTCCTGGACTACCGGCTGGCCGACTGGCTCACGCTCCGTACGGGATTGGTACTCGCGCCAGTCGGGATCATCAACGAGACTCACGAGCCCCCCACATTCAACGGCGTGGATCGCCCCGGGTTCGACAACGATGTGATTCCGACGACCTGGCGGGAGATCGGGGTCGGGGCGCTGGGCACCATTCCGGGCGGGAGCGGGCTGGCGTACCGCGTGTATCTCGTCAACGGGCTGCGCGCGGAAGGATTCTCCGCATCCGAAGGCATCCGCGACGGCCGTCAAGAGGGGCAACTGGCCAGCTTCGCGAACCCCTCGATCACCGGGCGCCTGGAGTGGGCGCGCCCAGGCTGGAAGGTGGGCGCGTCGTTCTGGTACGGCGGCACTGCGAACGCCGACAGCGTCCTGGGCACGGGCTCGTTTGCGGCCCCTATCACGCTCGTGTCCGCCGACGTGCGCTACGACGTGGGTGGGGCGAGCGTTCGAGGCGAGCTGGCCAACATCGACGTGAGCGACGCGGGCGCGATTGACGCGCGGTACGGCACCACGGTGGGAAGCCGCATCGCGGGGGGCTACGTCGAGGGAGCTTACGACCTCCTTCGTCTCCTCGCTCCGGGCGCATCCCAGAAGCTCAACGCGTTCGTGCGCCACGAGCGCTACGACACCCAGGCCTCCGTGCCCGCCGGCGCGACCCGCGACCGGTCCCTGGCGCGCCGCCTCACGACGTTCGGCTTGACATACAAGCCCACCTGGAACACGGCCTTCAAGGGCGACTACCAGCTCGTCCGCAACGCGGCGGGTGTCGGGGAGCACGAGGTTCTGAGCCTCGGCATCGGCTACCAGTTCTGAAGTGATGATCGCTCTCGCGTTGCTCCTCTTCGCGGTCCAGAACCCGCCGGCCCCGCCGGCCAAGGTCACGGCCTCGATTGCCAGGCTGTTCGGCCGCGGAGCGCGGGTGGACACGCTCCAGGTCGATTCGGAGATCGTGCTGCGCGTCTCCCGCGATGACTCCCTGCTCGGCTTCGCGCAGGTCGGCAACGTGCTGGGGAAGGATCAACCGATCACGTTCCTCGTGGCCATCGACCCCGCGGACCGTCTGAAGGACGTGGACATCCTGGTGTACCGCGAGCCTTATGGGGGCGAGGTCGCCTACGAGCCGTGGCGCCGCCAGTTCCGAGGCAAGACGGTGACTGACTCGTTGCGCGTGGGCCGCGAGATCCAGAGCATCTCGGGCGCCACGATCAGCGTGCATGCGGTGACGCTGGGCGTGCGGCGCATGCTGGCCGCGCTGACGGCGTGGCATCAGCGTGGGGCGATCCGATGAGCGCGACGTGGCGCGGTGCGTCGCCCACGCTCCGCTCGCTCGCGCGCTGGGTCGTGATCATCCAGCTCGTCGGCTATACCACATCGCTCGTGTTCATCTGGCACACGACGCGGATGGTGCCGTCCGGCATCGAGGCCCGCTACCGTGGCGCGGACCCCGCGACCGCGCAGGATGCGATGCAGTTTCCAAAATCCTTCGCCGAGATGCTCACGATCACGCATACGCACCTCCTCTCGATGGCGGTGATTTTCGTGATCACGGGGATCGGCGTGGCGCTGTGCGAGCGGGTCGGCGAGCGGTGGAAACGCTTCCTCGTGGTCGAGCCCTTCGTCGCGCTGCTCGTGTCGTTCTCCGCGATGTGGCTGATGCGCTACGCGGACCCGCGGTTCAGCTGGCTGCTCGAGGCTTCGAGCTCGGTGCTAGCGGTGACGTTCTATGTGCAGTCGTATCTGATTCTGAGGGAGCTTGGGCGTGAAGCGGCGTGAGTTCATTGGGGTCCTGGGAGCCGGGTGTTGGGCGATCGTTGGCGTTCCACGGCTCCGTTTCCAAGATGATGTGTTCGTCGAGCGGTGGTCGTGGGCCATGGGCCAGTCCGTGCACCTGATGGTCTTCGCCGGATCCGAGCAGGAAGGGTTGGACGCGTGCGCGGCCGCCCTGGCGGAGCTGCGGCGCGTGGAGAGCCGGCTCACCTTGTTCGACGATGCGAGCGACTTGTGCGAGCTGAACCACTGCGCGGGGCGGAAGGCGATGCGCGTCGACCTCGACTTGGAGGCGGTGCTCGGCCTGTCCGCGCGGTTCCGGCGGGAGACCGGCGGCGCGTTCGACGTGGCCGTGGAGCCGTTGATGCGCGCCTGGGGATTCCACCGGCCGCGGGTGCGGCCGCCCACGCCCGCGGAGCTGTCCGAGGCGCGAGAGGCGGTGGCCGCGGCCGTCGTGGAGCTCCACGGAGCGGTCGCTCGATTGCCGAGCGCGCACACGCAGCTCGACTTCGGGTCGATCGGGGTCGGGTACGGGATCGACCGCGCGCTCGGCGTGCTGCGGGCACGAGGCATCGCGAGGGCGTTCCTGGACGTGAGCGGCGATATGGCCGCCATCGGCGCGCCGCCGGGAGAGCCGGGCTGGCGGGTGGACGTCGCCGATCCGAAGCGTGTTGGGCAAGCCGTTGCGCGTACCCGGCTTCGTGATACGGCGCTCTCCACCGCGGCGAACACGGAATCGATCGTTCGCTATGGGGCGTTGATCGCGGGGCACGTGATGGATCCCCACACCGGATGGCCGGCCCACGCGCTCAGGCAAGCCTCGGTGGTTACCCGGATGGCGGTAGCGGCTGACGCGCTCTCGACGGCAATGCTGGTGACGGGGCGTCGACCGGATGGGGTGCTAAAAAGCTGGAGGGTCTAGCCGACTAGCTGCCCGATGCTCTCCCGCAACTCTTCAATCCCCGTTCCCTCCCGCGCGCTCGTCACGATCACCTGATCCTCGTCGAGGCCCAGGGCCTCCCGCAACTCACTCTCTCGCCGCTGCCGTTCAGTCCGGGACAGCTTGTCGCTCTTGGTCAGGGCGGCGAGCACCCGTGTCTCCCGTTCGGCGAGGAGATCCTGTATCGCGCGGTCGTCGGTGGACGGCTCGCGGCGCATGTCGAGGAGCCAGAGGACGCCGGCGAGCCCCGGGCGGGCGGTGGCGTGGGTGATGAGTCGTCGGAACGCCCGCCGGTCGGTCTGGGAGGCGCGGGAATAGCCGTAGCCGGGGAGATCCAACAAATACAGGGAGCAGGGAGCCGGGAGCAGGGAGCCGTGGCCGCCGGCTCCCT
>DASQIB010000005.1:0-19577 GCA_035631795.1 Gemmatimonadales bacterium | reverse complement strand
CGTAGATGTCCTTGTCGGCACCGAGATCGACCCATGACGTGCGGCCGCCTCGGACGTCGACGATCCCGATCTTCACGTCAGAGTTGGCCGTTCCCGACTTGGGATAGCGCACCGGCACGAGCGCCGGGTAGAGCGAGTCCTGGTTCAAGAGGTAGAAGGGGGCGATGGCCGTCTGGTCCAGGCGCCAGAACGCGATGCGCTTGCCGTCGGGGCTCCAGCGAAACGCGTCGCGCAGGTCGAGCTCTTCCTCGTACACCCAATCGGACGTGCCGTTGATGACGTTGTCGGTGCCATCTCGGGTGAGGGCGGTCTCCGTGGCGGTCGCGAGGTCGGCCACGAAGATGTTGTTATTCCGCACGAACCCCACCAGACGCCCGTCGGGCGAGAATTTTGCGAACTGCTGATACCCTGGATTCGTGCTCACGGGCGTGAGCCGGCGCGCGGCGAAGTCCCAGACAAAGAAGGTACCCTTGGTGTTCTGGCGCCACACCCGGGCCGAGTTCGTGAAGATGAGCAGCTTGGTGCCGTCTTCCGAAAAGCTGTACTCTTCGATCCCGATGGGTCTCGTGGCGCCGGGTGGCACGAGGTCGCGGCCCCGGACGAGCAGCTGCTTGGCTCCGCTCGCGGCGTCGACCCGATACAGGTCCGTGCCGCTCGCCGCGTCCTCTTCGATGGTCGTGTAGGTCTTCCCGTCCGGCGCCCACGCGAGCTCGACCAGATCGGCCGCGAATTCGGGAGAACCCCAAATCGCGTGGACCGTGAGGGACGGGGTCTGGCCGCCCTGCGCCCGCAAGGCCGAGCAAAGGAACGCGGCGCAGAGGACGAGGAACAGCGGTCGAACGGACCTGGACATCATGGTGGCCACCGTGCGGTAAGTTGGAGTGCCCCAAACTTAGCCGCCGGTGGCCACCTCGGAAGGGAATCGCTCAGGCGTCCCGTTCAGTGATCCGCTTGCCCATCGTGATTGTCGTCCTCGAACGCCTTGAACGAGCTCTGGATGTTGTTTGCGACGATGCTCTCGTTGGGCTGCCCCTTGTTCGCCGACGCCGGATCGACGAGCGCGGTCTGAGCGCCGTTCAGGAACCAACCGGCGACGTCGACGCGCAGCGTGACGTTCAGGGTCTGACCCTCCGTCACCGTCACGGCCGGGACGAGGTTCGTCTCCTCACTTTGATCCACGTCGGACGTGAACGTGAAGTCCGTGCGCGTGCCGGCCTGGCTGAACGTCCCGGTCACGCGAATCGAGATGTTCGCGAAGTCGGGATGGGCCGCGATAAACGCGGCGTCGTCGCTCGAGCTGGGCTTGTGGATCTCGAACTCGAGCTGATCGAACGTGCCCGGAGGCGCGTCGATGCTCACCTGCTGCGCGACCGCGGTGCTCCCGAGCGGCAGCGTGACGAGGGTCGCACCGGTCTCGAACTCCTCGCAGTCCCCGTTCGCCATGACCGCATCGCACGCGGCGACCTCGACGCGCTTCAACTCGATCTTGCGGAGCACCAGCTCGGCGCTCCGCACGATGACGCTGTCGTTGCCCAGCGCGATCACGGTGCTGTCGCCGGTGGTCGCGACGCTGGCAACGGCCGCCCCGCTCGCACCCGCCTGGCGCGAGGTGAGCGAGAAGTTCACCGTCCCGGTGTTGGAATCGGAACACGCGGCGAGCACGAGCAGCGCCGCCGACGCAATCAACTTCGCGGTCTTCATACTTCCTCCTCATACAGGTGGACAGGGCACGACGTGAGGCTCGATGCGAAGAGGTTGGCAAGCGATGTGCCGCACGCGACGGCGGCTGGTTGTGCCCCGCGCCGCACAAAGTGTGAGAGCCCTCACAGGTGTTCGCGACACGTGCGATTTTCCCTGCATCAATTCGGCGCACCAGCGCCCGCTATGAGTCAGGAGGAACTATGAAGACGACACAGCGCGAGCGAGCGGAAACGCTCCGGCGCCTGCATTCGGGGCCTGGCATTCTCGTTCTGCCGAACGCCTGGGACGTGGCCACCGCCCGGCTCGTCGAGGAGGCTGGGTTCGCCGCCATCGCCACGACCAGCGCCGGAGTCGCGTGGGCGCTCGGCTACCCCGACGGCGAGCGGATCAGCCGCGACGAGATGCTGGACGCGGTCCGACGCATGGCAGCGGCCGTGCGGGTACCGGTCACGGCCGACGTCGAGGCGGGTTACGGCGCGACACCTGAGGCAGCGGCCGAGACTGCCCGCGGTGTCATCGCGGCAGGCGCGGTAGGCTTGAACCTGGAGGACGGCACGTCCGACGGTGACCTCCTCGACCTCGGCTTGCACGTCGAGCGCATCCAGGCGGTGCGGACCGCCGGCGCCAGCGCTGGCGTACCGATCGTCATCAACGCCCGTACCGACGCGTTCGAGGTGAAGGGCTGGGACGCCGGGCGGCGGTTGGCCGAAGCGGTGCGGCGCGCGAACGCCTATCGGGCCGCCGGCGCCGATTGCTTGTTCGTGCCACACGTCAGCGACGGCGACACGATCGGCCAGCTCGCGCGCGAGATCGACGGGCCGCTGAACATCATCGCCGGTCCCCCCGCCCCACCGATCCGCGACCTGGAGCGGCTCGGCGTGCGGCGCGCGAGCCTCGGCCCCCGCGTTGTCCAGGCCGCGCTCGGGCTCGTACGGCGCGCGGTGGTGGAGCTGCGCGAGCGGGGGACGTACGAGAGCATGGCCGACCTGCTCATTCCGTTCACCGAGCTGCAGCGTCTGCTCGCGCCCGCCCCTTGACGGGTTCGAACGCTACGGTATATTTATGCTGTAAGGTGAATATTAATACCATCGGGTTAATTCGTTCGGGTGGCCTCGATATGACGTATCACCACGCGCTGACGGCTGTCGCGAATCTGAATCCGGCGACTCCCACGGACGGGAGCGGGCGGGCGGCCTAAGCGTGTAGACGACTCAAACAAGCCCCGGCCCGCTCTCGATCGAGCGGGCCCTTTTTTTTGACCGCCATCGGTAAGGAGCGCCATGTCCGCCCGCCATAGTCGCACGCGAGGTCTCGACCCGTGGCGCGAGCACGATGCGTGCGGGGTGGGGTTCGTCGCGCGAGCCTCCGGAGAGCGATCCGCCGACGTGACGCAGCTCGCTCTCCAGACGCTGGCCCGCGTGGCCCATCGGGGAGCCGCCGCCGCCGATCGGTCCGGCGACGGCGCCGGCCTGCTCACCCAGATTCCCGCACCGCTGTTCTATCGGGAGGCCGCCAGTCGCGGCATGGCGCTCGAGCGCGGCCAGCCGTTCGCCGTGGGCGCGTTCTTTCTCCCCGCCTCGGGCGACGATCTCTGCCGCGCGACCGGGATCATCGAGGATGCGTTGCGCGACGAAGCGATTCCCGTGCTCGGATGGCGCGATGTGCCCGTCGACCCCGGCGTGCTGGGCGCCGGCGCGCGCGCCACCTTGCCCGCCATTCGCCAGGTGATCCTGGGCGCACCGGCCGACGGCGGGAGAAGCGACGAAGCGGCGTGGGAGCGGGCCTTGTACCTGGCGCGCCGTACCATCGAGCGCCGGGTCGCCGAGGCACGACCCGCCCTCGAGCCGTTCTTCGTGTGCTCTCTTTCGTGCCGCACGCTCGTGTACAAGGCGCTTTTGACCGGTACACAGCTGGCCGGGTTCTATCCGGACCTGCTCTCGCCCGATTACGAGACGGCGCTCGCGATCTTTCACCAGCGCTACTCGACCAACACCACGTCGAGCTGGCCGCTGGCCCAGCCGTTCCGCATGCTCGCGCACAACGGCGAGATCAACACGCTGTGGGGGAACCGGAACGCGATGCGGGCGCGCGAGCCCGCCCTCGTCGCCCCGGTGTGGGGCGCCGCCATCGAGCGCCTGCAGCCCGTGATCTGGGCCGAAGGCAGTGATTCCGCGAGTCTCGACAATGCGCTCGAGCTGCTCGTGAGGTCGGGACGCGACCCGGTGCACGCCCTGATGATGCTCGTCCCCGAGGCACACGAGGGGGCGGTCGATATGGAGCCGGCGCTGCGCGGGTTCTACGAGTTTCACGAGTGCCTGGTGGAGCCCTGGGATGGGCCCGCGGCCCTTGCCTTCTCGGACGGCGTGCTGGTGGGCTCCGCCCTCGATCGCAACGGACTTCGTCCGTGCCGCTACAAGGTCACACGCGACGGCCTGGTCATAGCGGGCTCCGAGGTCGGCCTCGTGGACCTGGATCCCGCGGGGGTGGTCGAAAGCGGCCGGCTCGGCCCCGGTGAGCTCCTGGTGGTGGATACGCGCCGCAGGCTGATCCTTCACAACGCCGACGCGAAGCGCGCGGTCGCCCGGCGGCGTCCCTACGATCGCTGGGCCGCTCGCGGCATCCTCCCGCTCCGACCGACCGCCCCGGTCCCCGGCACGCCGGTCGTCGGCGACGCCGAGCGCGTCGCCCGCCAGGTCGCCTTCGGCTGGAGCTTCGAGGACGTGCGCTACGTCCTGGAGCCGATGGGCGGCGCGGGGCAGGACGCCGTGTGGAGCATGGGGGACGACACGCCGATCCCGCCGCTCGCGCGCGTGCCACCCGGTGTGTACGCGTACCTGCGCCAGCGCTTCGCGCAAGTCACGAACCCCCCGATCGACCCGTTGCGCGAAACGCTCGTGATGTCGCTGCGCATGCACCTGGGTCGTCGGGCCTCGCTCCTGGCGGATCGACCGGGTGGGTTGCGCCTGGTGCGGAATGAGCACCCGGTCCTCCTCGCGGATGAGGTGGCGGCGCTTCGCGCCGTCGTCGGCGCGCAGGCGATCACGCTCGATGCGACCTGGCCGGCGAGCAGTGGGAGACCGGACGCGCTGCGCGCGGCGCTCGACGGGCTGTGTCGCGCCGCGGGGCGCGCGGTCCGCCAGGGCGCCCGGATCGTGATCGTCAGCGACGTGGCAGCGAACCGGGAACGGGCGCCGCTCCCGATGGCGCTCGCCGTCGGGGCGGTCCATCAACATCTCCTGCAAAAAGGCCTCCGCACGCGAGTGGGCCTGGTCGCCGAAGCGGGCGATGCCTGGGACGTGCACCACTTCGCCGCCCTCATCGGGTACGGGGCCGAGGCCGTACATCCCTGGCTCGCGCTGGACTCGGTGCATCACGAATTGGTGGAGGAGGACGCGCCGGCCAGGTATCGCGCGGCCGCCGAGAAGGGCCTCCTCAAGATCCTGTCGAAGATGGGGATCTCCACGCTGTCGTCGTACTGCGGCGCCCAGATCTTCGAAGCGCTCGGGCTCGGGGCGGAGGTGGTCGATCGCTGCTTCACCGGCACCGTGTCGACGATCGGAGGGATCGGATTCGCCGAGATTGCGGAGGACGTGCTGGCGCGGCAGCGCACGGCCTACCCCGAACTCGGCGTTGAGCCTGCGCTGCCCGATCACGGGCGGGTGCGCTATCGCCGTGAGGGCGAGGACCACGGCTGGTCGCCGCCCATCGTTCGGGCGATGCAGCACGCGGTCGCCGCCGGCACGACCCCCGCGTACGACGCCTTTCGCTCCAGCGTCGCCGCGCGAGCGCCCGCGAGCCCGCGCGACCTGCTCGCGTTGCGAACCGGCACCGCCATTCCGGTCGACGACGTCGAGCCCGCGGCGGCGGTTCGTCGCCGGTTCATTTCAACCGCCATGTCGCTCGGCGCCCTGTCCCCGGAGGCGCACCGGACGCTCGCGGTCGGGATGAACCGCATGGAGGCTCGCTCGAATTCCGGCGAAGGCGGTGAGGATCCGGACACGTACCTCCCGACCCCCAACGGCGATCGGGCCGATAACCGCATCAAACAGGTCGCCTCGGGTCGCTTCGGAGTCACCACCCAGTACCTGGTGCGGGCGGACGAGCTCGAGATCAAGATCGCGCAGGGCTCGAAGCCCGGTGAGGGCGGCCAGCTGCCCGCGCACAAAGTGACGGCGCTGATCGCGCGTCTACGGCATTCGGTGGCCGGCGTGCCGCTCATCTCGCCGCCGCCGCACCACGACATCTACTCGATCGAAGACTTGGCGCAGCTCATTCACGATCTGAAGCAGGTGAACCCCCGCGCCAGGATCGGCGTGAAGCTCGTGGCGGAGGCCGGAGTGGGTCGGGTCGCCGCCGGCGTGGCGAAAGCGTATGCCGACTACGTGCTCGTTTCGGGCCACAACGGTGGCACGGGCGCCTCGCCCCTGTCGTCGATCAAGCATGCCGGATCGCCGTGGGAGATCGGGCTCGCGGAGACGCAGGCCTTGCTGATCGAAAACGGGCTGCGCCACCGCATCGAGGTCCGCGTGGATGGCGGCTTCCGGACCGGGCGCGACGTGGTCATCGCCGCGTTGCTGGGCGCCGAGACCTACGGATTCGGCACGGCGGCGCTCGTCGCTCTCGGGTGCGACATGGCGCGCCAGTGCCACCTGAATTCCTGCCCCACGGGAATCGCGACGCAGCGTCCCGAGCTGCGCGCGAAGTTCCGCGGCTCACCGGAGCAGGTGGTCGCCTACTTCACGTGGATCGCGGAAGACGTCCGCCACATCTTGGCGGAGCTGGGCTGCCGGTCCGTGGACGAGATCATCGGACGCGCCGACCTACTGGAGCGGGTGGACCGTCCCGAGGTGCCGCGGGCGCAGATGCTCGATCTGTCACTGCTCCTGGCCGACCCGCTGGCGGACCGCGCGGGACCCCGACGCCGCATCACGGAGCGTAACGACCGTCAGCATGTCGACAGCCTGGACGAGGAAATCCTCCGCACCCTCGGCCCGCGGCTCGAGAGTGGTCGCCGGTTCGCCGGCGTCTACGACATCGGGAACCACCACCTGACCGTCGGCGCCCGCATCGCGGGCTACCTTGCTACGCGCGGAGGCAGCGAGCTGCCCGCGGGGTGGATTCGCCTGCGGTTCCGGGGCAGCGCGGGCCAGAGCTTCGGGGCGTTCACGGTGCCCGGCATGCGCCTCGAGCTCGAGGGTGAAGCGAACGACTACGTCGGAAAGGGCCTGTCGGGCGGTGACCTCGTGATCCGGCCGTTCCGGACAGCCGCGGCCGCCGATGACGACCCGCAGGTCATTCTCGGCAACACAGCGCTTTACGGCGCCACCGCGGGCACGCTCTTCGCGGCCGGCCGCGTCGGCGATCGGTTCGCCGTCCGCAACTCGGGGGCCGTCGCTGTCGTCGAGGGGGCGGGCGACCACTGTTGCGAGTACATGACCGCCGGAACGGTCGTGGTGTTGGGCCCCGTCGGCCGGAACTTCGCCGCGGGCATGTCCAATGGCACCGCGTACGTCCTGGACGAGGCCGAGGTCTTCACGCGACGCGTCAACCGCGACATGGTGGCCGTGCTCGATCTCGACGACGCAGACGACGCGCGACTGCGCAAGCTCGTCCGGGACCATGCCACCAGCACGGGCAGTCGGCGCGCGCGCGAACTGCTCGAGTCGTGGGAACGCTGTCGTCCGCTGTTCCGGAAAGTCGCGCCCCACCCCGCCGTCGCGCCCCCGGCGGAGCCGGAATCGCCGCGCCGGCTCAGTAGAGGTACGCAACCGCCAGCGCGAACGTGATCTGATCCCGCCGTCCGGCGTACGCCGGCAGCGTCGACCGATCGTAGCGAACCTCCGGTCGCACCAGGGCGTCCGGCCACGCTCGTAAATTCAGCGTCGCCGTGGCGCTGCCGAACCGCTGGCCCGGAATCCAAGAATCCCACTCGTGCGGGCGCCGTTCTCGTCGTCGACGTAGTCCCCGCGGAGCGCCGCTCCCACGGACGAGCCGAGATCGTAGCTGATCCAACAGCCCAGCGCCCACCACGCCGCGGGGCGCGTGGGATCGGGCAGCGCGACATTCGCTTGCTCTCTACCGAAAGCGCCCTGCAGCCACACCTGCGTCTTGCCGAGCTTGCGCCAGAGGAGCCCCTCTAGCCCGTACCGCTGAGCGTCGTCGTTGGGCTCTTCCGGACCCCAATACCCGACCACGCCAAGCGAAGTGAACGCGTCCGGAGAGAGCCCGACCCGGCCCATGACCGATTTGTGACTGTTGTTGTCTCCGACCTGATCCCACCCACTGTTGGTAGGACTATCGGTAGTTCTGAAAAGGCTCGGTCAGGAGTCGGATCCCGAGTGGGCTGTAGCGGAAGACGTGGGTCAGCCGCACTTCCTCTCCGACGCGCTCCACACGAGTCTCGACGAGCTCCAGCTCCTTCGCACCCGCACCCCCAAGGCCCAACTGGTTCAGGCGCTCCGCCTCTCCCTTGCACACGTCCCCCGGCGTCGGCTTGGGATTGGGGTAGGCGTCTTCATGGTGATGGCGGAGCGCGTCCCAGTGCTCATCGCCGGCGCGCTCCACCGACTCGCGGATATTGTCGCGCGTGAACGGCATGGCCAGAACTTACCGCACCGGCAGCTCGACGTGGAGATGGTCCGCGGTCCCTACGTGGCGCAGGGTCGTGAACCCCATGCTCCAGAGGTACAGCTGCACCAAGCGGTTCCGCAGGAAGCCGCGGCCGGTGGTGCGCAGGTCTGCCGCGTGGGCGTAGCCGTCCCGCTGGAGGTAATGCAAGGTCCCGTCGTTGATCGGAAGCCCCATCGCGGGGTAGTCCTCGGGCCGTCGCGCGAGATCGGTGATCACGGCGTCGCGATCGAACACGATGAGCGTCGAGAGGCCGACGCGCAGCAATGGGTGGAGTGACGCGTAGTACGCGCGTACGCGCTCCGACTTCGCGTTCGCGGTCGAGACGTACATCAGCGTGTACACGCAGTACGCGACGACGAACGGGAGCGCCACACGCCGGGCCACGAGCGCAAGGCGTACGTGACCTGTCAGGCGACGCCAGACCCATGCGCCATATGCGGTAACGACGCCCACGGTACAGACCGCTCCACCCGCCAGTGCGAGCGCCGTCGGCCAACCTTCGCGCTCGTAGAGAAACACGGCCACTCGGACCAACGCAAAGAACGGCAGCACCGCCACGAGAACCGTCTTGGCGGCAAACCGCACGACTGCGACCGCCCACGGGCCGAGGCGCCGCGGCTCCCGGCGCACCGCTTCGATCGCCCCGGCCAGACGCTCCCACTCGCGCAACGCGCTCGACTTGAGACGTCGCATGGTGGGCGACCCTACGAGCGGCGGCCGGGCAGGTTGCGGGCGGTGTGCACGCTTTCGGGTCATGGACGTCTCTCCGGGGGTCCACCTTCCGGGGGAACACTACCATGCGTACGCTGACACTCGTCACCGCCCTCGCCGCTATGGCCGCCTGCACATCATCGGTCGGCCGCCCAGACCTCGCGGCCAATGACTCTCTTGCCGCCGCGCCCCGGGTCGAGGAGCAACGGCTGGCGGCGCCGGTGGGCCTGTCTGCCTACCGTCAGAAACAAGTCGCCGTGCCGGCGGACGCCGCGCCCATCCCCAACATCAGCCTCGAGTCGAACATGGTGATCCGCACCGGCCAGACGAGCATCGAAGTGGACTCGCTCGAGCGAGCCGTGGCCCGGGTGCGGCTGCTCGCAGGCCGGGTGGGCGGCTACGTCGCCAACACGACCGTGCAGACGGGGCGCGGCCAGCTCCGCTCCGCCACGCTCGAGGTAAAAATCCCGGCCGATCGGTTCGAGGACGGTCTCGGCGGACTCGCGGCGCTCGGCAAGCTCGAATCGGTGAATGTCAACGCCGAAGATGTAGGCGAGGAGTTCACGGACGTCACTGCCCGTATGACCAACGCACGGCGGCTCGAGAGCCGGTTGATCGATTTGCTGGCCACACGAACCGGGAAGCTCAAAGACGTACTAGACGTCGAGCAAGAGCTGGCACGCGTACGGGAAGAAATCGAGCGGTACGAGGGTCGGCTACGGTACCTCCGCGCGCACGTCGCCATGAGCACGCTGTCGATCTACGTCCACGAGCCGCTGCCCGTGGTGGGACACGCCGGCTCGAGCGTGATCGGCGAAGCGTTCAAGCAGGCCTGGCGTAACTTCGTCGGTCTCGTGGCGGCGATGATTCGCTCGCTCGGGATCGTGGTGCCCGTGGCCGTGCTCGTGGCCGTCCTCTGGGTCAGCGGGAAACGATTTTTACCTCCCGCACTTCGATCGGCCGCCCGCTGACGAGGATCGGGGCCTGGCGCTCCTGCGCGGTCTTGTTGAACGCGGCGACGTCGGTTCGCACCAAATCGTTGAATCGCACCAGATACCCGTCGAGGGCGGTCCGGAGCTCCTTCAGCCGGGCCGCCACGACCTCGCTCGGGGGCTGGGCATACGCGAGCGAGAGGCCGAACCCGAGCCCCTGCAGCCGGTCCTGGAACCGGTTCAGGTAGTGCACGTCGTCCTGGCCCGCGTCGCGCTGCACCTCGGAGTTGTACAGGCTGTCCTTGAGCTCCCCGAGCTTGCGGCCGAGCTCCCGGCCGGCGCGCTGGACGGCGGTGTCCGCGGCCGGGGGGACGTTGTCACGCAAGGCCTGCTGCGTGTTCTTGAGCTGCGTCTCGAGACTCACGATGCGGTTGAGCATCTCATTCAGCGCCGAGACGGCGTTGCGCCATTCGAGTCCAGCCCGAAGTTGCGCCGCGAAGGCGGCTGGATCACCGCCGAGCACCGGGTCCGGCTGGACGGTGACGGTCTGCGGCGCGCTGTGGCCCCCGGCGGTCACGGCCACGGTGTAGGTGCCGGGGACGACGCGCGGGCCCCCGACGTTGCGGAACGGATTCTCCTCCTCCTCGCCACTCGGCTTCTCGAAGTTGAGGCGGGTGGGCGCCGCATACCGAAGATTCCAGACGAAGCGGTTCACGCCCTGCTTCCCCGGCCCCCCCGAGTCCACGGTCACCGTGTCCCCATGGGCATCCAGGACCGTGACGATCACGCCGCCGCGTCTGGCTCGCTCGCCCCGAGCCTGGCCCGGTTGTCCCTGCGACCGGCCCGCGGCGTCCGCGGTGTCGAGCGGGGTCTTGAGGTAGTAGTCGACGACGGCGCCCGTCGGCGCGTTGGGCGTTGTGAAGCGCGATGGGGCCACTCCGCTGCGGCGCGGGCGGACGCGGATTTGCGCCGGGATGGTACTGAACACGTGCAGGTCCGCCGCGGCTACCTCGGGCGTCAACTCCTCGAGCGCCGTGATGTTGTCGAGTAAGAACAGCCCGCGACCGTGGGTCGCGATCGCTATATCGTGACGCCCGCCACCAACGAACTGGACGTCGTACACGGGAACCGTCGGGAAATCGGCCTTGAGGGGCTTCCAGCTCGAGCCTCCGTCCCGCGAGTAGAACAGCGCCGCGTCCGTGCCGAGTACCAGGAAGCCGCGAAGGTTCGGATCTTCCCGCACGACGTGGACCGGCGCGTCGACGGGTAGCCCCTTCCCGATGTCCGTCCATGTCTTTCCGTAGTCGTTGGTCTTGTACACATACGGACGTCGATCGTCGAGCTCGTGGCGATCGATCGCCAGGTACGCGGTGCCCGCGTCGAACGGCGACACCCCGATCTGGTACACCCGGCCTTCCAGATCCTTGGTCGGTCCGGGGAAATGACCGGCGACGTTCGTCCACGTGCGACCGCCGTCCCGCGTGACGTGCACGAGCCCGTCGTCCGCGCCCGCCCAGATGACGTTCGAGTCCGTGGGCGCGAGGGTGATCGTGAGGAGCGTGTTGTACGTTTCCGCGCCGGAGATGTCGTACTCGATCGGGCCGCCGCTCGTCACCTGCTTCGCCTTGTCGTTGCGCGTCAGGTCCGGGCTGATCGCGGTCCAATGCTCACCGCCGTCCCGGCTCCGGAACACGACGTTCCCACCCAGGTAGACCGTGTTCGCGTCTCGAGGGGCCACCGCGATCGGCGACGTCCAGTTGAACCGATACTGCAAATCGGCAGGCTTCATTTCGGACACACCCGGGACGTACGGACGGATCGAGCGCACCACACCGGTCTTCATGTCCACACGCGTGATGTTGCCGTTCTGCGAATCGACATAGAGAGTCGTCGAGTCGCTGGGCGCAATCACGGCGTACTCGCCGTCTCCACCGGTGACCGTAAACCATTCGGCCCCACTCAGCCCTCCACCCGCCCCCGGACCCGGCACGCCGCTCGACGGGCCACACCATGCGTTGTTGTCCTGCAGACCTCCGCACAGCAGGTACGGGCTGTCCCCGCTCGACGCGGAGACCATGTAGAACTGCTCAATGGGGAGATTGTTGAGGAAACGCCAGCTCTTGGCGCCGTTCTCCGTGACGTAGACGCCGCCGTCGTTGCCCTGGATCATGCGATCCGGGTTTTGCGGGTCGATCCAGAGCGCGTGGTGGTCCACGTGGACGCCGCGGTCGATCGGCGTCGTGGTCTTGCCACCGTCGTCAGAGCGGAGCAGCAGGAACGAAGAAAAGAAGAGCTTTCGATCGTCCACGGGTGACACGTGGACCAGCGAGAAGTAGAAGGGGCGCGCGGAGAGGCCGTGGAAATCGGACACCTTGGCCCAATGATCGCCCTGGTCCTTCGAATCCCACAGCATGCCCTGCGTGGTCTCGACGAGCGCGTAGACATGGCTCGGGTTGGTCGGACCGACCGCGAGGGCGATCCGCCCGAGGAGACCGGTCGGCAGCCCCTGCTTGAGACGCTGCCAGGTCAGCCCGCCGTCAGTCGAGCGGTAGATCCCGCTCCCCGCTCCGCCCGAGACGAGCTCCCAGGGCCGACGCACGAATTGCCACATCCCCGCGAACAGCACGCGCGGATTGCCCGGCACGATGACGAGATCGGCGGCGCCGGTCGTGTCGTTCACGAAGAGGACCTTCTGCCAGGTCTTGCCGCCGTCGGCCGTCCGATACACGCCGCGATCGACGTTCGGCGCCCAGACGTGGCCCAGCGCGGCGACGAAAACGATGTCCGGGTTCGAAGGGTCGATGATGATACGGCTGATCTGACCGACATCGCCGAGCCCCATGAACTGCCACGTCTTGCCGGCGTCGGGGGACATGAACACGCCCCGCCCGTCCACCATGTCGTTCCTCGGGTTCCCCTCTCCCGTGCCCACCCAGACGACGCTGGGGTTCGACGGCGCGAGCGCGATGGCGCCGATGGACGCGGTGGGCTGATCCTTGAAGACCGCTTCCCAGGAATCCCCCCCGTCCGTGGTCTTCCAGACGCCGCCCGCCCCGGCCCCGACGTAGTACACGTTGCGATCGCCCGGCACGCCGACCACCGCGGCGACGCGGCCGCCGCCGACGGACGGGCCGAGATTACGGAACTTGAGATTGTTGAGCGAGTCGGCTCCGCTCACCGCGAGGGACGACGCGGCCGCGGCGGAGGGCTGATTCTTCGGTCGTTTGTTCCGGCCCTGGCCCGCGAGTGGCGTGGCAACGAAGATGACGAGCAGCGCGGCGAGGACGCGGGACATGAACGACTCCTTCGAAAGGAATGGGCGGGTGGACGAGGTGATTTATCGGCCGCGTTCGAACGCGTCAAGCGCGCGCCCGGGCCGCATGTTGCGCGGGCGCCACGGGTTGGCCCCCTCGCCTGGCGGCTGCGCGGGCGCGTGGCCATAGTCAAGCGAGAGATCACACCCGGAGACCGCCATGGCCGATACGATCCGCAAGGTCACCTACTTCTACACGACGATATCCGACAAGCCGGGCGAAGGCGCGCGCCTGCTCGAGACCATGCGGCGCAGCGGGGTGAACCTGCTCGCGTGCCATGCGTTTCCGAGCGCGCGCAAGGCGCAGGTAGACTTCGTGCCGGCCGATGCCGCGCTCTTCACCACCGCCGCCAAGAACGCGAAGATCAAGCTCTCAAAGCCGAAGACGGCATTCCTGATCGACGGCGACGACCGCGTGGGCGCGCTCGCGAGTATCCTGGCGCGCCTGGGATCGGCGAAGATCAACGTGACGGCGGTGACCGGCGTGTGCGCCGGTATGGGACGCTACGGGGCTATTCTGTGGGTGAAACAGACGGATGTGACCAAGGCCGCATCCGCGCTCGGCGCGATGTAGGTCACGCCCGGCTCCCCTGCCCTCCTCTGCCGAGCGCGTCGCGTCCGAAGCGCTCCCGCACTTGGTCGATGGCGCGACTGATCGCGCGGTCGCGCTCGCTCTCGATCCGCTCCTCCGGCGACTCGAGGAGCGAGAGCTGCGCTTCGCCGTCGGCCGCTTCGAAGTGCGACAGCGCGACGCCCAACAGGCGGGCCGGCACTCGCCGGGCGGCGCGCAGCCGCGCCAGGAGCTGGCGGGCGACCGTGTAGACCGCGCGCTCCGAGCGAACGGGCTCGCCGAGCGTCCGGCTCGCCTGGCGCGTGGTGAAATCGGCGTCGCGTAGTTTGACGGTCACCGTCCGTGCCGCGAGTCCCGCCCCCCGTACGTCCGCGCTGGCGCGATCGGCCAGGGAGAGCAATCTGGCCGCGAGGGCATCGTCGTCATCGAGATCAGTCGCAAACGTCTCGTCGCGGCTCACCGACTTCACTGCTCGGTCGGACGGGACGGGCGCGTGGTCGATGCCACGAACGCGCTGGTAGACCCAGTCGCCTTCCCGCTCCCCCAGCCATTCGACGAGCGTCTCGCGCTCCTGGCGGACCGCGTCCCTGACCGTGCGCATGCCGAAGCGCGCGAGGCGTTCCTGGAACTTGGGGCCGATGAACGGGATGTCCGCGAGCGCGAACTCCAGCATGAACGCGCTCTCCGCACCGGCCGCCACGATGCGGACGCCATCGGCGTCGGTGCCCGGGCCCGGTTTGGCCAGCCCCGCCGCGAGCTTCGCGACGAGCTTCGATGTGCCACCTCCGATGGACACCGTCAACGCGGTCTCTCGCGTCACGGTGTCGCGAATGCGATGAGCGGTGACGGGCAGGGGCTCGCCGTACAACCCTTCGGTGCCGGTCAGGTCGAGGTAGAACTCGTCGCTCGAGGCCTGCTCCACGATGGGGGTGAACCGCCGCAGCACCGCGCCGATCTCGCGGCTTTTGTCCGCGCACGCTTCCCACGGGACGGGCACGACCGTCGCGCCGGGGCAGAGGCGCACCGCGCGCGCCATCGGCATCGCCGAGTGCACGCCGTAGGCACGCGCCTCGTACGACGCGGAGGTGACGACGCCGCGATGGTCGGGAGATCCGCCGACGATCAGCAGCCGGGCCTTGCCCGCCCCGTCGGGATCCGCGAGCCGCGCCACGGCGACGTAGAACGCGTCCGCATCGGCGAGGAGGATCCGACGATCCGGAGAACCGTCGGACCCGCCGGTCATGGTTCGGGAACGGTACGCGCCCGCAGGATCTGCTCTACAACCTTGCGCCGCTCCGCGCGGTCCAGCAGGGTGAGCTGGTAGACCATATCCGTGGACCCGTTGGCGGCGCCGTCATAGCGCCCGCCCGCCGCCACCGGACCGATCTCGTGCTCACCGGCCCGTACCTGGCGCAGCTCGTCGACCCCCATCAACGGATACCGAACGGTCGCGCTGTCCTGCCGGAACACGAGCGTGTCGTGCTCGAGCCGCAACAGGTGGAGGTTCCAGACGATCGTCCCGTTCTTGAGAGTGATTTGCCAGAGCGCCTCGTACCCCTGGACCGGCACGGCCGGCGGGTGATCCTTGAACACCTGCTCCAGCCGCTGTCGTCGCTCGCTCCTGTCGTCGAGTGTCAGCCGGTACACCTCATCATCCGCGCCGCCCAACGCCGCTCCGTAGCGATTTCGATCGGCGGTGCGGCGCGCTTCGGACTTCCGCACCAGGCGCAGCTCGTCCAGCTGCATGATGGGGTAACGGTACGTCGAATCGTCATGGCGCACGACGAGCGTGTCTCCCTGCAGTCGCACGAGGTGCAGCTCCCACATGATGGTCCCGCTGTTCAGCGTGATCTGCCAGCGGTCATCCTGCTGCGCCGTCAGGCGCGTCGCGCCGAAGAGAGCCAGCCCGGCGACGAACAACAATCTCATGATTCGCCCTTCCCGGTCTTCGCTCCCTCGACCGGCTTCTCGGGCGTCTTCTTTTTCTTCTTGGGACGGCTGATCCCGTACGTGCCCCGGTAAATCTTGCCGCGCCTGGTGCGACGATCTCCCTTACCCATGATTCGTTCTCCGTCGTTCGTTGTCCGTCAATCACGACCTCTGACCGCCGAGCTTGAGCAGTCGCTTGAATTGGTCGGCCGATGCCGGCATCACCGACAACCGGCCTATCCGCACGAGCGCCAAGTCGGCGAACGCCCGGTCCTTCTTAATTTCGGCGAGAGACACCGCCCGCGGCAGCCTCCCCTCGGCCCGCAGGTCGACGACGGTGAGCTTGGGGTCCTTCTGCTTCGGGTCCGCATAGGGAAGTGACACCACTTTTGCGACACCGACGACGGCTTTCTCGTCGCCGGTGTGGTACACGAGCACTTGGTCGCCGGGCTTCATTTCCCGCAGATGCTTCAGGGCCAGATTGTTCTTGACCCCGTCCCACACGGCCGTCTTCTGGCCCGCCAGGTCGTCGTAGCTATACGTGGACGGCTCGGTCTTTACGATCCAGTACATTGTCATCCACCATCCTTCACAAGCTTCACAGACCACGTCACGATCGCCCTCGCAAGCTCCCCCATCACTTCCCCCTCGCTCCGCCCTGATTTCTTGGGCACCTTGAATGAGTGATCCCCGCCCTCTACCAGATGCAGCGTGGCGCGGTCACCAAGGCGCTTCACACCGTGCCGCAGCAGCGCCACGTCCGCGAACTCGTCCCGCGTGCCCTGAAGAAAAAGCATCGGAATGGTCACCCGCGCGAGGTGCTCCGCCCGCTGGTCGTCCTGCCGCCCCGGAGGATGCAGGGGAAACCCCAGGAAGACGAGGCCTCGGACGCCCGGCAGCGGCTCCTCGGCCTGAGCGGTGGAGGTCATGCGCCCGCCGAAAGACTTGCCGCCGGCGACGAGCGGGAGTCCCGGCGCCAGGCGCGCGGCCTCGGCGACGGCTGCGCGGACCGTCGCCGCGGCCACGGCGGGAGGATCGGGCCGCCGGGACCGCTGCTCCATATACCGAAACTGATACCGCAGGGTCGCGACCCCCTGCGCCGCCAAGCGCTGCGAGATCGTTTCCAGGAACGGATGCCGCATCCCCGCTCCGGCGCCATGCGCCAGGATGTACAGCAGCCGCGCGTCCGTGGGCCGGAGCAGCAGCCCCGACACGTCGTCGACCCGTACATCAGCCGAGGCGATCATTGAGCTGCTCGAGTGCGTGAACCAAGTCGGGCTTCAGGTCGAGCACCGGGCGCACGGGGTCCTGATCCAGCTTCTTCATCCGCGCCGGGGCGTTTCCGATCGTGAACTTCCGGATGTCGAGCTTTGGTGTCACCTCGTTCCACTTGAGCGGCATCGACACGGGCGCGCCCGGGAGCGGCCGGACGCTGAACGGCGCCACGAGCAGCCGGCCGTGGCCATTCTGCACGTAGTCCAGATACACGCGGGCGCCCCGCTTCTCGACCTGGCGCGTGATGGTCGCGATCTCGGGCAGCTCCGCGGCGATCACGCGGGCCAGGAGGCCGCCCAGCGTCCGGGCCTGCTCATAGGTGCACTGACGGCCGAGCGGAAGCAGGACATGGAGCCCCGTCGAGCCGCTCGTCTTGATGAAGCACGGCAGGCCGATGTCGTCGCACAGCGTCTTGGTGGCGCGCGCGATCGTCACGACGTGCGCGAACGGCGCCTCTTTGGGATCGAGGTCCAGGATGCACCAGTCGGGCTGCTCGAGCGAGGCGATTCGGCTCCCCCAGATGTGCAGCGGGATCGAGGCCATGTTGGCGATGTAGAGCAGCGACTCGACGTTGTCGCACACGAAGTAGCTGATCTCGCGTTGCGTGTCCTCGCTCCAGATCCGCTCCAGCCGCATCCACTCGGGAACGAAGCTCGGCGCGTCCTTCTGGAAGAAGGACTTGCCGCCGATGCCGTCCGGATATCGCGTGAGCACGACCGGTCGGTCTTTCAAGTACGGAAGCAGCCAGGGAGCGACGGCGCGGTAGTACTCGATCAGGTCTCCCTTCGTGTAGCCTTGGTCGGGCCAGAAGACCTTCTCCAAGTTGGAGAACTTCACCTCTCTCGGGAGTGGGGAGTGGGGAGTGGGACTCTCCGCTGGCACCTCGAGGTCCCGCTCCCCACTCCCCACTCCCTTTTTCGCGATCTCGGTGGCTGGCTTGTCATCCCGGAACCTGACGAACACCGGTTGCCGTAACAGTCCCTCATTCGTCCATTCTTTATACCGTACCTCGACCACGAGCGTCGGCTCGACCCACGTGTGGCCGTCGTCCGGCGGCGCCGGTCCGGTGAACGGCGGCGTCGGGCGAATGCCGCGCTCGAGCAGCGCGGTGACGTCCTTGAGCTCCTTATCGGTGAAGCCGCTTCCGGCCCGTCCGGCATAGACGAGCTTGCCGTCCTCGTAAGCGCCGAGGTCGAGCGCGCCGAATCCGGAGCGCGAGCCTTTGGGACGTGTGAACCCCACGACCACGAAGTCGTCGGTCCGGTCAGCGCGGATCTTGAGCCAGTTGGGCGAACGGCCGGCGCGGTACGGAGAGTCCGCCTTCTTCGCGACGATCCCCTCGAGACCGAGTTTCACGACCTGCTCGTACAACGCTTCGCCGTTCTTCTCGAAGTGCTCGATGTACTTGATCGGGCCGACACCGGGCACGATCCGCTCGAGGAGTGCCTTGCGCTTCTCGAGCGGCAGCGGCCGTACGTCGTACCCCTCGAACGCGAGCAGGTCGAAGACGTACAGCACGCCCGGCGATTCGACCGCCGCGCGCCGCACCTCGAGCGCCCGACCCACGCGCGCGCGGTTCTGCAAGCGCTGAAAGCTGGGTCGCCCCGCTTCGTCCGGGACCACCAGCTCGCCATCGAGAACGAGCCCTTCATACGGAAGGGCCATGATCGCGCGTGCGATTTCGGGGAAGCCGGCCGCGATGTCGTGCCCGTTGCGGGTGACGAGTCGCGCCTCGTCTCCTTCGGGCCACCTCCCCGCGCGGACGCGATACCCGTCGAGCTTGAGCTCGAACAGCCACCCCGGCTTTGAGAACGGCTGCTCCCGCGTCTCGGCGAGCATCGGCCCGGCCTCCTCGAGCGTGACGGCCCGACGAGGAGCCTTCAGGCGCTGGAGCTCCTTCACCACGGGCCCCGCGCGGTCTTTCCCTGCCTTCAACTCCTCGACGGTCAGGCCGGACAGGACCGATTCAGGCGGGAGCTCGCTCGAGTCGGAGACGTAGCTGTCTTTCTCCTTGATCAACAGCCATTCCTTCTCCCCCTTCTTCAGCTTCACGAGCGTCCACCTGCCTTTGAGCTTGTAGCCGCGCAACTCGAAGAGGAGCTTCCCGTTTCTCATCCCCTCTTCAGGATCCTCGAGAGGTACCCAACGTCCGCGATCCCACACGATGACGGCGCCGGCACCGTAGTTGCCCTCCGGGATCACCCCCTCGAAGTCACCGTACTCGAGCGGATGGTCTTCGACGTGGACCGCGAGCCGCTTGTCGGCGCGATTGGGTGAGGGGCCCTTGGGGACCGCCCAGGAGGTGAGCACGCCGTTCATCTCGAGGCGCAGATCCCAGTGGAGCCGCCGGGCGGCGTGCATGTGGACGACGAAGAGGCCGCCCGGCGCGGGGGCCGGAGCGGGCGGGCGGGCGCCGGGCTCCGGCGTGCGGTCGAGCGACCGTTTTGCGCGGTACTTGCTCAGCGGATCGGGTTGGGGCTTCCGTTTTCCGCCCATGGGAGTGAAATCTTAACTC
>DASQIB010000004.1:0-3223 GCA_035631795.1 Gemmatimonadales bacterium | reverse complement strand
CCGACGGAGCCAATTTGGCCCGACGAGTTCGAAGACCGGGAGGCGGAGCCGGAGCAACCCGTCGAGCCCGAGCCCCGGCGCCCCGTTCGCCGGCGCCGCATCCCGCGCAAGGTCTGGTTGACGTTGCTCGTGCTGCTCCTCGGAGCCGGTGCGGGGGGCGCGTACTGGTGGTTTCAGCCCGAGCTGCCTTCGCTGCCCGAGTGGTCCACCGTGAAGAGCAAGTTGTCGGGCATCACGGCGACCGTGTCGGCGACGGCTGGGAAGGTGTGGGCCTTGCGGAACAAATTCCACCGGTCGTCGCCGCAGCCGCCGCCGAAGTCAAAGACGGTGGCCCGACCCGCGGCGCGGCCGCCCGTGTCGACGCCGCCCGCCGCGCCCGCCGCCGCACCCGGACCCATCTCTCCTCCGCCGCCTCCGCCGTCACTGACGAGGCTGGACGTCATCGGCGATTCGCTCGTGACACTGGTGAGCAATTTCAGCGAGCGTGCGGCACTGTACGCGAGAGGCCAACTGCCCTGCGCCGGCCTGGCGCGTGGCCTGACGGACGTCGAGAACCGCTGGAGCTCGTACAATACGGCGCGCCGGAACGCGGGCGTGCTGGACGCGTCGCATTCGATTCGCGACCAGATCCTCTACGCGAAAGTCGACTCGGTGGAGCGGCGCTTCGAGCAGTCGGGATGCCCGCGGCCGTAACCCCGAGTGGACAGGACGCTTCCTGTTCGTCTGTTCACCACTGTGCGTCTGATCACTGTTCTCCGATTGGCTGTCTGACTAGCTTTCAATGCCCCAGGTCCGCAGGTCGTCCAGTCGTGAACCGCGTCAGGCCCCCGCAGGGAGCAGCGCTAAGCGATGTTGGGCGTCGTTGCGGGGTGCCTGGGGCATTTCAACGTCCAATGTTCAATGATCAATGATCAATGTTCAATGAGCATTGAACATTGGACATTCTACATTCGACATTTGAAGTAGATTTCACCCGATGATTGCTTTAGCCCGCAAGTACCGTCCGAAGAAGTTCGCCGATCTCATCGTCCAGGAGCACGTCGGTGCCGCCCTGCGCGGCGCCGTCGCGGGCAAGCGCGTGGCCCACGGGTATCTCTTCGCGGGGCCGCGGGGCGTGGGCAAGACCACCGCGGCGCGGATCCTCGCCATGGCCTTGAACTGCGAGCGGCCGACGACCTCGAGAGTCGCGGGCGAGCCCTGCGGCGAATGTGATTCCTGCATCCGCATCTGGAACGGCGCGGCGAACCTCGACGTCGTCGAGCTGGACGCCGCCTCGAACCGCGGCGTGGACGACGCGCGCGATCTTCGGGAGCGCGCGATGTACGCCGCGTCCGCCGAGGGGCGCCACAAGGTCTACATCGTGGACGAGGCGCACATGCTGACGCGCGAGGCGTGGAACGCGCTCCTTAAGATCCTGGAGGAGCCACCGTCGCGCGTCGTGTTCGTCTTCGCCACCACGGAGCCGCAGAAGATCGCGCAGAGCGCCGCCCCGATCCTCTCCCGCCTGCAGCGGTTCGACTTCCGCCGCATCGGCCCACACGCGATCGTGGACCGCCTGAAGCAGGTACTCGCGGCCGAAGGGTTGGCCGCCGATGACGACGCCGTGCATCTCATCGCGCGCAGCGCCGACGGCGGCATGCGTGACGGCCTCTCGATTCTCGATCAGGTCGTGTCGTTCGGTGACGGACCCGTCACCGCGGCGCGCGTGCGCGAGGTCCTCGGCCTCATCTCCGACGATGTGTATGGGGAGCTGCTGCGGCTGGTCGCCGAGCGGGACGCCAAGGCGGTGTTCCCGCTCGTCGAGCGGCTGGTGGACGAAGGGGCCGACTTGGGCGAGTTCGTGATCGGCGCCGGCGAGGCGTTGCGGGCGGTGCTGCTCGCGAATCTCGGTGGCAAGCCCGAGGGGCTTACCGAGGCGATGGCGGCGCTCGTCGAGCGGTATCGCTCGCCGCTCCCCGCGCCCGATCTCATCCGGCTGCTCGCCGTGCTGACGGAGCTGGAGCCCCAGCTCCGCACCAGCGGGAATGCGCGCCTGGCGGTCGAGCTCCTGTTGCTGCGGTGGGCGATGATGGCTCGGACGGTGGAACTCGAGGAGGTGATCCGAGCGCTCGGCAAGGGCGGCGGTCAGGCGGCCGGGCGGTCCAGTGGTTCCGCGGACGTCGGTGTGCCTCAGCTCCGCGACTCCCGTCCGCCTGACCGCCCCACCGCCGCAGTTGCACAGCCGGAACGCGGGCCGCTCACGGTTGACAGACTCCGGGATCTCTGGCCCCGCCTCGTCGACGACGCCCGCGCGAAGAGCCCGATGCTCGGCGCCTTGCTCGAGCGCGCGGAAGTCGTGGGGATCGACGGCGCCACGGTGGGCATCCGTCCCCTCGATCCGAACCCCGTTCACGCGGAGGGACTCGAGCGACAGCGGGACGCGCTCAGTCAGCTGGTGGGCCGTTACGTAAACGGACCGGTTCGCATCAAGCTTGAGGGAGCGGGCAGCGCGGAGCGGTCCACGCCGCGCCCGGGCCGGCTCACGGAGGAGGGCGCGCGCGCGGAACGGTTGAAGGCGCTGCGGGCGAAAGATCCGGGCCTGTCGGCCGCCGTGGACGCGTTAGATTTGGAGCTGCTGGAGTAGCTTGCGACCACTTTGGGCGAGGGGTAACTTTCGACGTATGGCGGATTTATCCAACCTGCTCCAGCTGGGGCAGCAAATGCAGTTTCGGTTGTCGGAGATTCAGTCCCAGCTGGCCCAGCAGAGCGTGACGTGTACGGCGGGCGGCGGGATGGTGGCCGCCACGGCGGACGGGCGGGGCCAGATTCGCGCCATCAAGATCGATCCCCAGGCCGTGGCGCAGGGGGATATGGAGATGCTCGAGGACTTGGTGCTCGCCGCCGTCTCGCAAGCGCAGCAGCGCGCCGCCGAGCTGTACCAGGCAGAGGTCAAGAAGCTCACGTCGGGCCTGCCGTTCCCGTTTCAGCTGCCGCTCTAGACACACGTGCCGGGGGGGGCCATCGAAGATCTCGTGACGGAGCTGGCCAAGCTCCCCGGGATCGGGCGGAAGACGGCGCAGCGGCTCACGTTTTTCCTGTTGAAGCAGCCGGCGGAAACCGCGACGCGCCTGGCGGAGGCGATCCGGAGCGTGCGCGAGCGGGTGATCGCGTGTGGGGTGTGCGGGACCCTCACCGACGAGGACCCGTGCGCGATTTGCCGGGACCCGCGGCGCGATGCGAGCCT
>DASQIB010000003.1:0-16327 GCA_035631795.1 Gemmatimonadales bacterium | reverse complement strand
AATCCGCGCCACCGCTCCTCGCAGCGTTGCACTTCGCAGCCGAGGGACTCCAGTGCGGAAGCGAGGGACAGAGCGCTGCGGTGGTACCGACGGTTGAAGGCGGCGACCAGCACGACCCGCAAGCCCGCGAACGGACGGGCGGTCATACCTCGACGTAGTTGCGGTATTCGAACAGGCGGGCGCCCGTGAGCCGCTCGATCCAGTCGGAGAGGTAGAGCCGAAGATGCCCGAGCCGCAGGTGCCGCGGCCCCACGGTGGGCCCCCCGCCCGTGTGGGCGCCGTCCCGCGCGGCGATCCAGGGCTGCGCGACGCGCGGGTGCGTCCCCGAAAATCGGCGCAGCAGCGGTGTCCAGTACAGCGCCTGCTGGTCGGCGACGCGGGCGGCGATGCGATCCACTTCCTCCAGAAAGACCTCCTGCGACGCCAGGAGTTTTTGCCGCATGGACTGCGGCGGGCGCGCCCAGCCGTAATGGAACATGCGCGCGCCGGTGGAGCGCGCCCGCACCCGCCGCTCTCCCGGACCCACCCGGAAGCCCTGCGCGTCCTGGTACGACCGGATATCCTGGCCGAGACGCACGGCGCGCACCTCGCGCCGATACCAGTGCCGGTCCGTCGCGACCGTGACGAAGTCACCGTAGAAGTGGAAATAATCCACGAGCAGCCCTTCGACCCGCGCATCGCGATCCCACTCGGAGAGCCGCTGGCGCAGAACGCTCGCCCCCGCCTCGTGCAGGACCTCGTCCGCCTGGATGTAGACGCCCCACGCACCGCGGCACGCAGCCATCGTGCGGTTCGTCTCGCGCGCGAGCACACCGCTGCCACGCGAGAAGTCCCACTCGGTGTCGAGGATCCGCACCCGCGGGTCGGCGATGCCCGCGACGAGGTCGCGGGTCTCGTCGTCGGAGCGTCCGACGTTGACGACCACCTCGTCGCACAGGTCGAGGATGGACCGGATCGCCGGAACGATCGGATAGTCGAGCCGGACCGCGTTCCGGACGATGGTGAAGCCGGAGATCATGTCAGGAGCGGAATTGCATGTCGTACAGGCGCCGGTAGAGTCCGCCCGCGTCGTACAGCATGGCGTGCGTGCCGCGCTCCACGATCCGCCCGTCGGCCACCACGACGATCACGTTGGCGTGCTGGACGGTGGCGAGCCGGTGCGCGATGACGAACGTGGTCCGGTGCGCCATCAACCGATCCATCGCCTCCTGCACGAGGCGCTCGGACTCCATGTCGAGCGCGCTCGTCGCTTCGTCGAGGATGAGGATCGGCGGATCGCGGAGTAGCGCGCGGGCGATCGCGATGCGCTGGCGCTCTCCCCCGGAGAGCCGGGTGCCGCGCTCGCCGAGCAGCGTCTCGTAGCCGTGCGGCAGCTGCGATATGAAGTCGTGCGCGTTCGCCACGCGCGCGGCCGCCTCGACCTGAGCCCGCGTGAAATCACCGCGGCCGTAGGAGATGTTCGCGAGCACGGTGTCGTTCAGCAGGATCGTCTCCTGCGAGACGATCCCCATCAAGCCCCGCAGGCTCGCACGCTGGAAGCGCGAGATCGGGACACCATCCATCAGGATCATCCCGGCCGTCGGCTCGTAGAAGCGCGGCAACAGGTCGAGGAGCGTCGTCTTCCCCGCCCCGGACGGGCCGACGATGGCGACCACCTGGCCGCGGCGCGCGTCCAGGCTCACGTCCTGCAGCACGGGCGGCCCGCCGTCGTACGAGAACGAAACCCCGCGATACTCGATCCGGTCGTGGAACGTCGCCGGGATGGCATCCGGGACGTCGCCCTCGTCGGACGGCAGGTCCAGGACCTCGAACACGCGGTCCGCGGCCGCCACCGCACCGGCCATGATCGTGGGATACTGCGCCACCGCCTTCACCGGGGACATGAGCCGGAGTGCCACCACGATGAACGCGATGAACACCTCGGGTCGCAGCTGGCTGATCCCGAACAGGAGCAGGAGCACGAGGACGACGCCCGCGAAGATCTCGCTGATCGGGCTCGTGAGCGTCGAGGCGGCCTGGGTGCCGAAGACCCGATTCCGGTAGACGTCGGCCAGGTGCTTGAAGCGGCCCACCTCGAACGCCTCGGCCACGTAGGCACGCACCAGCTTGACGGACCCGATCATTTCGCTCACGAGGCTCGTGAGCTCGCCGCGGTCGTCGGCCTGGGCGCGAGAGCGGCGCCGCACACGCGCCACCACCGGTCGGATGATCAGCACGAGCACCGGCGCGAGGACGAGCGCGATGAGCGTGAGACGCCACGACAGGCCGAGCAGGATCACGAGGTAGACCACCATGAGGCTGACGTTCCTGAGGAACTGCGCGAGTGCCGCGGTCACCGCGCTCTTCACCTGGTCGGTGTCGAACACGACACGGGCCAGCAGCTGGCCGCCCCGCGTGCGCTGGAAGAACCCCAGCGGAAGGGTCTGGAGGTGGCGAAACACGCGCACGCGCAGATCGCGCACGACACCTTCCTCGATCGCCACGCTGCTCATCGCGGCGGCGTAGAGGGCCGCGTTCTTCACGACGAGCGTCACGAGCACCATCAGCGCCACGCTCCGCACCGCTGCCGTGGGGTTCCCCCCGACGAGGAGCGGGCCCACGACCTTGCCGAGGATGGTCTCGACAGTGGTGCCGCCGCTGGCGGGCAGCGCCTGTTGTCCGAAAAAGGTGCGAAGGAAAGGGATGAGCAGCACGAACGTCACGCCGTCCAGGACGGACGCGAGGACCGTGGTGAGCATGTTGACGGCGAAGAGCAGCGAGTACGGGCGCAGCAGGCCGATAATGCGGGCGCTGCGGCCCATGCTAGCGGCGGCCTCCACTCGACCCGGTGCCGCCTCCCCCTCCCGCGCCCCCGCCCGCACCACCCGCCCCCCGTCCCCGAGGCGTGAGTAAGGCCACCGGCAGGATCATCTCTTCCGGCGTGACGCCGCCATGCAGAAACGAGCCGCGATAGCGCGCCTGGTATTCGCGTAGCTTGGTGGGATACACGAAGAACCGGTCCGACGTCGCCAGGAGGAGCCGCACGCCCAGGCCCATGCCCGGGAGGCCGAAGCCTTTCAGGTCTTCGACCTGGATCGCCGCCTGTGGATCCTCGCTCTTCAAGTCCTCGCCGAACTTGTAGCGCAGGTTGGCAGTGGCGTCACGCTTGGCGAAGACCGTGGCGGGCGTCTCGCAGTGAATGGACCCGTGATCGGTGGTGAGCAATACGGTCACGCCGCGACGCTCCGCTTCCCGCAGGGCGGCGAGCACCGGCGACCGCTCGAACCACGTGCGCGTGAGGCTTCGCAGCGCGGCCTCATCTCGCGCCACCTCGTAGAGGATCGCGCTCTCCGAGCGGCCGTGCGTCAACTGGTCCACGAAGTTGAACACGAGGGCCGTGACGCCGTCCTGCGCGAGGTGCGCGGGAAGTCGACGGAGCAGGTCGCCCTCACCCGAGCTGAACACTTTTTCGTAGCGCACCGGGACCGGCCGATGCATGAGCTCGCTGACCTGCTCCGTCAGGAGCTCCGCTTCGTGCGCGTTGAGGCTTTCCTCGTCCGACGCCTGACCCCACCACTCGGGATGGCGGGCGGCGATCTCCATCGGAAACAGCCCCGAGAAGATCGCGTTGCGGGCAAAGGGCGTGGCCGTCGGCAAGATGCCGTAGTAGTGGGATTCCTCCACGTCGAACAGCGGCGTCACGAGCTCGCGCAGGACTTCCCACTGGTCCAGGCGCAGGCAATCGACCACGATGAAGAGCACGCGCCCCGTCGATTGCAGCACCGGGACGAGAAATTCGGCGCCCACGTCCACCGAGAGCGGCGGGCGATCCCCTTCGGGAGCGGCGAGCCAGCGCGGGTACTGGCGCGCGATGTACTCGGCGAAATCCTTGCGGAGCGAGCGTTGCAGCGCGCGGAGCGCCTCCGACAGACCCGGCTCGTTCGACGCCGCGAGCCGCACGTCCCAGCGCGCCAGCTCGGCCACCAGCTCGATCCATTCGCGCCACGCGAGCGTCGCGCCGCGACGTCCTTCCAGCTCGCGGAATCGCGCGACGAAGTCGCGCGCCAGCCGCTGCTGCCGGATGCGGTCGCCTTCGAGCAGGCGCGTGATCACCGAGAGGATTTGCCGCGGCTGAACCGGCTTCACGAGGTAGTCGTCCACTTCGATGCCGATCGCTTCGCGCAGCGTGCCCTCGTCCTCGCTCTGCGTGACCATCACCACCGGCATCGCGGGATCGATCGTCCGGATCTCCCCGATCAGCTCGAGCCCGCGGCGCCCCGGCATCTGTTCGTCCAACAGCACGATGCTGTACGCCTGGCGGCGCAGCAGCGCGAGCGCGTCATCCCCGTGGGACGCGGCGGCCACCGTGAAACCCTGGTCCTCGAGGAAGCGGCGGTGCGCGGCGAGCCCGTCGACTTCGTCGTCCACCCAGAGAATGGTCTTCGGCCGCGGCATACCGCAAAAGCTAATGGCGACTGGCGAACCCGGGCAACGAGCACCTAATTTCGCGACGTGCTGTGCGTCCTCTTGGTGCGCTTCAGCTCCATCGGCGACATCCTACTCACCACGCCGCTCGTGCGCGCACTCGCCCGGCGCCATCCCGAGGCGCGGCTCGTCTACGTGACGAAGCGCGCGATGGCGCCGCTCATCGCCGACAACCCCCACCTTGCCGAGGTCGTGGCGCTCGAGCCCGACGAGCCGATTCGGCACTTGGCGCGCCGGTTGCGGGCGCTCGCGCCCACGCACGGGCTCGACCTCCACGGTAACATCCGGAGCGTCGGCCTGCGCCTGCTCGTACGTTGCCACTGGTCCGGGTATCGCAAGCGGAAGGTTGCGCGCGCGCTCCTCATCGGCACCAAGCTCGATGCCTACCGGCGATGCACGTCGGTGGCCGAGCGGTACTTCGAGGCCGCCCGCCGGCTCGACGCGCAACCGGACGGCGGCCCTCCCGAGTTCTCTCTCGGCCCCGGAGCCCGGGACCGCGCCGCGCAATGGCTCGCGGAGCGGGGGCTGGCGGGCGTTCGGGTCGCGGCACTCGCCCCGGGCGCCGCCCATGCCACCAAGCGCTGGCCCGTCGCGCATTGGAGCGCGCTCGCCGAGCGACTCCGCGCGTCCGGATACCGACCCATCGTGGTCGGCGGCCCCGACGACCGCGGGCTGGCGCAGCAGCTCGCGGCCGCGGGCGCGGCGATCAGCGCGGCCGGCGAGTGCTCGCTCCAGGAAACGGGCGGCCTGCTCGAGCGCGCACGGGTGGTGGTGTCGGGCGACACCGGTGTGATGCACATGGCCACCGGTGTCGGGACGCCCGTGGTCGCCCTGTTCGGCCCCACCGTCGCCCAATTCGGCTTCCTGCCGTATCGCGCCCGCTCGCTCGTCCTCGAGCGCACCCTCGACTGCCGCCCGTGCTCGGCCACCGGCACCGCGAGCTGCCCGCTCGGGCACCACCGCTGCCTGGCCGACATCACTCCCGCCGAGGTCGTCGCCGCCGTGGAGCGCCTCGTCGCGTGACCCCCGCGACGACGCCGGCGGAGGAACGGCTCGTCGGGCTCGTGGCCGCAGCCGAGCGTGGACCGAAACGCGAAGGCCTGTTCGCTTTGTGGCTGGTGGTGCGTACGGCCGAGTCGCTGCTGCCGCCCTGGCCCGTATCGGCCAAGAATCACCGGCGGCGCCTGCAAGCCCTGGAAGCGCGACTGGGGAGCCTCGCCCTCCCCGCGCCCCTGAAACGCGCCCTGGCGGCGGCCCGGCACCACCTCGAAGGGGCCACGCCCGCCGCCGCCGCGCTGGTGCTCTCGCAACTCATCGCGCCCGCACGAGACGTGCTGGGCCCCGAGGCCGGCGACGCCGTTACCGTTGCCGCCCGCTCCGCCCGCATACATCTATAGAGGGCAAAGGAGAGGAGCCTATGAGCAGACATCTCGTCCGCACCTTCGCTTGCGCCTCGTCCCTGGCAGGACTCGCCTGCGCCCACCCACAGCCCATGAACATGCTCGGGCCCGATCCGAGCTACGCACCGCGCGTCACACCGCTGGCCGGGAAGCCGGGCGTACCCGACAGCGCAACGGTCGAGCTCGCCCGGCCCGCCTTCGTCACACTGCTCGAAGTGGAGGACGGACGCGTCACGCTCCGGTTTGGGACGGCGGAGCCCAAACCCGCCCGGCTCGCGGCCGGTACGCACCGACTGGCCCTCCGGGCGATCCCTCCATCGGACAGCGTGGCGGCGGATTCGTTCGCCCTGCTGCCGGGGGTAGGCCTGGAGCATGGTGTGCCCACCCGGGTCGAGCGGCTCGGTTTCATGCCGCAAGAGATCTGCCCCACGTCCGATCCGGAGCATCCCAGCTATTGCCCCGTCTCTCCCACGGAGCCCCTGACCAGGCCGCTCAAGGCCCCTGCCAACCGGTATCTCCTCCTGATCGCCGCGGCCGATCCGCTCACGGTGGCCACGTTGCGTGCCCGTTTGCGCTCGGTGGACCTCGGGCTGCGCGGCCGCGAGCTCGTCGCCGACGTCGCGCTGCACGCGACCGGGGTTGCCGGCGAGCGCTGGGCGGCGGTCGCGGTGGCGCTCTGAGCCGATGACTACGCGCCGCTTTCCCAAGCGCCCGTCGGTGGAATCGCTCGTCGAGCGCGTGGATCAACAGCGTCCGGGCGACGTCTCGGGCGATACGGTGCCCACGGGCTTCCCGTCGATCGACCGGATGCTGGGCGGAGGCCTGCGACGGCGGGACCTTGTGGTGCTGGGCGGCGACGTCGGCTCCGGCAAGTCGGCGCTCGTCCTCGGATTGGCGCTCCGCACCGCGCAGCAGGGGACCGGCGTGGCGCTCTTTTCGGGGGAGATGGACGAGGAGCGTCTGATGGAGCGCGCGCTCGCGATCGAAGGCCGTGTCGCCGTGGACGAGCTCCGCAGCGCGAAGCTCAACGACCAGGCCCGCGCGAGCATCGGCGGCGCGGCGGTACGCCTGCGCAGCCTGCCCCTGAGCGCCCTGCCCCTTGCCGCGCCGGACTTCGAAACGACCGCGGAGCGGCTCGATCCGCTTCCGCAGCTCGGACTCCTGGTCGTCGACTACCTGCAGCTCGTGCCGTCGCCCCGCGGCGTGCCGCGCTCGACACAGGACGAAGATCTCGCGCTCGTCCTCCAGCGCCTCAAGGCGCTCGCGATCGAGCGTCGCGTGGCCCTGGTCGTCGTCTCGCAGCTGCCGCGGTTCGACGCGCAGCGTCCCAATGCCCGGCCGGCGCTCGACGATTTCGGGCATCTGGGCGCCATCAAGCAGCACGCCGACGTGATCCTCGGCATTTACCGCGAGGAGATGTACAATCCCGGCCACGGCGTGGAGGGAGCGACCGAGCTCATCGTCCTCAAGAATCGGAATGGGCCGACGGGCTTCGTGGATCTGTACTTCTATCGCCGCTGGATGCGGTTCGAGGATATGCTCGACCCGGATCGTTGAACGAGGTAAGTTGCAAGCATGGCTGGCCACAGTAAGTGGAAGCAGATCAAGCGGAAGAAGGCCGTCACCGACGCGCGGCGCGGCGCGTTGTTCACCAAGCTCATTCGGGAGATCACGATCGCCGCCAAGCAGGGGGGCGGCGATCCCGGCGGAAACGCCCGGCTCCGCACCGCAATCGACGCGGCGAAGGCGGAGAACATGCCCCTCGACAATATCGAGCGCGCCGTGAAGAAGGGGACCGGTGAGCTCGAGGGCGTGACGTACGAAGAGGTCACCTACGAGGGGTACGGCCCAGGGGGCGCGGCCATCTTCATCGAGGCGACCACCGACAACGCCAACCGGACCGTCGCGGAGATCCGCAACGTCTTCCAACGTCACGGCGGGAACCTCGGCGCCGCCAACTCCGTCGCCTGGATGTTCGACCGCAAGGCGCAGGTGACCGTGGATGCCGCTCGCGCGGCGGAGGATGCCGTCATGGAGGCGGCGCTCGACGCCGGCGCGGAGGACATGGTCCGCGACGGCGACGCTTTCCTTCTTACGGGTCCGGTCCACCAGCTGCATCAGATCACCGAGCGTCTCAAGAGCAAGCAGGTCCCGATCCAGTCGGCCGAGATCGCGATGCTCCCCAAGAGCACCGTGAAGGTGGACGGCAAGGATGCGAAGCGATTGCTCCAGCTCATCGAGGCGCTGGAGGAGATGGACGACGTCGCGAAGGTTTCGGCGAACTTCGACATCGACGCCGAGGCGCTGGCCGCGGCGACGGCCTAGCGTGAGGGTGCTGGGCGTCGACCCCGGGACGTCGGTCACCGGCTACGGTGTCATCGAAACAGCGAACGGGGGAGGCGCCTCCGGGATGGGTACGCTGGTCGAGTGCGGCGTCATTCGCCTCTCCGGGCGAAGCCCGCTGCCGCGCCGCTTGCAGGAGCTGCACGCCCACATCGCCGAGTTGATCGTCCGTCACCGCCCGAGTGCGCTCGCGCTCGAGAACGCGTTCTACCATAAGAACGTCCACACCACCCTGGTCCTGGGTCACGCTCGGGGCGTCATCCTGCTTGCCGCCGAGCAAGCGGGCATCACCATCGCGCAATACCCGCCTGCCACGGTCAAGAAGACCGTGGTGGGCGCCGGCGGCGCCCCGAAAGCTCAGGTCAGCAGCGTGGTCGCCCGCCTGCTCCGCTTGAAGGAGGCTCCCAAGCCCGCCGACGCCGCGGACGGGGTGGCCGTCGCGCTCGCCCACATCCTCCGGTCGTGATCGCGCGGGTGTCGGGCCGGCTCGCCGCCAAGGACGCCGATCGCGTGATGATCGACACGACCGGCGGTGTGGGCTACGAGGTCGTCGTCCCGCTCGGCGTGATGGAGCGCCTTCCGGCGGTGGGTGCGGCGGTGAGCCTGGCGACCGAGCTGGTCGTCCGGGAGGACGGATGGGCGCTGTACGGATTCGAGGATGACACGGGCCGGCGCTTCTTCCAACGGCTCATCGGCGTCACGGGCATCGGTCCGAAGATCGCCATCGCCCTGCTGTCGGCGCTCGGCGTCGAGCGGGGCGTACGGGCTGTGAAGGAGCGAAACATCGCCCTGCTCGCCTCGGTCCCCGGCATCGGCAAAAAGACCGCGGAGCGGCTGGCGCTTGAACTGGCCGACAAGCTCGGCGAGTTTGAGGGGACCATCGACGCGTCGATCCTCCCCAGCGGAGGCGGCACGGAGGCGGCGCTCCACGCACTCGAGCGGCTCGGGTATTCCACCGTCGAAGCGGACCGGGCGCTCCGCCAGGCGCTCGCCGCGGATGGGGGGAGCGGGGGGGGCGGGGGGAACGCGGGAAGCGACACGGAGGCGCTCGTGCGACGGGCGCTGCAACTCCTCACTCACGGATGACGATGGCCACGACCGCCGAGTGGATCTGTACGCGCTGCGGCTCGACCAACCGCATGCTCGTGCCCGACGCCGCCACACACGCGATGGACGAGTGTGTCACTTGCCATACCCCGCACGCGCTGGAGCGCGACGCGCGGCCGGTGCGGTGGAGGGCGCGGCCCGTAGGGACGCGAGCGGCATGACCCCCGCTCGGGCCCAAGTCACCACGCCCGAAGCGCTCCCGGACGAGCGCCTCACCGACGCCGCGCTCCGCCCCTCCCGGCTCGACGAGTTCGTCGGCCAAGCCAAAGTGAAGGAGTCGCTGCAGATCGCGATCGACGCCGCGAAGCAGCGCCACGAGCCGCTCGACCACGCCCTCTTTTTCGGCCCGCCGGGCCTCGGCAAGACGACCCTCGCACTCCTCATGGCGCGCGAGCTCGGCGTCAATATCCGCACGACGTCTGGACCGGTGCTGGAGCGCCCGGGGGACCTGGTCGGGATGCTCACCTCGCTCAAAGCCGGGGACATCCTGTTCATCGATGAGGTGCACCGCCTCCGGCCCGCGCTGGAGGAATTCTTGTACCCGGCGATGGAGGATTACCGCGTGGACGTCCGCATCGCCGACGGGCCGCACGCGCAGACGATCCCGATGGCTCTCGAGCGCTTCACGCTCATCGGTGCGACCACGCGCTTCGGCTTGCTCACTCCCCCGATGCGCGCGCGCTTCGGGCTGGTCGAGCGGCTCTCGTATTATCCGCCCGACGACCTCGTGCAGATCATCGGGCGCTCCGCGGGGATCCTCGACGTGCCGACCGACGCGGCGGGGATCGCCGAGATCGCGCGCCGGAGCCGCGGGACGCCGCGGGTCGCGAACCGGCTGCTCAAGCGGGTGCGCGACTACGCCCAGGTGCGCGCGGGCGGAAAGATCACGGCCCAGGTGGCCGCCGAGGCCTTGAAGCGACTCGACGTGGATGAGTTCGGCCTCGACGACATGGACGGTCGGATCTTGAAGACCATCATCGAGCAGTTCGAGGGCGGCCCGGTGGGACTGACCACCATCGCCGCGGCGGTCGGCGAGGATCCCGGGACGCTCGAAGAGGTGTACGAGCCGTTCCTCATGCAGCAGGGCTTCCTCGCCCGGACGCCGCGCGGCCGGTGTGCCACCACGGGCGCGTATAGACACTTTGGATTTACGCCGCCGAAGACGGCGGACCAGCCTACGATCTTTGACGGCTAGTGCAATTGCGGATTGTCGATTGCGGATTGCGGATTGGACGGTCGGGCTTCGAATCCGCAATCCAAAATCCGCAATCCGCAATTCTCCCCATGGGCTACCACGCGTCGGATTTCGATTACACTCTCCCCCCCGAGCTCATCGCTCAACACCCCCTCGGCGACCGCGCCGCGAGCCGCTTGCTCGTGCTCGACCGCTCGAACGGGAGCATCCGCCACGGGCGCTTTCCGGACTTCGTCGATCTCGTGGCATCGGAGGACGTGATAGTCCTCAACACGTCTCGCGTGATTCCCGCGCGACTGTTCGGGAAACGGGAATCGGGAAACGATGCAGAGCTGTTGCTGGTGCGCGCCCTGCCCGACGGCTCGTGGCTCGCGATGGGGCATCCCGGCGGCAAGCTCAAGCCAGGGCGTACGCTCCGGTTCGGGGCCGATAGCGCGGTCGAGATCCTGGAGCAGCTCGGCGGCGGAGTACGGCGCGTCCGGTTCATCGGTAGTCTCGATGCCCGGGGGACACTCGACAAATACGGAGCGGTGCCCCTCCCTCCCTACATCCGTCGCGCACCCCGGCCCGAGGACCGCGAGCGGTACCAGACGGTGTACGCCGCGCACGACGGCAGCGTGGCGGCCCCGACGGCCGGATTACACTTCACCCCGGAGATCCTGCGCGAGCTGCGCGCGCGTGGCGTCGCCGTGACCGAGTTGGACCTCCACATTGGGCCGGGCACCTTCAAACCCGTGGAGGTCGACGATCTCACGCGCCATACGATGCACGCCGAGGCGTACGTGGTGAGCCAAGAGACAGCGGCCGTGATCAACGAGAGACGTCGGACGGGCGGGCAGGTGTGGGCCGTGGGCACGACAGTGGTCCGGACACTCGAAACCGTGGCGCAGCCGGATGGGACCATCGAGCCGGGCGCGGGAGATACCGCCCTCTTCATTCACGCGCCCTATGAATTTCGCGCCGTCGATCGGCTGCTGACCAACTTTCACCTGCCGCGCTCGACCCTGCTGATGTTGGCCTGCGCGTTCGGGGGCTACGAACCCGTGATGGCGGCGTACCAGGAGGCCGTGAAGGAGCGGTACCGGTTTTATAGCTATGGCGATGCAATGGCGATCCTCTAGTCATACCGACGAGTCAATGTTCGAGTTCGAGGTCAGCGCGCGGAGCGGCGCCGCCCGCACCGGCGCCCTAACCCTCCCCCACGGTCGCGTCGAGACGCCGGTGTTCATGCCCGTGGGGACTCAGGGCACTGTGCGCGCGCTCTCACCCAACGACCTTCGGGCCGTGGGCGCGTCGCTCGTGCTCGCGAACACCTATCACCTTCACGTGCGCCCGGGCGAACAGGTGATCGAAAAGCTGGGTGGCTTGCACCGCTTCATGGCATGGGACCGTCCGCTGCTGACCGATTCCGGGGGCTTCCAGGTCTTCTCCCTCGAGGGGTTTCGTCGCGTGAGCGAGGACGGCGTGGAGTTCCAGAGTCATGTCGATGGCAGCCGGCGCACACTCACACCAGAGCGCGCCACCGAGATCCAGTGGGTGCTCGGCGCCGACATCGCCATGGCGTTCGACCATGTGGTGCCGGGAGGGGCGGACGAGGCGACTGCTCGCGACGCCATGGAGCGGACGATGAGGTGGTTGGATCGGTGCGCGCGGAGGCATGAGGAGTTGACGAGAGAGGGCGGCACGGCGGCACGGCGGCAGGAGCGCATCGACACAGGACATGCCGCCCTGCCGCCCTGCCGCCAAACGCTCTGGCCCATCCTCCAAGGTGGCATTCACACTTCTCTGCGGGAGGAAGGATTGCGCCGGATTGGCGCCCTGCGCCCCTGGACCGGCCTCGCCATCGGGGGCCTTTCCGTGGGCGAGCCGAAGGCCGTGATGTACCGCATGTTGGAGGCGCTCGAGCCGCGGCTGCCGGCCGCCGACCCCCGTTATCTTATGGGCGTGGGGTTCCCCGAGGACCTGGTGGCAGCGGTGGAGCGGGGCGTGGACTTGTTCGACTGCGTGGCGCCGACGCGCAACGGTCGTAACGGCTCCGCCTTCACGCCGGATGGTCCAGTGAACATCCGCAACGCCGAGCACCGCGACGACCCACGGCCGCTCGACGAGACGTGCGATTGCGAGGCGTGCACGACGTTCTCGCGCGGCTATCTGCGCCACTTGTTCGTGGCGGAGGAGCTGCTGGGGCTCCGGCTCCTCTCGTTGCACAACGTTCGCTACCTGATCCGGCTCGCTGAGCAGATGCGCGCCGCGATCCGGCGGAACGCCTTCGGTTCGTGGGCCGCGGACTGGCGCCGCCGCTACCTGACTCCGGGATCCGCATGAACTCGTTCGGCACGTTCGCGCTGCTGTTCGCCCCCTCCGGCCAGGGCGCCGGGGGCGGCATCATGGTCTTTGGGTTTCAGATCGCCGCGCTGATCGCGATTTTCTACTTCATGCTGATCCGTCCCCAACGTCGCCAGCAGGAGCGGCACCGCCAGCTGCTCGAATCCCTCCAGCGAGGCGACCGGATCGTCACCTCCGGCGGCATCATCGGCGAGGTGGTGCATCTGAAGGACGACGAGGTCACGATCCGGAGCGCGGAATCGCGCCTCATCGTGCAGCGCTCCAACATCGCCAACATTCTCAACCGGACCGTCGAAGCCAAGGCGCAGTGACCGTTCGCCAGCTCCACCTCCTCGGCTCGCCGGTCCTCCGGCAACGCGCGGCGCCGGTCGCCACCGTGGACGACGAGGTGCGCCGCCTCGTGGACGATCTCTTAGAAACAATGCGAGCGGCGAAGGGTGTCGGGCTCGCGGCGAACCAGGTCGGCATCGCCCGGCGCGTGGCAGTGGTCGACGTGGGTGAAGACGATCCGCCCGCGCTGGTGCTCATCAATCCCCGGATCGTTCACAAGGGTGATGTCGTGGAGGTGGCCGAAGAGGGCTGCCTGTCGATCCCGGAGATCTATGGAGAGGTGGAGCGGCCGCTCCAAGTCACGCTCGAAGCGCTCGATCGCGACGGCAAGCCCTATCGCACGGACGTAGCGGGGTACAAAGCCCGCGCCGTCCAGCACGAGATCGATCATCTGGATGGCGTGCTGTTCCTCGACCATCTGAGCGCGGTGAAGCGGGGCTTGCTGCTCGCCAAGTGGAAAAAGTCCCGCAAAGGCCAGTCGGGCTACCTGAAGGAGGTCACGCCGGAGCCGGCGGGCGAGTTGTAGCGTGCGCGTCGTCTTTTTCGGCACCCCCGAATTCGCCGTCCCTTCGTTGGAGGCCTTGCTGGGCGAAGGGTTCGATGTCGTCGCAGTGGTCACACGCCCGGACAAGCCACAGGGCCGCTCCCGGTCGGAGTCGGTCGCCCCGCCCATCAAGGTTGCCGCTCAGGCCGAAGAGGTTCCCGTGCTGCAGCCCGACCGCCCGACGGGCGCCGAGTTCCTCGCGCGCCTGCGCGTGCTCGCCCCCGACGTCGGCGTCGTGGTGGCATACGGTCATATTCTCCCTCCCGAGCTCCTCGGCCTCCCGCGACATGGGATGATCAACGTGCACCCGTCGCTCTTGCCCGAGTTGCGAGGCGCCGCGCCGATCGAGTGGGCGATCCTGAATGGTCTGTCCCAAACCGGCGTGACGATCATGCAGATGGAGGCGGGTCTCGACTCGGGGCCGATTCTGCTGCAGATCCCCCACGACATCGATCCCGACGTCACGGGCGGGGAGCTGTCGGAGCATCTCTCCGAGATGGGCGCGCAGGCGCTCGTCGAAGCGCTTGCGCTACTCGAGGCCAAGCAGCTCACGCCGCGCGCGCAGGATCATGCGCGCGCGACCTATGCGGCGAAGGTGACGCGTGAGACGAGGCGGATTCCCTGGAATGACCCTGCCGAACACGTGGCCCGCGTGATCCGCGCGTTCGACCCCGCGCCAGGCGCCTGGACGGAGCTGGACGGGCGCGAGGTGAAGCTCTTCGGCGCCCGCGTTGCGGAGGGGAGTGGTGCACCCGGCGAGATACGGACGACGGATGGCGGGTTACGAATCACCGCGGGGCGCGGAGGCGTGACCATCGACGAGGTCCAGCCCGCCGGCAAGCCACGGATGTCCGCCGCCGATTGGGTTCGGGGGCGCGGGGCCCAGGCCGGTCAGCGGTTCTCGTGAAGTCCCCCTCCCCCTCCCCCTCCCCTTCCCCGGCCGCACTCCCGCGGCTCCACGCGATCACCGATGAACGGGTCGCGCGCCGGAAAGACTTACCGGACGTCGCGCGACTGCTCGGTCGCGCCGGCGGTGAACGGCTCGCCTTCCACGCGCGCGGCCGCGGGCTCTCGGGTCTGGAGCATTTTGAATTGGCGAGCCGTCTGGCCGCCTATCCGCCTAGCCATCTATTCGTCAATGACCGCCTCGACGTGGCCCTCGCGGTCGGTGCGACCGGCGTCCAGCTCGGGCACACGAGTCTCGCGATCGACGAGGCGCGCGGTCTCGCCGCCGAGTGGTGGATCGGCAAATCGGTGCATGACTTGGCCGAAGCGGAGGCCGCGCACGCGGCGGGCGCCGACTATCTTCTAGTAGGGCCGGTGTTTCCCACACCGACCCATCCGGGTCGAGCGCCCATGGGGGCCGCGCGATTCGGCGCGATCGCCCGCCTCGGGATCCCGGCCATCGCCATCGGTGGCGTCTCCACCGATCGAATCCCGGCGGTAACGGACGCCGGGGCCCATGGGGTCGCCGCCATACGGGCATTGTGGGACGCGGCCGACCCGGCGGAAGCCGTGGGCAGGTTGCTGGAGGGGTGGGAGCAATGACCGATACCGTCGACGTCACGATCAACGGCGAGCCGCGCGTGGTTGCCGCGGGTGCCACCCTCCTCGAGCTGCTCGCGTCCCTCGAGCTCGATCCGCGCGCCGTGGTCGTGGAACACAACCGCGTCATCGTCCGCCGCCCCCACCTCTCCGGTGTCACGGTGGCGGACGGTGATGCGATCGAGCTGGTGCACTTTGTTGGAGGGGGTTGAGATGAGTACCGCCGTGGAAGCACTCCGCGACACACCATTTACGGTTGGTGGGCGAACCTTCCAATCCCGCCTCATGGTGGGCACCGGGAAGTACCAGAACAACGAGACCATGGTCCGCGCCATCGAGGCGTCGGGCGCGGAGATCGTGACCGTGGCGGTCCGACGGGTGGACCTGGACCGCACGAAGGAGTCGGGCGTGCTCCACCATCTCAACCCGCGAAAATATTTCCTGCTCGCGAATACAGCGGGTTGCTACACGGCGCTGGACGCCGTCCGCTACGCCCGTCTGGCCCGGGAAGCCGGATTCAATGATTTCATCAAGCTCGAGGTGATCGGCGATCAGGAGACGCTCCTTCCCGACGTGCAGGGACTGCTCGACGCGGCCCGCACACTCGTGGGCGAGGGATTCAAGGTCCTTGCCTACACCAACGAGGATCTCGTGACGGCCTTGCGGCTCGAGGAGGTGGGGTGCGCGGCGGTGATGCCGCTCGCTTCGCCGATCGGCAGCGGGCTCGGGCTGTTGAATCCGTACGGCGTCCGCACGATCAAGCGCCGTCTCAAGGTGCCGGTCGTCGTGGACGCCGGCGTCGGGACCGCGTCGGATGCGTGCCTGACCATGGAGCAAGGGGTGGACGGGATCCTTATGAATACCGCGCTCGCCGCGGCGCGGGATCCCGTGGCGATGGCGCACGCGATGCGGCTCGCCGTCGAGGCCGGCCGGGGAGCGTACCTCGCGGGTCGCATGCCCAGACGCGAGGTCGCCGTGCCGTCCTCGCCGCTCGAAGGATTGCTGGATTAACGACGCTACGGTCGCCCGCCGCGCCGCCCTGCGGATTCTCGA
>DASQIB010000002.1:0-14319 GCA_035631795.1 Gemmatimonadales bacterium | reverse complement strand
GAACCGGCTCATCTGGTCGCGCTGGCGCTGCAGGTTCTCGCGGATCTGTTCCTTTGCCAGCAGCGGGCGCTCGTTCCGCTTGCCGCTGGGGTCGCCGATCAGGCCCGTGCCGCCGCCCATCAGCACGAGTGGCTTGTGGCCGGCCTGCTGGAAGTGCCACAGCAACATGATCGGCATGAGATTCCCGAGCTGCAGGCTGGGCGCCGTCGGGTCGAACCCGCAGTACACCGTGCGACTCGCGGCCGCGAGGTGCGGTCCGATTCTTTGCGTGGCGTGGTGGACGAAGCCCCGCCACTCGAGCTCCGCAAAGAGGTTCGACATTGCGCGGAATCGTACGGGACGGCCCAACGGCTGGCAAGCGTCGGACCGCTTTACTAGGTTGTAACGCGATGGCGTCCATCCCAGCACCGGTCTCTCTTCCCGGGCCTGTCACCTGGTGGCACAACCCGAAGGTCCGCCGCCGCGTGCTCGCGGTCGCGGTGCTCGCGGGCGCGTACGGCGTGGGGCTGGCCTACGGATCGTGGACCCGCGTGTGCGCCGGCGAACACTGTCCGAGCATCTCGCGTCTGGTCGCGAACCCGAACCATCAGGTTCAGACGTCGAAGGTCTTCGCCGCCGACGGCCGGCTCATCAGTGAGCTCGGCGCCGAGCGCCGCACGGTCGTGCCGTTGACCGAGATCCCCCTCGCCGTGCGCCAGGCGTTCATCGCCACCGAGGACAAGCGGTTCTACGAGCACCATGGGATCGACTACTGGCGCATCCTCGGCGCGATCAAGAACGATGTGCTGACGATGAGCTTCGCACAGGGCTTTTCGACCATCACGATGCAGCTCGCCCGAAACATCTTTCCCGAGGAGATCAGCCGCGAGAAGACCCTCACGCGCAAGCTCAAGGAAGCGCGCGTGGCGGTCGAGATCGAGAACAACTTCCCCAAGGACACGATCCTTCAACTCTACCTGAATCAGATCAACCTCGGGGCGGGGGCCCACGGCGTCGAGGCGGCGGCGCAGATCTACTTCGGAAAGCACGCCCGCCAGTTGAACGTCGCCGAAGCGGCGACGCTCGCCGCGCTCCCCAAGCTCCCGGCGTTTTACAACCCGCGCACCCATCCCGAGCGCGCCGTGCGGCGACGCAACGTGGTGCTCGGACTGATGCGCGATCAGGGGTTCCTCTCGCCCGAAGAGGCGGAGCTCTGGAGCTCCTATCCCCTCGTGCTCACCTCCACGCGCACCAACTACGGCGACGTCGCGCCGTACTTCGTCGAATGGCTCCGGGTGCAGCTCGACGCGCGCTTCGGGAAGGACCTCTACGAAGGCGGCCTCCGCATCTACACGACGCTCGATCTCGACATGCAGGAGGCGGCCGAGCGGGCGCTGCAATCGCAGCTCGACGCCATCGAGGCCGGCGTCTATTCGAACGGGAAGTTCCCGGGCCGGACGACCTATCGCGAATACCTGGAGTCGTCCAAGGCGTCGGGCGAGGACCACGGGCCGTTCACGCCCTATCTCCAGGGCGCGCTCGTCGCGATCGAGGCGAACACCGGCTACATCCGCGCCATGATCGGCGGTCGTGACTTCGACGACTCGAAGTACAACCGCGCCACGCAGGCGATCCGGCAGCCGGGCTCCACCTTCAAGCCGTTCGTGTATTCGGCGGCGGTGCGCGCGGGCCATCCGGTCACGGAGATCCTCGACGACTCGCCGCTCAACCCGCCGGTGATTCAGCTCGATTCCACATCGTGGCAGCCGAAGGACGACGACGATACGACGCTCGGCCTGATCCCGATGCGAGAAGGACTGTACTTGTCGCGCAACCTGGCGACCATCAAGCTCGGTATGGCGCTCGGCGAGCAGACGGTGATCGGCGAGGCGCGCCGCTATGGGATCACGACGCCCCTGCCGCCCTATCCGTCGATTCACATCGGCGCGAAGGGCGTGCGGCCCATGGAGATGATCGCCGCCTACACCGCCTTCGCCACGCTCGGCACTCGCGCTGAGCCGGTCGGGATCCTGCGGGTGGAAGATCGGCAGGGGAACATTCTCTGGCAGCCCGCGATCCGGCGGGAGCCGGTGATGGATCCCGAGCACACGTGGCTCATGGTGGACATGATGAAGGACGTGATCCGTCGCGGCACTGCATTCAGCGCGGTATGGAAGGCGGGCTTCACACTCCCGGCCGCGGGCAAGACCGGGACGACGGACGACTACACCGACGCCTGGTTCATCGGCTACACGCCCGAGCTCGTGGCGGGCATCTGGGTCGGGTACGACCTGCAGCAGCGCATTCTCGAGCACAACGCCGGCGGCGGCCGCATCGTGGCGCCGGCGTGGACGGCGTTCATGCGCGATGTGTACGACCGCCGCCCCGCGCCGCCCGATTGGGTCCGACCCGACTCGCTCATCACGCGCGAGGTGGACTGGTCGAATGGCTACCTCGCCACGCCCTTCTGTCCCCAGGACGTGCGCCATTGGGACTGGTTCTATCCCGGCACGGAGCCCACGCAGGCCTGTCCGGTGCACACGCCGTTCGGTGGCATCGGCGTGTCTCCGTGAAGCCGGTATTAGGTGCTAGGTGTTTGGTGTTAGGTCCTACCAGCACCTAGCACCCAGCACTCGACACCTGATGTTGCGCATCCGCGCCAGCTCCCTGCATCCCGTAACGGCGCCGCCCATCGCAGACGGCGCCGTTCTCGTTGACGACCGCGGGAAAATTGCGGCGGTGGGGCCCGCGGCTGCGCTTCCCGCCCCGGAGGGAGCCCGGCGGCTCGAGTTCCTGCAAGGCGCGCTGGTCCCGGGACTCGTCAACTGCCACACGCACCTCGAGCTCACCCACCTCGCGGGGAAGAATCGGGAGTCGGCGTTCGCGCCGTGGATTCGCACGATCCGCGCGCTCAAGGACGCGACCAGCGCGTCGGAGTTTTTGCGCTCCGCGGAACAGGGTGTGCGCGATGCGTGGGCCGCGGGCGTCACCTGCATGGCCGATACTGGGAGTACCGGCGCGCCCCTCGAAGCGCTCGCCCGGCTCGGCGGACGGGGGATCTATTTTCAGGAGGTGTTCGGGCCGGATCCCGTGAAGTCCGGCGCGAGTCTCAAGGAGCTGGAGCAGGCCGTCGCGCGCCTCTCACCGCTCACCTCTCACCGAGTGCGCCTCGGCGTCTCGCCCCACGCGCCGTATACGGTGAGCGACGTCCTCTATCGTGCGACGACGGACTTCGCGCGGCGCGAAGGGCTCCGCGTCGCGGTTCATCTCGCGGAATCACGCGAGGAGACCGAGTTCGTGCGCGAGGGTAGGGGACCATTTGCTGATGCGCTTTCCGCACGCGGCATCGCCGTGCGAGCACACGATTGTTCACCAGTCGAGTACCTCTTGCAACTTGGCGTCTTGGCGTCGGGCAACTGTCTCGCCATCCACTCCGTGCAGGTGGATGAACGGGACATCGGGATGCTTCGGGACTCGGGCGCGGCGGTGGCTCACTGCCCTCGTTCCAACCGGGCGCATGCCCATGGCACGGCACCGCTCATGGCTTTCCGTCGGGCGGGTGTTCGCGTCGGGCTCGGGACGGATTCGGTGGTGAGCGTCGGAGATGCCGATCTGCGAGCGGAGGCGTTGGCCGCGGGCCTCGAGGGTGAGGACGCGTTGCGCATGCTGACGCTCGAGGGCGCGCGCGCGCTGGGGCTCGAGAGTGAGATCGGATCGCTGGAGGTTGGGAAAGATGCGGACCTTGCGGTTTTTTCCTCCCCCAACCTCCTCCAACCTCCGCAAACCTCCTCCGTCCTTTTGACTCTTATCGCCGGGCGCGTGGTTCACGGCTAGATTCCGGCCCCATGAAAACCCAGCGCCACGCCGCCATCTTGAAGATCGTCCGCTCGGAGACGGTGGCGAGCCAGGAGCAGCTGCGCGAGCTGCTCAAGGGCGAGGGGTTCGATGTCACGCAGGCCACGCTGTCGCGTGATATCCGCGAGCTCGGGCTCGCCAAGGTCGCCGCGCCGGATGGCGCGTCACGTTACGCGCCGCCCCCCGAGGCCGGCCTGGCCATTCGGCCGCAGCTCGCCCAGGTGTTGCCCACGTTGCTCGTGTCGGTGGACGGCGTCGGCCCCTTACTCGTCGTGAAAACGCCGGCGGGCGGCGCGCAGGCGCTCGGGCTCGCGATCGACGCCGCGGGGTGGACCGAGATCATCGGCACGATCGCGGGTGATGACGCGGTGCTCGTCATCACGCGCAGCGAGCGCGCCCGCCGCGCCGTCCAGACTCGATTGAAGGAGCTGGGCGGCATCCCGGGGTAACCCATTGTTCCCGTCGTAACGGAGGAGACGAAGTGTCCCATTTGAGCCGATATGGTCTCGCGGCCGCGTGTCTGGCGGCGCTGCGCTTCGCCGTTCCGCACCCACTGCGATCCCAAGAGCCCGTGCTCACGCCGGCGGAGCGTGCCGCCGGTTGGCGCCTGCTGTTCGACGGCCGCACCACCTCCGGGTGGCGTGGCTTTCGCATGGATTCGATGCCGCGTGGCTGGCAGGTCGTCGATGGCGCGCTGACCCGCGTGGCCCATGCGGGCGACATCATCACCACCGAGCGGTTCGCCAACTTCGAGCTCGTGCTGGAATGGAAGATCTCGCGCGCCGGAAACAGTGGGATCTTCTACCGGGTCAGCGAGGACGATTCCACGGCGTACTGGAGTGGCCCCGAGATGCAGGTGCTCGACGACGCCGGGCACCCCGACGGGAAATCGCGACTCACTGCGGCCGGGTCGTGTTACGGGATCTATCCCTCACCGGCCGGTGTGGTGAAGCCGGCCGGCGAGTGGAACCGGGTCCGGCTGCTGGTGCGGGGGAATCACGTCGAGCATTGGCTCAACGGCGTCAAGGTGGTCGAGTACGAGCTCGGCAGCCCGGACTGGGAGGCTCGGGTGATGAAGAGCAAGTTCGCGCCGCACGTGCATTACGGGCGCAATACGAGCGGCTACATCGGCCTGCAGGACCACGGCGACTGGGTGGCGTTCCGCGACATCAAGATCCGCGTGTCGCCGTGACCATTCGGTTTCGGCTCTCGGTGATGATGTTTCTGCAGTATTTCGTGTGGGGGGCATGGTTCGTGACGATGGGCACGTACCTCACCCAGACGCTGCACTTCACCGGCCAACAGGTCGGGTGGACCTACGGGGCGACCGCGATCGCCGCGCTCGTCTCACCGTTCTTTCTCGGCGTGGTGGCGGATCGGTTCCTCGACACGGAACGGCTGCTCGCCGCGTTGCACCTGATGGGTGCGGTTGTGATGTGGGTGGTGTCGACGCGTACGGCGTTCGGGACCTTCTATCCGTGGTTGATCCTGTACGCGCTGTGCTATATGCCGACCCTGTCGCTCACCAACTCGATCTCATTCCACCACGTTCCGGATCCCGCCCGCGATTTCCCGCTCATCCGGGTGCTCGGGACTCTCGGTTGGATCGTCGCGGGCATCATTGTCGGCAAGCTCCTGCGCGCGGATGCCCTCGCGCTTCCGATGCGGCTCGCGGCCGGGGCATCAGTGGTACTCGGCCTCTTCTCGCTGGCGCTGCCCCACACGCCGCCCAAGGCGGCCGGGATGCCGTTCAGCTTGCGCGACGCCTTCGGTCTCGATGCGCTCGCCCTACTTCGGGACCGTGCGTTCCTCGTGTTCGTGATCGGCTCGTTCCTCTTGTGTATTCCGCTGCAATTCTATTACGCGTGGGCGAATCCGTTCTTGAACGAGATTCACGCTCCCGACCCGGCATTCATCCAGACCTTCGGGCAGATGTCCGAGATCGTGTTCATGGTGATGTTGGGGTTCTTCTTGAAGCGGTTCGGCATCAAGGCCATCATGCTGGGTGGAATGCTCGCGTGGGGCGTGCGTTATCTCGCGTTCGGTTACGGCGACGCCGGCGCCGGCATGTGGCTGATCTACCTCGGCATCCTGCTCCACGGCGTCTGCTATGACTTCTTCTTCGTGGCCGGCCAGATCTACACCGACGAGCAGGCGGGCCCAAAGATCCGCGCCGCGGCGCAGGGGTTCTTGAACCTCGTGACCAACGGCCTCGGCTATTTCATCGGCGCGACGGTCGTCGCCGGTCGCGTCGTGGACAGGTACCGCCTACCGGATGGCTTGCATGATTGGCGTGCGATCTGGACGGTACCGGCCATCGGCGCGCTCGCCATCCTCGTCATCTTTGCCTTCCTGTTCCGTCCCCGTCTCCAGCCTGCCGCGTAGGGAGTTCGCCATGGCTCGCAAACGCATCACGAGACGCAGGTTCGTCGGCGATCTGAGCGCCGCCGGTCTGTTCACGGTCGTCCCGCGCCATGTCCTCGGGCGCGGCATGCGAGCGCCGAGCGACACGCTCAGCGTGGCGTGCATCGGTGTGGGAGGCATGGGCAAGAACGACGTGAAGGGGATGGAGGGCGAAAATATCTATGCCCTTTGCGACGTCGATCTCAAGGCCGCAGAGGATTCGTTCCAGGCCTATCCGAAGGCGAAGCGCTACCGGGACTACCGCGAGATGCTCGACAAAGAGCGGAACAGCATCGACGCGGTGACCATTTCGACGCCGGACCACTCGCACACCGCGGCCGGTCTGCTCGCGCTCAAGGCGGGCAAGCATACGTATATCCAGAAGCCGCTCGCGCGAACCATGGGCGAGGTACGGGCCTTAGCGGACTATGCCCGGAGTCACCCCAAGCTCATGACCCAGATGGGCAACCAGGGTCACGCGCGCGAGGGCACCCGCCAGATCCGGGAGTGGGTGGAAGCGGGAGCGATCGGCACGGTGCGCGAGGTCCATTTCTGGACCAACCGGCCGATCTGGCCGCAGGCGATCGAGCGCCCCCTCGACGAGTTCTACGTGCCGGCGACCCTCGACTGGAACCTCTGGCTGGGTCCCGCGCCGGAGCGACCGTACCATCCCGCGTACGTCCCCTTCAAGTGGCGCGGCTTTTGGGATTTCGGCACCGGAGCGCTGGGCGACATGGCCTGCCATATCATGGACGCGGCGTATTGGACCCTCGATCTGGGCTTCCCATCTCGCATCGAGCCTGAATCCACGCCGCTCTTCAAGGAGACCGCGCCCGCGGGCTCACGCATCACCTACACGTTCCCCGCGAAAGGAAGCCGACCCGAAGTGAAGGTCGTGTGGCGGGACGGCAGCCTGTATCCGCCGCGCCCGCCCGAAGTGGCCGACGAAGCCGCTTGGCCGGCGGATCGAGGGGGTGGACAGCTCTGGATCGGCTCCAACGGCAAGCTCACGGCCGGGACGTACGGCGATGACCCGAAGGTGCTCGACCCGGCGAGGCAGGCCGAGCTCACCGCGCACCCACCCGCGCAGAAGTACCCGCGCTCTCCGGGCGTGTACGCCGAATGGATCGCGGCCTGCAAGGGCGGCGCCCCGGCGGGCTCGACCTTCGATGGGCACGCGGGAGGACTCACGTCGATGGTGCTGCTCGGCTGTCTCGCCGTGCGGCTCGGGCGCGTGCTCGAGACCAATCCCGCGACCGGCCAGGTGACGAACGTCCGTGTGCCTGACGACTTCATCCGGCCGACCTATCGGTCGGGGTGGGTTCTCTAGATGCCCGGCGGCTTGTCAGGCACCCTCACCGATCATCCGCTGGTCGCCCTCGTCACGTTGTTCGGCGCGGGCGTGGTGACGAGCTTGACCCCCTGCATCTACCCGATGATTCCGATCACCGCCGGCATCCTCTCGGGTGCGAACGTGGGCCAGCAGTCCCGGGCTCGGACCGCGCGACTCACCATCGCGTACGTAACCGGCCTGGCATTGTTCTACGCGATTCTCGGCCTCATCGCCGGGCTTACGGGATCGCTCTTCGGGACTGTGAGCGCCAGTCCTTGGGCCAGGCTCGCGATCGGGAACCTCCTGCTCATTTTCGGCCTTGCTATGCTCGACGTGATCCCCGTGGCCGCCCCAGAACGTCTCATGAGATGGGCGGGCAGCCTGGGCGGAGGCACGTATCCGGCGGTGTTCCTTCTTGGAGCCACCTCCGGTATCGTCGCCGCGCCCTGCGGCGCGCCGGCGTTCGCGGCGGTGCTCACGTGGGTGGCGTCCACGCGGAGCGGAGTGCTCGGCTTCGTGTACTTATTCGTATTCTCGCTGGGGATGACGGCGCTGCTCGTGGTGGTGGGAGTGTTCTCAGGCATGCTGGCGACGCTTCCCAGGGCGGGGGTCTGGATGGTGTGGATCAAGAAGATCGCCGGCGTCATCCTGCTGGCGATGGCGGAATATTACTTCATCAAGGCGGGGCAGGTCTTGTGACGAAATTCGGATTAGCGGTCATCGCCGCACTCATGGCGCCGGCGGCACTCGCGGCACAGGACATCGGACTCCCATTGGGGACGAAAGGCCCGTCGGTAGCCGTGCAGGACTTGGATGGGAAGCCCTTCGATCTCGGGCGGTTCGTCGGCAAGCAGCCGGTGTTGCTCGAGTTTTGGGCGACGTGGTGCCCGTTGTGCAAGGCCCTCGAGCCCGCGCTCAAGGCGGCGCACGCGCGCTATGGTGCGTCGGTGCAGTTTGTGGCTATCGGTGTGGGTGTGAACGAATCCCCGGCGTCCATCAAACGCCACCTCGCCGACCACCCGCTGCCGTTTCCCGTGGTGTTCGACGCGAGCGGCGCGGCGGTCCGCGCCTACCAGGCGCCCACGACATCCTACATCGTCGTCCTGGATCGCGCCGGCAAGGTGACCTACACCGGGACCGGCACAGACCAGGACATCGCAGCGGCGCTCCGCCCGGTAGCGGGGAACTAGCGCGCCTACTCTCCTTCCGTCGCGCGCGGCGTGATTCGGTCGATCGCGGCCGCGAGGTCCTTGTAAGACTGCGGATCGATCTCGTGGAAGGGCGCCATCTTGTAGGCGATCTTCCCGTCCGGCCCCACCACGAAGAGGTTGCGGATGTCCATACTGTATTTCGGATTGTGGGCGCCGTACGTTTTGCCCACGACCCCGCCGGTGTCGCTCGCGAACAGGAACGGAAACTCGTCATCGTGGGACCATGCCGCGAGCGTGTCGACCGGATCCACGCTGATACCGATCAGCACCACGCTCCGTCCGTCGTGAAACAGCTGTGCGTACTGATCACGGTACGCATGCATTTGGATCGTTCACCCTTTGGTGCGCGCCTTGTAGAAGAACGCGAGCACCACCGTCTTGCCCTTGAAGTCGCTGAGGTGGATGGGCGCCTTGAGCACGCCGAAGCGTGTGGCGCCGGGGAGGGTGAAGTCGGGCGCCGCCGACCCGACGGCCAGCTCGGGGGTCGAGGGCTGTTGCGCGCCCATCCGCGGCGCCACCAGGGCGAGCGCGAGCGGGAGGGTGAGCGTGAAGGGTACGACGCGGCGAATCATGGCGAGTGTCCTCGGCGGAGCGGGTCCCTCAAGCTACGCACGACGGCCGAGGGGCGTTAGGTCCCGGGCCTCCACGTTCCTTTTGCGACGGCGGGCACGAACGCGGCAAGACCTTCCGGGGGAAAGTCGAGCGTGCGACCCTGCTCCGCGCTCATGTACGCCGTCATGAGCAGCTTGACGACCTCGAGCCCGTCGTGAAACGTGAGCTCGGGCGCTTCCCGTCCCAGGAACGCGCGCACGAAATGCCGGTTCTCCGCTTCGTAGCCGTACACCGCCGCCTCCCCCGCCACCACCGGCATCAGCCCGATGTCGGCGTTTTGCTTCTCGACCAGATCTTCGCCCGCCTTGCCCTGAACCTCACGACTGAAGAACAGCTTGAGCGAGCTGTCGAGGGAATTCCACGCCATCGAATACTCCGGACCGAGCAGCTCGGCCGACAGCCGGAGGCCCGCGCCGACGAAGCTCCAGGATGTGGTGGCCTCGCCGATGACCCTGACGCCGTCATCGGTCTCGAATTCGACGGTGAGGCTCGCAAAGTCTTCCGCGGGATACCTGGCGTAGTCGACGGTCTTGCCCATCGCTTGCTGCAGCCGGGCGACGTACTCGGGTCTCGTCCACTTGAGGCTGGCGATGTGCCCCGTCACGCGCACCGGCCGGACCGACGAGAGCGAAGCGCCGGGCTGCGTCAGCAGGTGACGCACCACGAGCCCCGAGTGACACATCATGTCGTTGAGCACGCCGCCACCTTGCAGCTCGCCCCGCCAGAACCATGGCATATGGGGCCCGCTGTGCTCCTCCGCCGCGCGAGCCAGGTAGGGACGGCCCGTGAGCGCCGCGCCCCGCGTCCAGAGGATGGCGCGTCCCAGTGTCACCGCGGGCGCGAACACCTGGTTCTCGAGATAGCCATGCATGACGCCCGCGCGCTCCGCGAGCTCCACCACGCGCGTCGCCTCGGCCACGTTGCGCGCGAGCGGCTTCTCGCACGCGATGCCCTTCAGCTGGCCTTTGCCCCGGGTCACGGCGTCGGCAATCTCCTCCAAGTTGCCGACGCGCGCGTCGTTCCGGCCGCACACCCATAGGGCGTCGATCGCCGGATCCGCCGCCATTTCGGCGATGGACCGAAACGGTCTCGCTTCACCGACGTCGAGCCGGCGGGCGAGCGCCGCCGTTTCCACTGCGTGGGTCGCGGTCGGGCTCCACACGCCGAGCACATCGGCGTCGCGTACGGCCCGGAATGCCTGCAGGTGAAACCGCGCGTTGAACCCGCTGCCGACGATGCCGACGCCCAGGCGCGTGTGCGTCATCTCCCGTCAGTCCTCGTAGCGCACGCCCAACTTGGCGAGCGCGTCCGGCGGACATCCCTTCCATTCCGAGACGAACGTGTTGCCGATGTAGCGGAGATCCTGGACCCCCATGCGACTGGAGAAGAATCCCGAGGCGGTCAAGTCCCTGAACCGGTTGAAGAACGCCCCGGCCGCGGCGTGCTGCGGTTGGGCCGTGCGCGGCCAAGCGATGTCGTCCAGGACGGCGGCCCGCTCCGCGTCGCCGCAGTCGACGAAGGTCTTGCCGTAGCGATCGTGACATTCGTGGTCGAGCCAGGCCAGGCCGCCGCGCACGGGGACAACGAGCTCGGGATCGTCCCCCAGCATGAAATCCATGAACTCCGGCACCCCGGCATCTGTAGCGCTCCCGGAGCGTTCGTCTTTGGGGATGACCAGGTCGACCAGAACGCGAACCGTTTGCCACTCGTGTGCTGTGAATTGTTTCGGCTCGTACGGCGCACCGCGAGCGAGTGCCTCACGAGCATGCGCCGCCGCCACGCGCACCGACTCCGGCGCCCATTGAAACGCCGTGGCGAGCGGGGCGCTGGCGAGCAGTGCAAGGACTTCGCGACGGTCGAGGTGCGTCACGGCAGACGCTCCCGAGCCGGAGGAGGCGCCACTCGGCCCCGGTCGCTCGCTGGTCACAGCTCCCCTCGCTTCATTCGATCCGTGATGTACTCGCTCGTCCGCATCGCCAGCGCGAGAATCGTCCACGTCGGATTCTTGTCCGCTTGCGACACGAACGGTCCGCCGTCGGCGACGAACAAGTTCTTGCAGTCGTGCGCCTGACACCACCGGTTCACGACGGAGCTCTTCGGGTCGTCCCCCATCCGAACGCCACCGAGCTCGTGGATGATCGTGCCTCCCGCCGCGATACCGTAGCCCTGCTCGCGCGTCGGCATCGGCGCGAACACTTCGCCGCCCATTGCGGCGATCAGGGCCCGGAACGTCTCCTGCATGTGCTTCACCTGGCGGTATTCGTGCTCGGACCATTTCCAGTGGAACCGCAGCACCGGGATCCCCCAGCGATCGACGGCCGCCGGATCGAGCTCGCAGTAGCTGTCGTCGTTGGGAATCATCTCGCCCCGTCCCGAGAAGCCGATGCTGGCCCCATAGTAGCGCCGATAGTCCTCCTTGAGCTGCTTCCCATACCCGCCGCCGGCCGGGTAGCGGTGAATGCCGCCGAGGAATCCGTACGTCGGCAGGTGGGTGCCACCCCACACCTCGATGTGGTACCCGCGCGGGAAATCGAGCTTCGCGTTGTCGAGCCACCACGGCATGTAGAGATGCATGCCGCCAACGCCGTCGTGATTATGGGGCACGTGATCCATCATCTTCGGAATGAACCCGGACACATCCGTCCCCGTGGTGTCCGTGATGTATCGACCCACGACGCCGCTCGAGTTGGCAAGGCCGTTGGGGAACAGGGTGGACTTCGAATTGAGGAGCAGGCGGGCGGACTCACACGCGCTCGCGGCCAGGACCACGACCCGGGCGCGCACGCCGACGTCGGCGCCCGTGGCTTTGTCGACATAGGTGACACCGGTCGCCCGGCCGGCGCGATCGATGGTCACCTCGCGTACCATCGCGTTGGTCAGGAGCGTGAGCTTGCCGGTCGCGAGCGCCGGCGCGATCAGGACGTTCGTCGACGTGAAGTTGGCGTTGACGCGGCAGCCGCGGTTGCACTGGCCACAGTAGTGGCAGGCGGCCCGGCCGTTCAACGGGCGCGTGAGAATCGAGAGCCGCGCGGGAATGCAGGTGACGCGCAACGCGTCGGCCGCCTGCTTCACGAGCAGCTCGTGGCAGCGCGGGCGAGGCGGCGGCAGGAAAAGGCCGTTCGGCTCGTTCGGCAGGTCCTCCTTGCTTCCGAACACGCCGATCAGCCGGTCGACCTCGTCGTAATACGGCGCGACGTCTTCGTAGACGATCGGCCAGTCGTCCCCGAGGCCATCGCGGCTCTTCCGCTTGAAATCGTACGGCCCGAACCGCAGGGAGATGCGGCCCCAATGGTTGGTCCGGCCCCCGACCATGCGCGCCCGCCACCAGCTGAACTCGGTGCCCGGCGCGCGAGTGTACGGCTCGCCAGGGATCTCCCAGCCGCCGATGCAGGCGTCGAACTCCCCGAATGGCCGTTCGGGCGTGGACGCCCCGCGTCGCGGCGATTCGTACGGCCACTCGAGCATGGCCGAGTCCTTCGCATTGTCCCAAGGCTGACCCGCTTCGAGTACGACGACGTCCGCGCCGGCCTTGGTGAGCGCGTACGCGGCCATCCCGCCGCCCGCACCGGAGCCGACGATGCACACGTCGTACGTCTTGGAGGTCGGGTACATGCGCCGGCAAACATCCGCTCACCGGCGGGAGTGCGCCAGGCTCCGCGGGGCGTTGACAGGGTCCTCGGCCGCTGTATGTTTATGCACTCACATGCATAAACCTACGGAGGGGCGCGACATGGGGCCGCTGGTGGTTCTCGCGTATTCGGGTGGACTCGACACGTCCGCGATCGTGCCCTGGCTCCGCGAGCAGTACGGCGCCAGGGTCTTGTGTTTCGCCGCCGACGTGGGGCAGGGGACAGGGGAGCTCGGTGGTCTGGTCGAGAAGGCCAAACGGTCGGGCGCGGTCGACTGCGTGATCGAGGACCTCCGCGAGGAATTCGTCCGCGACTTCGTCTTCCCCACGCTCCGCGCCGGCGCCGTGTACGCCCGCACCTATCTGCTCGGCACGGCCATGGCGCGTCCCGTGATGGCGGCGCGTCAGGTGGCCCTCGCGCAACAGGCGGGCGCGCAGGCGCTGGCGCATGGCTGCACCGGGAAGGGCAACGATCAGGTCCGCTTCGAGCTCACGTACGCCGCGCTGGCACCGGAGCTGCAGGTCATCGCGCCGTGGCGCGAGTGGCCGTTCCAGGGCCGTGAAGATCTGATCGCGTACGTCAAGGCGAAGGGCGTGCCGGTGCAGGCCACCGTGGAAAAGCCGTACTCCACCGACCGCAACGTCTGGCACTGCTCGCACGAGGGCGGCATCCTCGAAGATCCCGCCCGCGAGCCCCCCGAGCACCTCTTCGTCATGACCAACGATCCGCTCGAGGCTCCGGACCTTCCGGCCATCGTGGAGGTCGGGTTCGAAGAAGGGACGCCCATTTCGGTCAACCGCGTGCCCCTGGGACCGGTCGAGCTGCTCGAGACGCTGAACGGCCTCGCGGGCGAGCACGGCGTGGGCCGGGCGGACATCGTGGAAGATCGGCTGGTCGGAATGAAGTCGCGCGGGGTCTATGAGACGCCCGGGGGCACGCTGCTCCATGCGGCGCATCGCGAGCTCGAGCAGCTCGTGCTCGATCGGCGGACGCTGCGTCTGAAGGACGAGCTTGCGCTGCGGTACGCGGACCTGGTGTACGACGGGCGGTGGTGGACGCCCGAGCGCGAGGCGCTCGACGCGGCGGTCGCGAGCACGCAGAAACGCGTGAGCGGCACCGTGCGCTTGAAGGTGTACAAGGGCGGCCTCACCGTCGCGGGACGGGAGAGTCCCCACGCCCTGTATCAGCCCTCGTACGCCACGTTCGGCAAGGACAACGTCTACAATCAGCGCGACGCCGAAGGGTTCATTCATCTCTACGGGCTATCGATCAAGATCGCGGCGGGGCTCGAGGCCGC
>DASQIB010000001.1:0-1876 GCA_035631795.1 Gemmatimonadales bacterium | reverse complement strand
GGTGGCGCGGTCGCTTGGAGTGCGACCCGCGTTCGGAGGGCAGCACATCGGTCGAGGCACGCGCAACTTCCTGCTCGCCCTCGGCCCAGGCCACTATCTCGAGATCATCGGGCCAGACCCGGACCAGCCGGCACCCGCGGGGGCGCGGCCGTTCGGGATCGACCAGCTCGAGCGCCCCGCGCTCAGGGCATGGCTCGCGAAGTCGTCGCAGCTCGAACAGGACGCGGCGACGGCGGCGGCGCTCGGCTTCGACCTCGGCGAGATCCACGACATGACCCGGACCACCCCCGACGGCGAGGTGCTGCGCTGGCGGCTCACCCTGCCGGCGATGCCCGGCGTGGCGATCGTGCCCTTCCTGATCGACTGGGGCGGCACGCGCCATCCCTCGACGACGGCGCCCGGCGGCGTGTCGCTAGTCCGTTTCAAGGCCGAGCATCCGGATCCCAAGCCGGTGAAGGCGGTGCTGAAGGCCCTCGGCCTCGCGCTCGCCCTGTCAGGGGGACCCGCGCCGCGCCTGCGGGCTCGGATCGACGGGCCCGCCGGCTCGCTCGAACTTGCTTAGAGCATGGTCAGGCCGCCGTTGACCGACAGCGTCTGGCCTGTGACGTAGTCGGCGTCGGGAGACGCGAAGAAGACGATCGCGCGCGCGACCTCTTCGGGCTTCCCGACTCGCCCGAGCGGAATCGACCGGATGATGGCTGCCATCAACTTCTCGGCGCCTTCGGTCATGCCGGTGAGCAGCGGCGTGTCGGTGAGGCCCGGAGCCACGCAGTTGACGTTGATGCCGTGACGCGCGACCTCGCGCGCCAGTCCTTTGCTGAAGGCGATGACACCTCCCTTCGCGCCTGAATAAACGACCTCGCCCGTGGACCCGACTCGACCCGCGTCGGAGGCGACGGTGACGATCCGGCCCCATCCGCGCTGGATCATGTGGGGGATCACAGCGTGCGCCATGGCGAGGTGACCGCGGAGGTTGATCGCCAGGACCTTGTCCCAGAACTCCTCGTCTGTGTCGATGAAACGCATCGCGCGATCCCAGCCGGCGTTGGAGACGAGGATGTCGATCCGGCCCTGTTCTTGCGCCACGCCGGACGCCAGCGAACGCGCCTGACCGGCGTCGGTGACGTCGACCTTCTTGGCGATCCCGCCGATCTCCGCCGCCACTTTTTCGGCGCCGGCTTGATCGATGTCCGCCACCACCACCGTGGCGCCTTCGGCCGCCAGGTCGCGGGCGGTGGCGCGCCCGATGCCGCTCGCAGCTCCGGTGACGATCGCGACGCGCCCGGCAAAACGGCTCATGCCGCGTTCCTCAGGATCCCGTCCGAGTCGATCTCGCGCAGGATCACAAGCTCCTCGGCGGACGGCGGAGAGGTCTCGGGCACGGCGGCCGAGATCGCTAGGTCGAAGCCCGTCGCGGCCTGGACCTGTGGCCCGGTCACTCCTCGATGCAGCGTGCGCAGGCGCGCTCGCTTCGTATGGGGATCGAAGTCCATCGTGCACAGTGGTGTGACGATGAGAGCCGGTCCCCGGCCGGTGATCGAATGCGCTGGGCCGCTGATGAAGTCGACCTTCTCTACGAACGTCCGCGGGTCATGTGACATCGCGTAGATCACGACGCGTCCCGCAAGCGGCAGGAACGGCAGCCCAACGCCGCCCGGCCCCTTGAGGCGTGGATGCAGGGCGTCGCCGATCCGTTCCAGGTTCGTGTTCCCGTAAGCGTCGATCTGCAGTCCGCCCGCGAAGAAGACATCGAACACATCTCCGCGCCCTTCGAGCATCACGACCTCCGGCAACGGCAGGACGCAATCCGCGTGAAGGAGGCGCTCGTCGCACGACGACGCCGGTATCGGGCCCAGGTGCGGGTTGACCGCGCCGC